>NZ_JAJJPG010000108.1:0-2211 GCF_032907665.1 Intrasporangium sp.
CCCACCTCGGTGTGACGGTCCAGCCTCCCGGCGATCGAGCCGAGGACCTCCATGTCGGCGCTGACGACCTCTCGCACGTCCGGTCGCTGGACCTTGACGACGACCTCCCGCCCGTTGCGCGTCGTCGCCCGGTGCACCTGCGCGAGCGAGGCCGCCGCCAGTGGCGTCTCGTCGAAGTCGCTGAAGAAGCTCCGAAGGGGAGCGCCGAGCTCGGCCTCGATGATCTCGCGGACCTGCTCCACGGGGAACGGCTCGACGGCGTCCTGGAGCCGCGACAGGGCCTCGGTGTATGCCGGTGGCAGGAGGTCGACTCGGGTGGAGAGCAGCTGTCCCAGCTTGATGAACGTCGGACCCATCCGCTCCAGGTCGGCCGCGAGGCGTTCCGGTCCCTCACCCTCGACCTCGCGGACCTCGCCCTCCTGGGTGAGGAACTCGTCGACCTGGACCCCGGTCAGCAGGTCGCGCCGCCCGTGGCGGACCAGAAGGCGGACGAGGTCGGCGTAGCGCTTCCGGTGGCCGGCATCCATGAGGGGACCGTACCGCGCCGGGCCCGCCGAACCCGGCCACGGCACGAGGGCGCCGACGTGCGCGAGCCAGCCCAGCGGCATACGTAGGTCTGCGTATTTCGCTGACCTACCTGGACTCTGACACTGGTGACACCCGGGACACACGTTTGCCCGGGCACCATCAGGGAGGGAAAGACAGAATGGGTGCACTCCACCGGACCCTGCGACGGGCCGGCACGGCCCTCGCGGCCACCGCGGCGATCACGCTCGCGGGCTCGACCATGGCCTCGGCCCACCACTGCTACAAGGCCGAGTGGGAGCAGGCCGCCTACGACCAGCTCTCGTCGGGCAAGACGGCGGCGTGGCTGGCGCTGAGCGACCTCGGCACGGCGTTCCTCATCGGCCCGGAGTATGCGGAGCAGTGCGGCTACGTCGCCGACGACGTCGTCGCCGACTGGATGGAGATGACCGGGACCGAGCAGGAACCGCTCATCCACATGAGGGCCGTCATCGGTGGCGGTGCCTACTGGAACGCCGGCAAGTCGCCCACGGCGATCAAGTTCCTCACCGACGAGGACTTCGGGGCGCTCACGGTCGGGATCATCAACGGAATGGCCACCTGCGCTCCGGACTGGGAGATGCCGCCGGAGGAGTGAGTCGGGAGCAAGCCGGCCGGGGCAGCGCGCAGGGGGCACGCGCCACGGGAGGGCTCGCAACGGGGGGAGCAACGAGGAGGGCCGCATCACCCAGGGGGGCGGCCCTCTTCGGGCGTCTGCCGGCCCGGGCGGCCGGTCCGGACGACAGCCCGACCCGACCATGCTGTCGGCGCAGACGGTGCTGTCAGTGCTGTCGGTGTCGCATCGTCGACCGGAGTGTGGAGCAGGCCCAGGCGCTGGGCCCGCAGCACCGCGCTGAGACGATCGCACGCGCCGAGCTTCCGGTAGAGGTTCTCCTGGTGCTTGTGCACCGTCCGCGGTGAGATGGCCAGGCGGCCCGCGATGGAATCGGCCGTCGAGCCCGACTCCATGAGACCGAGGATGACCCGCTCGCGCGGCGTCAGTCGGGGCGCATCGGCTGCGGCCGCGAGACCAGCGGTCCAGCACTCGTGCGCCGCGAGCAGGCGCACGTGCCGGTCGAGCCCGGTGAGGAACGCCTGGAGGCGGGTGAAGCGACCGTGGACCTCGTCGTCGAAGCCGTCCTCGTTGAGCACGACCCAGCCGTCGTAGGCGCCTCCCCTCGGCGACACCGGAAGAGTCAGCTGGTGCAGGGTGATCCCGAGCGCCTCCATCGCCTCGTACCCCTGGGAGTCGAGCTCCCAGCCCGCCCGGATGACATCGACGAGCCGGACCGGGGAGGTGTCGCCCGTGTCCGCGACGTATCGGTTGAGCGGGTGCCTCCTCGCGTCCGCCGCCTCCGGCCACAGCTCCGTGGGCGGAACCGGTCGCACGCCGTCGACCGAGATCGCGATGACCTCAGGTGCCTCCGGCTGCAGGCTCACCCGGGTCGCCAGCTCGGCTCGGGCATCGCGCATCAGGGCAGTGACGAACAGGTCGTGGGCCGCGTCCGACGTCGGGGCATGGAGGATCTCGGCAGCAGCAGCCAACCATCGATCGCGCTCGTCCACGTCCCCTCCACCCGACCCCGAGCAAGACGAGGCTAGTTGGCCGATCGCGGCTCGGTCCCCGAAACGAGCAAACCTGTGGAC
>NZ_JAJJPG010000108.1:2311-7882 GCF_032907665.1 Intrasporangium sp.
CTGTGGACTTCAGCGCAGCTGGGGACCCCAGCGCAGCCGGGGACCTCAGCGCAGCTGGGACACCGCGGCCTTGAACTGCTGCTGGGCGGAGAGACGCATGGTCGCGAACGAGGCGTCCGCGACCGGGGACGCCCTGTCCTCAGCGACCTCGCGGACCATCAGCACGATCCGCAGCATCTCCCCGAGGTGCTCCGGGGTCAGCTCGGTCGCGAGGATCGGCAGTTCTTCGTTCTCCTCGGCGTCGGCGTGGTCGCGCAGGCTGCGCTCCAGCTGGTCGAGGGTGAAGAGGAACTCGTCGTCCCAGGGCGCCGCCGCGCCGGCCTCGCCGTCGACCCCGCCGTCGACCCCGTCGGCGACCCGGTCGTCAGGGCGGTCATCTGCCTGGTCGACGGCCCGGACGAGACGCTCGACGATCTCCGCTGCCTCGCGCTCCTCGTCGAGGCGCTCCCTCGTCGAGTCGTCCACCCAGACGTTGTGGATGGAGACCTCCTCTGCGGCCTCGTGCACGGCGAGGTAGCGCAGGAGACGCTGCAGGGCCGTGCGGCGCGCGTCAGCGGCCGCGTGTCGTGCGGCGGCGATGAGCTGCCAGAGGTGCTGGTGCTCGGTGTGCAGCGCTGCGCGAAGCTCGTGCAGAGTGGCGACGCGGGCCTCCATCGGGACCACCTTCGGAAGTCGGTTCGGGAGGGTCCTCCCCGCCCCTACCCGGGCGAGACGGTCGGAAACGGGATCACTGGCCGGCGAGGTCGGTAAGGGAGACGCCGGGATCGGCGAGCCGAGCCCGGTCGACGGCAGCGCGGGTCCGGATCAGCGCCTGCACGGCGTCCATCGTGTCCCACACGTTGACGTGCATCCCTGCGAGGACGCGGACTCCGTCGCCCTCCGGCACGACCCAGAAGGCCATGAACTCGTTGCTCGCGGGGTCACCGCGAAGGACGACCTCGGCGTCCGTGTCACGCGGCACGTGGCCCGCGTATTCCAGCCCGATGTCGTACTGGTCGGAGAAGAAGAACGGAATGGGCCCGTAGTGGACCTCCTTGCCGACGATCGACTCGCCGGCCGCGTAGCCCCCGTCCTGCGCATTGGCCCAGTGCTCCACCCGGAGCCGGGTCCCGAGGGTGGGGTTGAACCAGTTCGCCACGTCGCCTGCGGCGTAGACGCCCTCGGCTGAGGTGCGGAGTGCCTCGTCGACGACGACACCGTCGTCGACCTCGAGACCGGCGTCCTCCGCCAGCCGGGTGTTCGGCCGGATCCCGACCCCGATGACGACGGTGTCCGCTGGGAGCCGCTCCCCGCTGCTCGTCACGACAGCCGTGACCTTCCCGTCCTCCCCCTCGAGCCGCTCGACGCCCTCCCCGAGTCGAAGCGTGACGCCGTGGCCGCGATGGAGGTCGGCGAACCAGGAGCCGACCTGCTCGCCGACGACGCCGTAGAGGGGAGCCGGCTGCGGCTCGATGATGGTGACCTCGGCGCCGTGGTGCCGGGCGGCCGCGGCGACCTCCAGGCCGATCCAGCCTGCGCCGACGATGACGACCTCGCTCCCCGCGACGAGACGCGCACGGATCTTCGCCGAGTCCGGCATGGACCTGAGGTAGAAGACGTCGGCGAGGTCGGTGCCCGGCGCGTCGAGCTTGCGCAGGCCGGAGCCGGTCGCGATGAGCAGCGCGCCGTAGGAGAGCTCGCTCCCGTCGGACAACGTCACGGTGCGAGCGCCGGTGTCGAGCCGGTCCGCCGCGACGCCGAGCCGCAGCTCGACGTGGTTCTCGTCGTACCACTCCCGGGGGTGCGTGAAGGCGGAGTCCTCGGGGTCGTTGCCGAGCATGACGCCCTTGGACAACGGCGGGCGCTCGTAGGGGAGCCGGTTCTCCTTGCCCACGAGGACGACCGGAGTGTCCTGGTCGCTCTCCCGGATGGCTTCGATGGCACGGGCGGCCGTGAGACCGCCCCCGACGATGACGATGGGATCGCTGTTGGTCATGGGGCCACTCTCCCCCACCTCACGCACGGGGTCGAGTAGCGGGGGCCGTATGCCGCTGGGCTGGCTGGGGCGCAGCTGAGCGGCATACGGCGTGGACACGTCCTGAACAAGCGTTTAGGATCCTGTACATGAGTTCAACGCGGCCGACCGCCGCGGCAGCCGACCTCACCACCCGGGCGCGCATCCGGGAGGCAGCCATCCGACGCTTCGCGGCCGACGGGATGGACGCGCCGTTGCGGGCCATCGCCGCCGATGCGTCGGCGAGTCCGGCGCTGATCCTGCACCACTTCGGTTCGCGCGCCGGCCTGCGCGAGGCGTGCGACGAGCACGTCCTGGCCCAGATCCGGGCCAACAAGGCCTCCGTCCTGGCGCCTGGCGGCGCAGCCGTGATGCTCGCACAGTTCGCCGAGATCGAGGGCTACTCCCATCTCGTCGGCTACATCCTGCGAGGCCTCCAGAGTGGCGGGGCACTCGCCGCGCGGCTCGTCGACCAGCTCGCCGCCGGAGCCGAGGACTACCTCCACGAGGCCGAAGAGGCCGGCACCGTGAGCGCCAGCCGCGACCCTGCAGCACGGGCCCGACTCATCACGGAGCAGGCGCTCGGCGCCCTCCTGCTGCAGCTCCCCGGGCGCGGTGAGGTCCTCGACATCGCCGAGCTGCCGACGCTGCTGCGCACGTACGCGGACCGGATGATCCTGCCTCTCCTCGAGCTCTACACCGAGCCGCTCCTGACGGACTCGACCCGGCTCGATGCCTACCTGTCCACCCTCCATCTCCCCCTCCACAACCAGAGGAGTCCCCATGTCTGACCTCGCCATCGAGACCCGCGAGCTGACGAAGTCCTTCGGCACCACCCACGCTCTCAACGGCTTCTCGCTCCGCGTCGAGACGGGACAGGTCGCCGGTTTCCTCGGGCCCAACGGCTCCGGGAAGTCAACGACGATCCGGATCCTGCTGGGGATGCTGCGAGCCGACTCCGGCCATGCTCAGGTGCTCGGCCTCGACCCGTGGGTGGACGCCGTCGCCATCCACCGACGCATCGCCTACGTGGCCGGGGACACGAACCTCTGGCCCAACCTCACGGGCGGCGAGGCGATCGACGTCCTGACGCGGCTCTACGGCAAGGCGGCCGACCGCCGCAGACGCGACGAGCTGCTCGAGCGCTTCGAGCTCGACCCGACGAAGAAGGCCCGGACCTACTCCAAGGGGAACCGGCAGAAGGTCGCCCTCGTCGCGGCGCTCGCCTCCGACGCCGAGCTCTTCCTCCTCGACGAACCGACCTCCGGGCTCGACCCCCTCATGGAGGCGGCCTTCACCGACGAGGTGCGCAACCTGCGCGACCAGGGCCGCACCGTGCTCCTGTCGAGCCACATCCTCGCGGAGGTCGAGAAGCTCTGCGACACGGTGACGATCATCCGCGCAGGCCGTGACGTCGAGACCGGCACGCTCGCCGAGCTGCGCCACCTCACGAGATCGACGGTCACGGCGACGACGGCGGCCGACCCCGCGGCGCTCTCCGGGGCGACCGGGGTGCATGACCTCACCGTCGACGATGGCTACCTGCGCTTCGACGTGGACAACGCCCACGTCAACGACGTCCTGCGGCTGCTCGCCGACACCGGCGTCGAGAACCTCACCATCGCACCGCCCTCGCTCGAGGAGCTCTTCATGCGCCACTACGGCGACGAGGTCACGGTCGCCCCGGAGGCGGCGACCCGATGAGCGCATCGAGCACGCCCACCACCACGGCAGGACGCAGCTCCGGAGCGGCACCGGGATCGCGCGCGCCGGAGCCGAGGAGCAGTGGCACCGCAGACCCGTGGGCCGGCACGTCCGACCTGCTGCGGCTCTTCCTCCGGCTCGACCGGGTCCGCATCGCGATCTGGACCGTCTCCTTCGGCATCATCGTCGCGGGGTCGGTTGCCTCACTCGACGCGACGTACACCACCCCAGAGTCGCTTCAGGCCCGCGCGGCCTTCATGTCGAACCCCTCCGCGGTGATGATGACCGGTCCCGCCTTCGGACTCGACAACTACACCTTCGGCGCGATGCTCGCGAACGAGCTGTCGCTGTGGCTGTTCATCGCCTCGGCCATCATGAGCATCCTGCTCGTCGTGCGGCACACGCGGGCCGAGGAGGAGTCCGGGCGCCTCGAGGTCGTGCGCGCCCTGCCGGTCGGCCGGTTCGCCCCCGCGGTCGCCGCCATCATCACCGTCGCACTCGCCAACCTCGCGGTCGGTGCGGCGACCACGGTGGCGCTCGTCGGCACCGGCCAGGAGACGGCGAGCTCCATCGCGATCGGCGTCGCCACCGCCCTCACCGGCCTCGTCTTCGGCGCGGTGGGTGGGATCACTGCACAGCTGACCGAGCATGCGCGGGCTGCCTCGAGCATGGCGCTCGGTGCGCTCGCCCTGGCCTTCCTCGTCCGCGGCCTCGGCGACGTCATCGACAACCAGGGCTCGTGGCTGTCCTGGCTCTCCCCGCTCGCCTGGGCGCAGCAGACCAAGCTCTACGTCGACCTGCGCTGGTGGCCGCTCGCCCTCTCGGTCGCAGCGGTCGTCGGACTGCTCGCCACGACGGTGGTCCTCGCGCAGCGACGCGACCTCGGCGCCGGCCTTCGCGCTCCCAGGCCCGGCCCGGCGCAGGCATCGCCCCGGCTGCTGTCCAACGTCGGACTCGCCCATCGCCTCCTGTGGAACGTGGCCCTCGGCTGGACCATCGGGATGGTCTTCTTCGCGATCGCCTTCGGGGCGCTCGCCAACTCGCTCGAGGACGTCATGCAGGACATCCCCCAGATCGGCGAGTGGATCGCGATCGACCTCGCCGACCTGACGACGAGCTTCGCCGCCGCGATGCTGTCCTTCCTCGTCATCGCACCGATCGCCATCGGTGTGGCCGGCGTGGTGCGCCTCCGCTCGGAGGAGGCGGCCGGGCGCGCCGAGGCCGTCCTCGTCACGGGCAGCTCCCGGCCCGCGCTGCTCGGCGGCTGGACCGTCGTCGTCGCCGCACAGGCGACCGCCATGCTCCTGCTCATCGGCCTCGGTGTCGGGCTCGGCATGGCCGCGGGGACGGGCGAGAGCCACTGGATCTGGGACCTCACGGTCGCCTCGCTCGCGTATCTCCCGGCGACCCTGCTGATGATCGCGGCCGCCGTCGCCCTCTATGGACTCATCCCTCGGCTGGCCGCGCTCGCATGGGCCCTCGTCGTCTGGGTCACCATCGCGCTCTATCTCGGCGGCATGCTCGGCCTGCCGGACTGGGCGATGTCCCTGTCGCCCGTCTACCACACGCCGCTCGTGCCGGGCGCGGACGTCGACGCCGCGCCCCTCGTCGTCATGAGCGGGCTGGCGCTGGCCCTCGCCGCGGCCGGCTTCGTCGGTTTCCGGCGCCGGGACGTCGTGCCCGGCGAGTAGGCCCCGTCGAGTGGCCCCAAACGCCAAGTCGAGTGGCCCCAAACGCAGGAAGGCACGGCCAAGAGCCAAAGTCGAGTGGCCGCAAAAGCCGTGGAGTTGAGGCCCCTCGACCTTTTGGGCCGACTCTTGCGGCCACTCGACCTGAGGGCGACCCCGGCGTTTGGGGCCACTCGACCGTTGGGG
>NZ_JAJJPG010000108.1:7982-12084 GCF_032907665.1 Intrasporangium sp.
CCCGGCATTTGGGGCCACTCGACGCTGAGGGCGGGGGCGCGTGCGAGGCAACCCAGCGGCATACGAGCTGGGTTGCCGTGTGCTCTCAGGAGGTCCAGGCCCGCCAGAGCGCGGCGTACTCCCCGTCCTGCCCGACGAGCTCGTCGTGGCTGCCGAGCTCGACGATCCGGCCGTCCATGACCACCGCGATCCGTTCCGCATCGTGCGCCGTGTGAAGACGGTGGGCGATGGCCACGACGGTGCGGCCGGTGAGCAGCGCGTTCATCGAGCCCTCGAGGTGCCGGGCCGTGCGGGGATCAATGAGCGATGTCGCCTCGTCGAGGACGATGGTGTGCGGATCGGCGAGGATGAGCCGGGCCAGCGCGATCTGCTGTGCGCGCCCCGGAGTCAGCTGGGTGTGTCCCGAGCCGAGCTTGGTCTCCAGCCCGTCGGGCAGACGCTCCACCCACTCCCACGCGTCCACCGCACGCAGTGCCTCGACGACGGCCTCGTCGGAGGCGTCCTCCCGGGCGAGCACGACGTTGTCACGGACCGATCCGATGAAGACGTGGTGCTCCTGCGTGACGAGCGCGACCTCGGTGCGCAGGACGTCGAGCGGCAGGGAGGTGAGGCTGACGCCGCCGACCTCGACCGATCCGGTGCGGGGTCCGTGGATCCCCGCGAGGAGGCGGCCGAGCGTGGACTTGCCGGACCCACTCGGGCCGACCATGGCCAGCCGCTCCCCCGGCCGCAGCGCGAGGTCGATGCCGTGGAGGACGTCGTGGTCGGCCCGGTAGGCGTAACGCAGGTCCCGGCCGACGAGGTCCGGCCCGGCCGGCAGCTCGGAACCCGCCTCGCGGTCGGGCGGCACCGTGGCGATCCCGAGCAGCCGCGCCGTCGAGGCCACCCCGACCTGCACCCGGTCGACCGTGTGCACGAGGATCTCGAACGGGCGCCAGATCGCCTCCGTGTAGAGGATCGCCGTCGTGATCTGGCCGAGCGTGGCCCACCCTTGCAGGTAGCCGATCGCGCCGACGAGCAGGACGAGCACCCGGGGAAGGCTGAAGGCGAGGTCCATGACGACGAAGAGCAGGTTGCGCAGCGTCAGGGTGTATCGCTCGGCCTGGCCGGAGACCTCGATGTCGTCGTCGCCACGACGCAGGCGCTTCGAGCCGAGACCGAGGGCCTCGACGGTGCGCACCCCCTCGACGGTCTCGGTCAGCGTCGTGTTGATCCGGGAGTACGTGCCACCCTCGGTCAGGTAGCCCTTGGGCGCGCGCGTGAGGTAGCGGCGAATCTGGAGCATGGCCAGCGCCATGAGGACGAAGGACGGCAGCGACAGGATCACCGAGTTGCCGAGCATCGCGACGAGGGTGAGCACGACGGTGGTCCCGGCGATGATCGCCTGGGGCAGCGCCCATCGCACCGACTCACTCATCGTCCCGACGTCTCGGGTGACCCGGGTGACGAGGTCGCCGGATCCAGCCGACTCGACGCGCGACAGGGGCAGCTTGAGGATGGCGCGGACGACGTACTCGCGTGCCGAGGCGAGCACACCCTGACCGAGGACTGCCGAGCTGACCTGCGCAGCGAACGTCAGCGCGGCCTGGATGACGACGATTCCCGCGACGAGCAGCGCCATCGAGTTGGCTGCCGCGAGCGCCGCCTCCTGACGACCGGCCTGCACGTCGGCGACGGTCGAGTCGACGAGCCCCCCGAGCAGCCGGGGCACGAGCAGCCCGGCACCGGCAGCGAGGGCGTTGGCCACGACGACAGCCGCGACCGTCAGCCTCCGCTCGGCGAGCAGGTCTCCGATGAACCTGAGGACGCGACGGCTCTCGGCGACGGGCAGCCCCTTGCGCGAGCTCATCTGCTCGGCGACGAACTCGTGCGCTCGACGCTCCCGCAACAGGTGCCGCCGGCGGAGCGCGGCAACCCGCTCCTGGACGGAGGCGGTCTGCGGAGGGCGCAGGTCCTCCGGGACGACCGGCACCTGTGGCGGGCCCTCCCAGGTCCGCGCCGACTCGGCCGCGAGGTCGGGGGGCAGGGGCGAGACGTCGGCGACGACGTGTGTCATGGTGCCTCCTCCTCGCTGAAGTGGGTGACGAGGTGCTGGGTCCGCGGGTCGCCGTGGTGGTCGACGTCGTGGTGGTCGTCGTCGTGGTCGGGGTGGCTGGTCGGCTGGACCTCGCCACGCACGACGACGGAGCGGTATGCCGCTGAGCTCGCCAGCAGGTCGACGTGCCGTCCGCGCGTGGTGGCCCTGCCCTCCTCGAGCAGGATGACGTCGTCCGCGTGGTGGAGCAGGAGCGGTGACGCCGTCATGACGATGGTGGTCCGGCCTTCGCGGTGCGGTCCGAGCCGCTCAGCGATCCGGGCCTCGGTGTGGGCATCGACGGCGGAGGTGGGCTCGACGAGGACGAGCACCTCCGGGTCCGCCGCCAGAGCGCGCATGAGGACGAGTCGCTGGCGCTGCCCACCCGACAGTCCGCGTCCGCGCTCCTCGAGCTCACCCTGCCAGCCGCCCGGCAGCGCGTCGAAGACGTCGTCGGCCGCGGCCGTGTGCAGCGCCAGCTCGGCCTGTGCGCGCGAGAGGCGCCCGAGGGGGTCGACGGCATCCCGGAGCGTGCCGGCGAAGACCTGGGGTGAGGTGTCGCTGACGAGGATGTGGCGACGGACCTCGTCGAGGGGCACGGAGCCGAGGTCGACGCCTCCGACCGTGACGCCCCACGCCTGTCGGGCGCGCTCCTCGTCGCGCCGGGCCTGCTCCTCGCGCCGCTGGGCCCGTCGAGAACGCTCGCGCCTCGCCGCCTTGCCCTTGAGCTCCTCAGGGATCTCGTCGCTGACGAGCGTGCCTTCGTCGGCCGGGAGGTAGCGGCCCAGCCGGTCGGCCAGCGCCGCCGCGTCGTCGGGCACCGCGGAGACGACCATGGTGAGCCGGCCGGGCGCGAAGGTCGCTCCGGAGGCCTCGTCGACGATGGGCGCCCCAGGCTGGAGCGCCCGAGCGTGGTCGGGCTCGACCCAGGGCGGACGCTGACCGAGCACCGCGATGGCCTTGCGGGCCGAGACCACCGCCCGGATCCACTTCTGGGCGAACTCGACGAAGGTGCGCATCGGTTGGAGCAGGAAGAGCCCGTAGCCGAGGAAGCTGACGAACTGCCCGACGGTGAGCCGGCCCTGAGCGACCTCCCTCGTGCCGAGCCACATGAGGGCAACGACGAAGGCACCGGAGAGCAGCACCCCGACCGCCTCGACCGAGCCGAGCCACTTGCCGGCCATGACGCCGGAGTGCCTGACCCGCTGCGACTGGCCGGCATAGTTGCTGCCGAAGGTCTCCTCGCCGCCGATGCCCCGGAGGATGCGCAGGCCGGCGACGATGTCAGTCGCCATCGAGGTCAGCTCGGAGTTGCGGGAGCGCTCGATGCCCTGCCAGCGCTGCATCGGCCGCAGCAGCGGTGTGCCGAGCACGACGAGCAGCGGAGCGGACAGCAGGACGAGCAGACCCATCCGGACCGAGGTCGACAGGACGATCGCGGCAACGGCGAGATAGGCGATCAGCTGCGAGAACGCGCGTGTCGTGATCTCCATGAGCGCGCCGAACTGGTCGCCGTCGCTGCCCGAGACCGACAGGACCTCGCCGGTCGGGGTGCGCCGGGTGAGGACGTGGCCGAGCTGGAGTGCCTTGCGGGTGACGAGCTTGGTCGTGCCGTAGAGGGCGATGAGCCACTCGCGGACGATGATCGTGTGGTAGACGACTCCGCTCAGGGCGCCGACGACCGTGACCGCGCCGAGGACGAGGACCCAACGCAGGGTCGCCCCCGTGTCCCCGGTGACGATGCCGGCGTCGATCGCCCGCCCGACCATCCACGGTCCCAGCGTCTGGGGAACCATCCACACGAGGGCGATGAGCAGCCCGGCCCAGAAGAGCGTGCCCTGCTGGCGGACCATCCAGCGCAGGAAGGCTCGCGGGCTGCGCGTATCGGGCTCGTCACTGGTCGTCGCGCGCTCGGTGAAGGCCCGGACGTCGGGCGGGAAGTCTCGCATGATCCTTCAACCCTAGGTCCCGCCGGGGACGCGCCCCCACCGGTTTTCCCCGCGCACCCCTTCCTTCGCGCCCGTCCCC
>NZ_JAJJPG010000109.1:0-4318 GCF_032907665.1 Intrasporangium sp.
GAGCGCCGGCGAGGACGTCGTCATCGGCATCATCGACTCCGGCATCTGGCCCGAGTCGCTCTCCTTCGCCGACCGCGTCGACGCGACCGGCACCCCCTCCTTCGCCCCCGGCGCGAAGCGCGCCTACACCAACCTGCCCAGCTTCAACGGCCGGTGCCAGGTCGGCGAGGAGTTCACCGGCAAGAACTGCAACCAGAAGCTCGTCGCGGCCCGCCACTTCAACCAGGGTTGGGGCGGGGACGCGGGGATCGATGCGCTGCGTCCGTGGGAGTTCAACTCGCCCCGTGACTACAACGGCCACGGCACGCACACGGCCGGCACGTCGGGCGGCAACCACAACGTGCCCGTCGACGGGCTGGGCGCCGCGGTCGCACCCGACGGCATCAGCGGCATGGCGCCGCGGGCCCGGATCTCGGCCTACAAGGCGCTGTGGTCGACCGAGTCGGGCGACAGCGCCGGAGGCACGTCGTCCGACCTCGTTGCCGCCATCGACACGGCCGTCGCCGACGGCGTTGACGTCATCAACTACTCGATCAGCGGCACGTCGACGAACTTCGCCGACCCGGTCGAGATCTCGTTCCTCTTCGCGGCCGACGCCGGCGTCTTCGTGGCCGCGTCGGCGGGCAACAGCGGCCCGACGGCCTCGACGGTCAACCACCCGTCGCCGTGGATCACGACCGTCGCCGCCGGCACCCACAGTCGCAGCGGCAACGGCTCGGTGACCCTCGGCAACGGAGAGACCTACGCCGGCGCGTCGCTGGCCTCCGAAGCGGTGAGCACGGACTTCATCGACGCCGAGTCGGCCGGCAAGCCCGGTGCCGACCCGGACGAGGTGCGCCTGTGCTTCTCGAGCGCGGATGGGGGCAACGTTCTCGACGAGGCCAAGGTAGCGGGCAAGATCGTGCTCTGTGAGCGCGGCGCGACGGCGCGCACCAACAAGAGCCTCGCGGTTCGGGAGGCCGGCGGCGCCGGGATGGTCCTCGTCAACACCTCGACCAGCTCGATCAACGCCGACTTCCACTACGTGCCGACCGTCCACCTCGACAGCGACGTCTACGCAGAGGTCAAGGCCTACGCCGGAACGGCGGGAGCCACCGCGACGATCAACGTCGCGACGCTGACGACCGACGAGCCGGCGCCGTTCACGGCGAGCTTCTCGTCGCGCGGACCGCTCCGAGCTGGTGGCGGCGACCTGCTCAAGCCCGACGTCATCGCCCCGGGCCAGGACGTCCTCGCGGCATACTCGCCCGTGACGAACCAAGGCTACGGCTTCAACCAGATCTCGGGCACGTCGATGTCGAGTCCGCATGTCGCTGGTCTGGCGGCATTGCTCAAGGACCTCCGCCCTGACTGGTCGCCGATGGCGATCAAGAGCGCGCTCATGACGACCGGCTACGACGTCCTCGACGGCGGTACGCCTCCGCCCAGCACCAATCCGTTGCTCATCTTCCGCCAGGGCGCGGGCCACGTGCAGCCCAACTCCGCGGCGGATCCAGGCCTCGTCTACGACAGCTCGTGGAACGAGTGGCTGGCCTTCCTCTGCGGCACCAGCCGTGCGGTCGGTCCCGCCACGTGCACGGCCCTGACCAACGCGGGGTACAGCACGGACGCGAGCGACTTCAACGGAGCCTCGATCGCCATCGGTGACCTCGCCGGCGTGCAGACGGTCACCCGCAAGGTGACCAACGTCGGCTCCACGCAGGCGACCTACACCGCGTCGGTGAGCGGCATGTCGGGGATCACGACGAAGGTCTCGCCGTCCAGCCTGACGTTGGCCCCGGGTGAGACGCAGTCGTTCACGGTCGCCTTCACGCGCACCACGGCAGCCCTCAACGCCTACACGGGCGGACAGCTGGCCTGGTCGGACGGCACGCACACCGTGCGCTCGCCCATCGTGGTCCGCCCGGTCGCTCTCGCCGCGCCCGCCCAGGTCGCGGCCGATCCGGACGGGACGAGCTACGACGTGACCTTCGGTTACACCGGCGACTTCTCGGCCACGGCGCGCGGGCTCGTCCCCGCCGACGTGACCGCGGGCACCGTCGC
Source organism: Intrasporangium sp. (assembly GCF_032907665.1). Taxonomy (GTDB): domain Bacteria; phylum Actinomycetota; class Actinomycetes; order Actinomycetales; family Dermatophilaceae; genus Intrasporangium. The sequence goes on from NZ_JAJJPG010000109.1 coordinate 2,044, forward strand.
CGACGACCCGACCGACTCGACGTGCTCGCTCAGCTCCCCGAACGCGCAGCTGACCGACGTCGCCGTCCCGGCAGGCACGACCTACGCCCGCTTCTCGCTCTTCGACGCGGACGTCAACCCGGGAACCGACCTCGACCTGTGTGTCTTCCGGGGCACCACCTTGGTCGGGAGCAGTGGCTCCGGCACGTCGGCTGAGGAGGTCAACCTGCTCAATCCGGTGGCGGCGACCTACACCGTCGTCGTCCAGGGCTGGGGCGTCCTCGGCACCACGCCGTACCGGCTCCACAGCTGGGTGCTCGGCGGCGCGGACGCGGGCAACATGACCGTGACCGCCCCGGGCTCGGCCACCCTCGGTGAGACGGGCACGATCTCGCTGGCCTTCAGTGGGCTCGACGCGGAGACGAAGTACCTCGGCTCGGTCGCCTACTCGGGCGTGGACGGCATGCCCAACCCGACGATCGTCCGGGTGGACGTCCCGTAGACGATGTCCGACCGCAGCCAGCGGGGAGGTTCCGGCAGGCGCCGGGGCCTCCCCGCTCCTCGTTCCGAGAGCCTCGGCGCCGAGGAGCTGCGTGAGCACGTGCGCCGTTCGATCGAGCAGGCTTCCGGGCGACCCCGCCCGGCGGAGGTCGTCGTTACCGGGACGCTGTCCCACGCCGAGGTGGAGACGCACCCGCTCGTCCTCACCGAGGATGGCGGCGTCATCTGGGAGCTCGTGCTGCCGCCCGGCTGGTCCGTCGACGCAGCGCCCGGCGCCCGGGTCACAGTCCGCGGTGACCCTGTCGAGGAGGCCTCCACGACACAGGTGGGACCCCGCCTCTGCGTGCGGTCACTCTCGAGCGCAGACTGAGCCTCCGGGGACCCCTCCCCCACTCTGAGACATAATCAATAGTTGGTGGACCAATAACTTGGCTCTATTGAACTCCTCCTCCCTGTCGGCAGATGAGAGCCACCAGGGAGGAACTGTCCGGCGCCCCGCTTCGTGCGCCTTGACCCTGGCCGCCCTCGTGCCGCTCGTGCCCCTCGGATCGACGGCTGCGCCGGGCCGGACCGAGTGACGTCGCGAGAGATCGCCTGGTGCACGTGGGGAACCCATCGTGGCGGCGGGGTGAATGCGGCTGCGAGATCGGGGTGGTCAGGTCGTGGCCCGCGGGGTTACCGTGGCCGACGACCCCCGGACGCCGCGGCGCCCGGGCCGGTTCCTTGGCAGGTCCAAGGGTCCCGGGGTGGTGAGGGGACGACACCTCACCACCCCGGGGCATGCCGCGCCACGCCGCCTGCCGGCCGGCCGGCCTGGCCGAGGTGGGCGGCCCGCGCCCCACACGGGACGTCATCTGCCGACGTCGCCCACCACCTGCCTAGCCTCTGCGTCGCGGCGATGTAGCGCGGCGTGTACCACTCGTCGGACACCCGACGGCACCACGGGCGGACAGCCGACGAACGGCTCCGCGCCGGCCTCCGCGAGGTCCCCGATCGCACCTCCTCCGACCCGGGTCCGCACCGGAGAGCTGCCCGAGGACGTGCGCCAGCTCCTCGCCGCCGCAGATGCCTGGTCCAGCCGCTGACCGCACCAGAGGGAGCGCCACCGACGGGAACGCACCCAGAAGGAACGTCACCGAGGGAGCACCCCAGACCGCCGCACGTCGACGAGTGACCCTCTTCCCCAACTGGGACCTCGGGGCAGGCCTCGTGGCGTCTCAGGGTCAGCTCCAGGGCGGCTCGGGGCGGGGTCCGGGGTTGCGTCAGGGGGAGGTCGGGGACGGATCCGGGTCGGGTCAGGGCGCCGCCCGATAGATCCCCGAGCGTGGTGGGCGCACAGTGGAGATGTCAGGAGATGCCCTCCTGGCCCGCCTCGAGAGAGTCACGACCATGCATGACATTCACCAGACCTTCGCCGACCAGGGCCTCGTCCGACCCCGTCAGGATCGCGTCCTCGGGGGTGTCTGCGCAGGACTGGGGCGACGCTTCGGACTTGCTCCCTGGCCAGCCCGACTCCTCTTCGTCCTGTTGCTCTTCGTGATCCCGGGGAGCCAGCTCCTCGTCTACCCCATCCTGTGGATCCTCATGCCTTCCGAGCAGACCGCGACGGACCGACCCCGCTACCCGGGGCCGACCGTCGCCTGACCACGGTCGATGTGATCGATCGAGGTCCAGCTCGATCGATCACATCGAACTGATCCCCCGCTCTGGCCCCGCCCTCGACCTCGCCCTGGCCGGCTCGAACCACGCCGGGCCGGCCACTGCCGCACCGACCTCGAGGACGAGGCCGTCCGCA
>NZ_JAJJPG010000109.1:4418-9967 GCF_032907665.1 Intrasporangium sp.
GACGGCCCCATCTGGTGCGCCGCGCTGCGCGAGCTCGTGCACGCGCAACGGCGAGTCTCCCCGGGCGGCCGCACGGCTGGCGAGCCGCGCAGCATCCACGCACCGCACCTGGTCGACTGCCGCGCTCAAGCCCGCGAGACACCCCAGGAGCACCAGCACGACAACGGGGATGGCGACGGCCAGCTCGGCCGTCACCATCCCCGCCTCACGCCGAGTCGATCGACGCATCAACCCGCGAGACCGAGGGCGCTCTGGACGATTCCCGTCAGCGCGCTGCGAACGGCGTCCGAGCGCACGACACCAAGCAGCACCAGCGCGAAGGTGCAGGCGGCCATGATCCCGACGGCATACTCGGACGTCGACATGCCCGCCTCACCGAGAAGCCTCCTGACCACTCGTCTCACCTGTCCATACATGTGAAATCCCTTCCCTTTCAATGCATCTCACGACCTGGTGTCGTGAGAGACCCGAGTCGCGGTCAGCCGCTCAACAGCTGTCCCGCGAGCGCGACGACGAGGGGCACGACCGTCGTCAGGCAGAAGGCCGGGAGGAGCACGAGTCCGAGCGGGGCCACGAGCCGCACCCCGACCCGCGCTGCCGCGAGCTCGACCTGCTCCAGCGAGGCCCTCCGAAGATCTTCCGCCGCGGCCAGGAGCAGGGGACCCGGGGCGATCCCCGCCCGGTGAGCGATGGCGACTGCCCGCCCAGCGCCGGACCAGACCTCATCCACCGACGCCCAGGCCTCGGTGTCGGAGGCTCCCCACCGAAGGGCGGCCGCCACCTGCCGCAGGTCTCGGGAGACCGCGGGTGGATCCTCAGGCCCCGCGTCGAGGACGTCGGCGACCGCGCCGAGCACCTCCCAGGTGGGCTGACCCGACCGATAGCCGAGCGCGAGGAGGACGAGGGCCGACTGCACCTGTCCCGGCGACGGCGCTTCCGGTAGGGCTGCCGACGACGTTTCCGCGGACGCCGACGTCGATCCCGCGGGGTCATCGCCCCGGCGCGATTCGAGCTCGGAGTCGCACGGCTCCTCGCCGGGGCGATCCTGCCGCCCCGGCGCGACGAGCACCGCGACCATCACGAGGAGCCCCGTGACCAGCGCGGGAGTCGCAAGGGCAGGACTCACGCCGGCATCCCCAGCCAGGAGTCGCCGTCGCCGCCCGCGCGGGTCGCCGACTCGACGAGGCGACGGCACCACAGTCGGCCCACCCAGATGAGGACGACCCCGACGAAAGCGGCGGCCGCACTCACCGGGCTGGCGAGGTAGAGCTCCGATGGCGGCACCCCGCAGGCCAGGCCGAATGCCGGACCGGTCAGAGGGAGCACCGTGAGGACCACCACGGTCGCCCTCGGCCCAGCGACCGCGACGTGGACGCGGCGAGTGCGTTCCCGAGCCTCCCGCACGGAGACGACGGCGCGCTGGACCGCGTCGGCCAGGGGCGCACCGGTCAGCTCCGTCAGCTGCCAGGCCGCAGCCACGAACGACAGGTCCGGTGATCCCGTCGACGCCGCCCATGCCCGCCAGACCGGCGCGATCGGACCGCCGAGCTCGCAGGCTTCGGCAAGCTCGGCCACGAGCAGCTCCGTCTGCGCATCACGCCCAGTCCCCACCGAGGAGCCGGAGAGGCGCACCGCGACGGCCGGCGGGAGTCCGGCCTCGAGCGCCGGGGCGATCCCTTCGAGGAGAGCAAGGACCCCTGCGGTGACCGACCGGGTGCGCTGTCGTGCCTGCCGCCAGGTGCGGATCAGCTCGACGGGGTCGGCGCGCCACAGTTCGCGCAGCATCTCAGCGATGCCTCCCGGGTCTCCCGCGTCTCCCGCATTTCCCTTGTCTCCCGCACCGACGGCGAACCGCGTGCCCTCCTCACCGACGGCGAGTCCCCGACCTTCCGGTCCCGGACCGGAAGGACGAGGGGCTCGTGCAGGAACGGCCTCGAGCACGTCGCTCGCCCGCGCGACACGCGCCCCCGCCGGCCACACCACGAAGGCCAGCGCGACGAGCACGCCGCTCACCACGACGGCAGTCACGACGCACTGCCCCGCCCTGGAGCATCACCACGCTGCCGTGGGGTCGCCGCCGGACCTGCGGGCACCGCATCAGCATCGAGTCCGAGACGGCAAGCCAGGGCGGGCCAGGCAGGCCCGACCTCGCTCACCCGTCCACCGTCGTCACTCGAGAGGGCCGTCTCCACGACAGGTTCGCCGCCACGCCGGAAGAGCGCCGAGATCGTCTGGACCCGCCTGGCTCCGCCCCGTCTCGTGACGTGCACGACGACGTCCACCGCCGCCGCGAGCTGGGCCCGCACCGCTGCGGGTCCCAGCCCGGCAAGGGCCCCGAGGGCCTCGAACCGGGCCACGACGTCCTCGGGAGCGTTCGCGTGCACCGTGCCGCAGCCACCCTCGTGGCCCGTGTTGAGGGCAGCGAGAAGCTCGCGGACCTCGGCGCCCCTCACCTCGCCGACGACGATGCGGTCGGGGCGCATCCGCAGCGACTGCCGCACCAGGGTGGTCATGGTCACCTCCCCCATCCCCTCGACGTTGGGCGGCCGCGCCTCGAGCCGGACGACATGGGGGTGGTCGACGTGCAGCTCCCGGACGTCCTCGACCACGAGCACCCGGTCGGTGGGGTCGACGAGCCCGAGCAGTGCCGCAAGCAGGGTCGTCTTGCCCGCGCCGGTGCCACCTGACACCACGAAGGCCAGCCGCCGCGCGACGACCTCGCGCAGCACCACGCCCCACGCGGAGGGAAACATGCCGGCCCCCTCGAGGGCGCCGAAGGAGAGGTGGTCGCGGGCCGGTATGCGGATCGTGATGTGCGGACCACCCGCGACCAGCGGGGGCAGGACCGCGTGCAGCCGTGCCCCCGACGGGAGCTGGCCGTCGACCCAGGGGCTCGCCTCGTCAAGGCGGCGTCCGGCCCGGGCGGCCAAGCGGACCGCGAGCGCGCGGGCGTCGTCAGCCGCGACGATCGCCCCGGTCCACTCCATCCCGTCGCCCCGGTCGACCCAGACCCTGCCGTCGCCGTTGACCGCGAGGTCGGTGACGGCGGGGTCGTCGAGCCAGGTCTCGAGGGGACCGGCGCCGAGCACCCGGGCCGCGAGCGCCTCCCGCGACTCGGCGACCCGCTCCGCGCCCAGCGCCCCGGCCTCCTGCAGTGCGACGTCGGCCACGCGGAGGGGATCCGGGGGCAGCCCCGCACGCACCCGTTGCCACATGGCGGGGCTGAGCGTCATGCCGACCACCGCCACTGCGACGCGGCGGGCTGGGCTGCTCCGGGATCGTCGGGCCGGGCTGCTCCCGCGGCGGCCGAGGCCACCGCTGCCGCAGGACTCGCGCTGTCGGGTGCGGGAGCCAGATCGACCGGGGGCCTCGAGACGAGCCGGAGCAGAATCTCGTCCGCGGCATCGACCGCGGGCCCGCGCCCCCGGGAGCCGGGCGCCTCACCGCACGTCACATCGGAGACCAGGCGCGCGTCGTCGCGGACCCGTGCGACGACCGGGGCGTCGAGGTGGTCACACACGGCGTCGGCGATCTCGTCCTCGATACGCATGCCGCGCAGCACGACCCACGGCTGGCACGGCCGGCGTCGCACACCGGCAACGGGTCCCGCGCAGACCCCGTCGACGAGGCCACGAAGTGTCGGCACGGCCACCGCGGCCGAGGCGAGCTGAGGCACACCGGTGCCGACCACGACCACCCAGGCGTCGACGAAGGGAGCCACGGCGGCCACGACCGGAAGATCGCGGGCCACGTCGAGGACCGTGACCCGGTGCGCCGCGGCCAGGCCGGCCACGACGTCCGGGAGAACCTCCATCCACTCCGTGCTGACCGGCGTCCCGGTCCGTCCGGTGCCCGAGAGCACCGGCACCGTGCCCACCCTGGGCAGCTCACGTGCCAGTCCCTCGCCGTCGACGACGCCGGCCACGTCGCGCAGCCGGTCCCAGCGCCAGCCGGGCTCCTGCTCGACCCCGAGGACGACGTCGAGACGCCCGCCGAACCGGTCGAGGTCGACGGCGACCACGGACTGCCCGGCCTCCCCCGCCCGAACCGCGAGGACGCCCGCGAGCGTGGTGGCCCCGACCCCACCGGAGGCCGGGATGACGGCGATGACGTGTCCCATGCGCCTACCGTCGCCGAACCGCGGTCGCCCGCCCAGCGGCATACGGCCGCCTGTGGACAGGGCACCCTACCCAGCCGGGGATGTGGACGGCGTTCCTCGTCCGCCCGAGGGCGGCGACCCCCGTCGGGGGGAGACGGGGGCCGCCTCACGGGGCTGGCGCCGGGGGGGAGGGGCCAGTCACCCGAGGCGCTCGACCCCGGAGGGGAGCGCGCCACCATCCTCAGCCTGTCGATCGGCCAAATGCAAACCGCACGCGCCGGGGCGTGCCGTCGAGGGCGAACCAGTCCGCGCGTCGTCAGCGCCCTGGTGGTCAAGCGGTGGACAAGGACGAGGCCCCCAACCAGGTCGGGGGCCTCGTGAGAGCGGGGTGGGCTACCAAGCGTGCATTTCTGAAGTGTCGCCCCGGTGTGGACCCGAGGGTGGACTGTTCCAAGTGAACTGCCGTCGCGTGGGTACCTCTCGCTCTCGCCTGTACTGCCTTCGGAGCCGTCCTACGCCTCACGGCGATGCATGGTTCCTGCTCCCTTTGTACCCCACCTCATCGGCGTGGCAACAGTCTTGACATACGGCCGGAAGCAGTTCCCTCGCTCACACCCCGACGGGTCAGGTGAGCCGGCCCGCCCGCACGGCGTCGCAGATCCGTTCGCCCTCCACGGCGCCGTTGAGCAGCGCGTCCGCGGCCTGCCCGAGCCACAGTCCCACGCCCGCTGCGCTCCCCGTGCCGTATGCCGCTGAGCTGCCTGTGTAGGTCACGGCACCGTTGGCGACGTGGCCGGCTTCCGGGACGGCGACACCCGTCGGATCGAGACCGAGGGCCTGCACGAGGGCCCGCTCCATGGCTCTCGCGACGAGACCGTTGCCATGGACGAAGGGGCGGATGGACAGGATCTCCCCGTGGACGACCGACGAGATCACCACTGCGGGAACGCGGTTGGTGGCCGCTGATGCCGCGACGACGAGATCTGCCAGCTGTGCGAGCCGACGTGACACCTCGGCGGCCTGGGGTGCTGGGCCGAGGTCGACGAGCTCCGCCGAGTCCTCGCCCGGTGTCCGGGGACGACCGAGCACGGCGGTGCGATCCGGGTCCACCAACGGGGATGCGGCCGCGACGTGGAGCCGGGCGAGCGCCTGCAGCGGAGCAGTGCGGACGATGGCGGCGACGCGCTCGCTCTCGGCCGTCGCAGCTATCGCGCCCTTGAGCGTGGCGAGGTCGGGGCTGAGGTCCTCCGGCCAGGAGCGCGCGCCTGTGGTCAGCTCGCGGACGAGGTCCACCGGGTAGTCCGCCCCGTCGAGGGCCGCGGATGCGCGGGCCCCGCGGACCCGCGACTCCGCAGCGGCCTCGGGGATCCGCCGCCGCAGCGCCTCGTGGAAGCGCAGACGGGTGCAGGCCTCCCGGACGGCCTCGGCCTTCTCCCGGAGTCCGGGGAGG
>NZ_JAJJPG010000109.1:10067-12048 GCF_032907665.1 Intrasporangium sp.
CGACACCGGGTGGACGAGCTCGAGGACGCGGCGACCACCTCCGTCGAGTTCCTCTTGCGCCATGAGCTCTTCCGGAGCGAGCGCACCGGCAAGACGATCCGGGACGACTTCACCCGGCTCCACCACCCGCCGCGATGGCACTTCGACATCCTCCGCGGGTCGAGTGCCTCGCGGCCCTGCAGGTCCCGCCGGACCCGAGGATGGGCGCCGCGCTCGACGTGCTGCGCTCCCGCCGACGGAACGACGGGCGCTGGACAGCGCGCACCTGGCCGGGTGAGACGCACCTGCCGCCGGACTCCGGACGCGAGCCGTCCCGTTGGGTGACGCTCAGGGCCAGTCGGGTTCTCGATCGTTTCGCCGCGCGGGATGTCGAAGACGGAGGCACACTGGAAGGAGCTGGGACCTCCCGTTGACTCGACCGGTTCGTGCGTTCGAGTCGGGGCGAGGTCCCAGCGAGGCCGACAGGCGGTCGGTCGGGGCCGAGCCGATCGCCTGTCATTGGCCCATGCGAGGTCGCCCCGGATTGGGCTATCCTCGCGTCATGAGTTCGTTCGCCTCGCCGATCCGCGCGTGGTGGCTGCCCAGCTGAGGCGGCCATCCGAACGAACCCATCCAACCGAGCCGCCTGCGGGCGGCTCTTCGCTTGTCACCGACAGGTCGTGTCACCCGTGGGCCACCCAACCCATGGAGACACCATGACAACCACCAGCGCGCGAGGTGCCGACAGCGCCGCAGCGGTCGCCGTCGCGGTGAACGCAGACGCAGACAACCCAGACGCAGACAACCCAGACGCAGACAACCCAGGCGAGGCCTGCACAGATCACGTCCACACGGGAGACGTCCACACAGGTCACGTCCACACGGGAGACGTCCACACGGGCCAGGTCAACGCCGACGAGGGCGCGACCTACGCGGCCGCTCGCGAGCGAAGCGCCGTCCTCGACCAACTCATCGACGAGCAGGCCGCTGGTCACCCGGAGCGCTTCCGGGTGCTCACGGGGGACCGACCGACCGGCCCCCTCCACGTGGGCCACTACCTCGCCAGCCTGCGAAACCGGGTTCGCCTGCAGGACAAGGGCGTCGAGACCTTCATCGTGATCCCGGACTACCAGGTCATCACCGACCGAGACGGGGTCGGCGCCATCGGGGAGCACGTCCACGGGCTCATTCTCGACTACCTGGCTGCGGGGATCGATCCCGAGCGCACGACGATCTTCAGCCACTCTGCGGTGCCGGCCCTCAACCAGCTCATGCTGCCGTTCCTGGCACTCACCACGGAGGCCGAGCTGCGGCGCAACCCGACGGTCAAGGACGAGCTCGAGCTGTCGGGCGGTCGGCCGTTGTCCGGGCTCCTCCTCACCTATCCGGTTCACCAGGCGGCCGACATCCTCTTCTGCCATGGCCGGGTCGTGCCCGTCGGACGCGACCAGCTGCCGCACCTCGAGCAGACCCGGGCGATCGCGCGCCGGTTCAACCAGCGGTATGCCGCTGGGCAGCGGATCTTCTCCGAGCCCGAGGCCCTGCTCAGCGACGTCCCGCTGCTCCTCGGCACCGATGGCGCGAAGATGAGCAAGAGCCGCGGCAACGTCATCAACCTGCGGGACACGGCGGACGAGACGGCTGCTCGGATCCGGGGAGCGAGGACCGACTCGCAGCGACGGATCACCTTCGAGCCCAAGGACCGTCCAGAGGTGGCCAACCTCCTGGTGCTTGCCGGCCTCTTCCTCGGCGAGGCCCCCGAGTCGATCGCCGAGCGAGTGGGCGAGGGTGGAGCGCAGGCCCTCAAGCAGGTCGTCACGGAGGCGGTGAACGACGGTCTCCGAGACCACCGGGCGCGACGCGCCGAGCTCGAGCGAGACCCGGGCTACGTGGTCGGTGTGCTGCGCGACGGCAACGCCCGGGCCAACGTGGTCGCCGAGCGGACGCTCGCGACGGTGCGGGAGGTCATGGGCATGGCCTACTGACGACGCCCGAACGGCCT
>NZ_JAJJPG010000110.1:0-12047 GCF_032907665.1 Intrasporangium sp.
GGGCTCATGTCAGGCTCACCTGCGCCCTCTTGACGTGGATGTCGCCGCTTCCGGACTGGACCATCAGGCTGGCGCGGGCCTCGGCGTCACCGGGCCCCTCGGACTGCTCGAGGTCGACGTCGACATCGCCGGTGACCGTGTTGAGGTCGAGATAGGCGGCGACGCCGTTCGCGACGCCGATCACGACGTCGCCGGTGCCCGTGCGCGCCTTGACGGTGCCCCCATGCACACCGTCGAGCCGGACGTCGCCGGTGCCTGTCATGAGGTCGAGGTCGGCGACCGACGTCTTGATCGTGACGTCGCCGGAGCCGGTCTTCGCCTTGACCTCGGCCTCGGCCCGGCGGATGGCGACGTCGCCGCTGCCGGACACGATGTCGACGCGGTCGCCCGCCTGGCCGATGGCAACGTCACCCGAGCCCGTCTTGAGCCGGGCCTCGCCCCGGACGACCTGGGCCGCGATGTCACCCGAGCCGGACTTGAGGTTGGCTGCGCCCAGCTCGTGGAAGCCGATGTCGCCCGCGCCGGTCGCCGCGCGAACGTCGGCGAAGAGGCCGGTGCCGTGGATGTCGCCTGAGCCCGTGCGGGTGTCGACGGTGCTCGAGGACGGCAGCGACACCTCGACGTCGACGGATCCCTTGAAGGCCAGGCCGAAGAGGCCCTCCTTCTTCGGCGCGAGGACGACGACGTCGTTGCCCCGCGCCTCGACGGTGAAGCGCTGCGCGAGCTCCTCGCCCCCGCGGCCGTGTGGCTTGAGGCGAACGGTGGTCGTCGGGTCGTCAGTGGCGGTGAGGGTCACGTCGCCGACGAGCTGCTCGACCTTGAGGCTGATCGGTCCGGTCGTCTCGAAGTGGTTCTCGAAGTTGGTCATGTTGGATCCCCTTGGTGTCTGGTCGTCTTCCCGGGCCGCATCAGCGCACCCAGCCCTGCACTCGCTTGTTGGAGGAGCGGTTTCGGCCAGGAGCGCCAGGGCCCGCGCCCTGCTGGCCACCGATGTTGATGGTGAGGCCCGGCATCGCCGCGAGGCGCACGGCGTTGACGATCCACGTGTTGAGGGACTGGCCGCGGCCGGCGGCGAGCTCCTCGGCACGCGCCTTGAGCGCGTCGGGGATCCGCAGGGTGATGCGGGCCGTCTCGGCGCCCTCCTCGTCAGCCGGCAGGGCAGCCGTGTCGTCGGTCCGGATCTGCGTCGTGTCGTCTGCCTGCACCGACGGGCCCGAACCGACGACGACGAAGACCGGCTCGCGGCCCTGGAGTCGCACCTCGACGGAGATGCCGTCGAGCTCGTTGGTGATCTCGGCAGCGGCATGGGACAGGGCGTCCATGAGGGCGAGCCGGACGCTCGAATCGAGCGCGACCCCGAGTCGCGATGCGGCCTGCTCCGTCTCGGGACCCATCGCCGCGGCCGCCCGGGCGAGGTCCTGACGCAGTGCGTCGACGTACTCCGTGATGTCCATGCGCATCACTATGACACCGTAATGATGTCACGTCAATGCCTTTGCGATGTCCTCATGCCACCACCAGGCGAACCCCGGTGCAGGGATGGTGCCGGACCCCCGCACGGAACCCGCCGGGGACGACCCGAGCCAGAAGCGAGCACAGCGGCATACGGCACGGCATTTCCGCGGAAGCGCCTGCCCGGGTTTGAATGAGCGCACCACGGAGAACTCCGCGCATGGACGCGGCCTGCCTCGAGGAGCGACATGCGCAGTCTCGCCACATCGGACCGGACGTCCGTGCGCGCAGTGTCGCGAGCGGTCGCCCTCGCGACCAGCCGGTCGCGCGCCCGCGAGCTCGTGCGGATCTTCCATCGGATGGGGGCCGACCCCGCCTCGATCGCGCCCGCGGTCCGCCACTCGCCCAACTTCCGGGGACGCCGGTTCGAGGGCGACGAGCCCTCGCTGCGGCCGCGCCTGCGGGCGCAGACGAGCGCGCTGCTCGCCGCGATCCGCGTCCACGGCCGGGGCCGGCCCGTCGGCGAGGTGCCCGTGGTCCGGCCCGAGCCCCCGGATCAGCCGGGCGAGCTCGCGGTCACATGGTACGGCCACGCCACGACGGTGCTCGAGCTGGACGGGGCACGGTTGCTCATCGACCCGGTCTTCGGCGAGCGCGTCTCCCCGTCACCGCGCCTCGGGCCGCGCCGGCTCCACCCCGTGCCCGGCCCCATCGAGGAGCTGCCGACGGTCGATGTCGTCCTCGTCTCGCACGACCACTACGACCATCTCGACGAGCCGTCCATCGCCACGCTCGAGCGCACGCACCGGCCGCACTACGTCGTCCCCCTCGGGGTGGACCTCCACCTGCGGGCGTGGGGTGTGCCCCAGGAGCGGATCACGTCGCTCGACTGGCGGGAGTCGACCGAGGTGGCCGGGGTGCGGCTCACCTGCACGGAGGCGCGCCACAACTCCGGCCGCGGCCTGGTCGACAGCCAGACGCTCTGGGCCGGCTGGGCGGTCCACGGGCCCCGGCACTCCGCCTTCTACTCGGGCGACTCGGGCACCTCGAAGCGGTTCGCCCAGATCGGCGCCGACCTCGGCCCCTTCGACCTCACGCTGCTGCCCATCGGCGCCTATGACCCGTTCTGGCCGGATCTCCACCTCGAGCCCGAGCAGGCCGTCGCCGCGCACCGCGACGTCAACCGGATCGGGAGTGCGCGCGAGGCGGTCACGGCCGACGAGGCGGGCGCTGCCGACGAGTTCATCGAGGGCGACCAGCGCATCGACACCCCGGGGGGCGCCCACGAGGAGGGCGAGGCGACGTCGACCGGCCGGGAGGCCCCGACGGCAGCGCGCACGTCGGTCCTGCTGCCCGTGCACTGGGCCACCTTCAACCTCGCCATGCACTGGTGGGCCGAGCCGATGCGCAGGGTGCGGCGCGCCGCCGCCGAAGCCGGCGTTCCCGTGGTCTCACCCCGTCTCGGTGAGCGCGTCGACGTCACCGAGGCCGAGCCGGACGTCCTGGCCGCCACGTACGCCGAGCCGTGGTGGCACGCGCCCTCGGCGCCCGAGGACCATGACTGACCGGGGCCTGCGCCACCGGCTGGCGACGGCGAAGTCGGCGGCCGCGGGCTCCGTGCGCAGGCTTGCCCTCCTCCGCCGTATCGGTGCCTCCACAGCGTCCCTCCGGGCTCGTGCGACGGCCTCTCCGAACTATCGAGACGGGCAGTTCCAGTCCCCCGAACCGACCCATTGGGTTGCGGCGCCCGAGGGCGAGGGACTGGGACACCCCGCCGTGGCCGCCTACCGGGCGCGGGGCCGTGGCCGCCCGGTGGGCACCGTCCCCGTCGTGCGACCGTCGTGGCCGGACACCACGGAAGGGCTCGCCGTCACGTGGCTCGGCCACGCGACGAGCCTCGTCGAAGTCGATGGCCGACGCTTCCTGCTCGATCCCGTCTTCGGCGAACGGGTCTCACCGTCCAGCCGGGTCGGACCGCGCCGCCTGCATCCGGCTCCGTGCCGCGTGGCGGACCTGCCGCCGCTCGACGCGGTGGTCATCAGCCACGACCACTACGACCACCTCGACGAGCCGACCATCGGCGAGCTCGAGCGGGCCCACCAGCCGCGCTACGTCGTGCCCATCGGCGTCGACGCGCACCTGCTGACCTGGGGTGTCCCCGCGGAGCGGATCACCGCGCTCGACTGGCGTGGGACGACGACGGTCGACGGGGTCGTGCTCACCTGCACGGAGGCTCGGCACTTCTCCGGGCGCGGCTACGTCCGCAACCAGACCCTCTGGGCGGGCTGGGCGCTCCGCGGGCCTCGGCACGCGGTCTGGTTCGCGGGGGACTCGGGTCCGACCCACTGCTTCGAGGACATCGGCCGGGACCTCGGACCCTTCGACCTCACCCTCGTGCCGATCGGTGCCTACAGCGAGCACTGGCCCGACATCCACCTCGACCCGGAGCAGGCCGTTCGCGCGCACCTCGACGTCAACCGGGGTGACGGCGGCACGTCGGTCCTCCTCCCCGTCCACTGGGCCACCTTCAACCTGGCCATGCACTGGTGGAGCGAGCCGGCCCGCTGGGTGCGGCGCAGCGCTGCGGAGCACGGGGTGAGCCTCGTCCTTCCGCGCCCCGGCACCCGCGTCGCCCTGCCCGACGAGGCAGCCCGGGATGCTGCCACCTCCCACGAGGACGCGTGGTGGGAGTCGTGCGCGGCCCCCGAGGACCACGACTGAGCTCGTGCCGTATGCCGTTGAGCCGGCTCCCCGACGCCGGGCTCACTCGGTGCCCTCTGCCTCGTCGAATGTAAGCTTCGCGCCACCTCGGTGGTCCGACCCGACCTGCCACTCGCCTCAGGAGAGGCGGTCAGGAGGCGGCAGGCAGGAGCAGGGCGAAGGTGGTGTCACCGGGGCGGCTCGACATCTCGACCCGCCCCCCGTGGGCACGCGTCACGGCGGCGACGATCGACAGGCCCAGCCCGGTGCTGCCTCCGGCGCGGTTGCGCGCGTTGTCCCCTCGGGCGAAGCGCTCGAAGACGTTGGGCTGGAGCGACTCAGGGATGCCGGGCCCGTCGTCGTGGACGGCGATCCGGACCAGCGCGCCCTCAGGGCGCACCGACGTGGTGACGTGGGTCCCGGGTGGCGTGTGGGTCCGGGCGTTGGCGAGGAGGTTGGCGATGACCTGGTGCAGGCGTGCGGTGTCGCCGCGCACCTCGACCGGCTCGGGGGGCAGGTCGAGGTCCCACCGGTGGTCGGGTGCGGCCGCATGGGCGTCGCTGACGGCGTTGACCACGAGCATCGACACGTCGACGGGCTCGGATCCCAGGGGGCGACCGGCATCGAGCCGGGCCAGGAGGAGCAGGTCCTCGACGAGCGAGCCCATGCGTCCGGCCTCGGACTCGATGCGACCCATCGCGTGGCTGACCGAGTCCGAGAGGTCGTCCGGCTCCCGGCGCGAGAGCTCGGCATAGCCCTTGATCGACGCGAGCGGCGTGCGCAGCTCGTGAGAGGCGTCCGCGACGAACTGCCGGACCCGCTGCTCGCTGCGGTGTCGTGCGTTGAGGGCCTCGTCGACGTGGTCGAGCATCTCGTTGAAGGCGGCGCCGACCTGCCCCACCTCGGTCCGGGTGTCGGTGTCGGGCGGCGCCACTCGGTCGGCCAGGGCAACCTGGCCGATGTGGAGCGGCATCCGGGAGACCCTCGTGGCCGTGTCGGCGACCCGGCGGAGCGGCTCGAGGTTGCGGCGCACGATCCAGGTCCCCAGCCCACCGACGAGCAGGACCCCGGCGGCCACGCTCGAGGCGGCGATGAGCGCCATCCGCGCGATCGTGGCGTCGGTCGGCGCCATCGAGACACCGACGACGATCGTTGCCGGGAAGACCTCGCTGCCCGATCGCAGGGTCACCTGCTCGGCCATCAGCCGGAAGCGACCGAGGTCGCCGCCCAGGTCGACCGTCTCCCCCGTGCGCCCGAGGTCGACCCCCCTGACGCTGGCGAGCGCGTCGCCGTCGAGCCTCGTGTTGCCCTCAGCGGAGACGACCCACCCGACCGCGGCGTCGGGGGTGTACTGGACGATGAGGCTGTCCGCGCCGGGGCCTGCCTGCCGGTCGGCCATGCTCGTCAGCCTCGGGGCGATGAGGGTGGCGCGCAGCTGGTCGTCGACCTGGGCGACGAGGTGCTGGTTGAGGGCGGCGATGGTGAAGGCTGCCGTCGCGACGCTGAGGACGGCGAAGAGGGCCAGCATCGATGCCATGAGCTTGGCCCGGAGCGTCCACGATGACACCGGCCGGATGCGGCTGCGGGCCTGCCCCCAGAGGAGACGGGCCCGCTCACTCGGGGAGGTCGCGTCAGACGGCCGGTCTGAGGACATAACCGGCACCTCGCATCGTGTGGATCATCGGTTCCCGGCCGGCGTCGATCTTCTTGCGGAGGTAGGAGATGTAGAGCTCGACGACGTTGGCCTGGCCACCGAAGTCGTAGTTCCAGACCCGGTCGAGGATCTGGGCCTTGGACAGCACCCGCCGGGGGTTGCGCATGAGGTAACGGAGCAGCTCGAACTCGGTCGCCGTGAGGTGGATCTCCTCTCCTCCGCGGTAGACCTCATGGCTGTCCTCGTCGAGGGTCAGGTCGCCGACGACGAGCACGGACTCGGAGGAGGTCACGGCCATCGTCGTGCGCCGCATCAGCGCCCGGACCCGCGCCACCACCTCCTCCAGCGAGAAGGGCTTGGTCACGTAGTCGTCCCCTCCGGCCGTCAACCCGGAGACGCGGTCCTCGACGGCGTCCTTGGCCGTGAGGAAGAGCACGGGCACGGTGGGGTTGTCGGCGCGCATCCGGCGCAGCACCTCGAGCCCGTCGAAGTCGGGGAGCATCATGTCGAGCACCACCGCGTCCGGGTCGAAGTCCCGGGCCGCGCGCACGGCCTCCATCCCCGTGCCCGCCGAGCGGACCTCCCACCCCTCGTAGCGCAGGGCCATGCCGAGCAGCTCGGTGAGGTTGGCCTCGTCGTCGACCACGAGGACGCGGACGGGCGAGCCGTCGAGGCGCTGTAACCTGGCCGCCGGCGTCTTGCTGTGGTTGCTCATGGATCCATGGAACCCGGCCGGCCTGTGCCTTGGCCAGTGCCATTCTGTGTGATTCCTGTGCGGCTGCTGTCGATGACCGGCCCCGGCCGAGTCCGACCGAGCCTTCGGCAGGGCTGCATGACAGCGGTGGTCGTCGGTGTCAGGATCGTGCCGTGACCCCACCGATCCCGGACGAGCTGCTCACCGACGACGAAGACGACCACGACGAGCCACACGACGAGACCATGGCCGCTCGGCTCAACTGGCTGCGTGCCGCGGTCCTCGGCGCCAACGACGGCATCGTGTCCACCGCCGGCGTCGTGGTCGGGGTGGCGGGGGCGACGAGCGACAAGGCCGCGATCATGATCGCCGGGATCGCCGCACTCGTCGCAGGCGCGATCTCGATGGCCGCCGGGGAGTACGTCTCGGTGAGCACCCAGCGCGACTCCGAGCGCTCCATGCTCCGGCTCGAGCGCCGCGAGCTGCGGGAGGACCCCGAGGGCGAGCTCGAGGAGCTGACCCAGCTCTACCAGGTCAAGGGAATCAGCCGGCCGCTCGCCGAGCAGGTGGCTCGGGAGCTCACCGACCACGACGCGCTCGGGGCCCACGCCGAGGCGGAGCTCGGTATCGACCCCGACGACCTGACCAACCCGTGGCACGCCGCCTGGGCCTCGATGGTCGCCTTCACCGTGGGCGCGCTCCTCCCGCTGCTGACGATCACGTTCAGCCCGGCCAACCTGCGGACCTGGGTCACCGTATTCAGCGTCACCCTCGCCCTCGCCCTCACCGGTTGGACGAGCGCGCGATTCGGGCGCAGCCCTCGCCCGCGCGCCATGGCTCGCACCGTGACGGGTGGTGTGCTGGCGATGGGGGTCACCTACCTCATCGGCGCCCTCGTCGGCACCGGCCTCGGCTGATCCGGCCCCCGGTTCACCGCCAGGTCCGAGAGGACGCCCGCATACGGTAAACTCGACCTGTCCTAGAGCGTGGACGTCGGCACGGACTCCCGGCCACTCGGCCCCGACCGCAGCAGTCGCTGAGGTTGACGCCACGCACGTGGGGGCTCGGGTCGCAAGCACCCGAAGAGTCGGACCATCCGCACGACCTCCCGCCACGGGGGTCGAGCCCGCTGGGACGGCCTGCACTTCGCATCACCAGGAGGAAGATGCCCACGCGAGTCCGTCACCGGTCCGCCGCCAGCTCCGGCAGTGCGTCCGGTGCCGCTGGTGCCTCCCGTGCCGCCAATCGGTCAGCCCACCGCGAGGACGACCCCGCCCCGATCATCCCCATCCTCGCCCGTCGGGTGCGCGAGGTGGAGGCTCGGGTCGCCTCGAAGGGGCGAGCAACCCCGACCAACCGGACCAAGTTCCAGGTCGTCGCCCTGCTCATGCGGGCCGAGCGAGCCCGCGTCAAGGACGACGCGTCCCTCCCGCCCGGGACCCGCGCCGACCTGCTCAAGCGGCTCGACGGCATCGCC
Source organism: Intrasporangium sp. (assembly GCF_032907665.1). Classification (GTDB taxonomy): domain Bacteria; phylum Actinomycetota; class Actinomycetes; order Actinomycetales; family Dermatophilaceae; genus Intrasporangium. Next base: position 7,978 of record NZ_JAJJPG010000110.1, read on the forward strand.
GGGATCCTCGCCCAGATCGCCGCTCGGGACACCAGCCTGCTGGCCCTGCTCGACCCGGCTGCCAAGCCCGGACCAGCCGCGCAGCAGATGCGACGTGACTGGCTCCTCGAGTCCGGCGCGGAGCTGGCCGCCGAGGACCTGGAGATCACCCGCGCGGAACCGGTCACCTCCTTCGTGCCGCCCGAGCTCGCCGCCAAGCAGGTGACGCCGCAGTCCGTGCCGGCGCGGGCCCGGGCCAACCCGTTCCTCGCCCCCGACCTGTCCGCGGTGCACCGGCAGGAGTACGTCGGCCGCCTGTCCGGCTGGGAGCTGCTCGGCCCCCTCTACCGCGCCTTCGAGCAGGGCTCCGGCGGGGAGGCTGCGACGATGGCGTTGCCGCCGAAGCCGCGGATCGACCGCTTCTCGCCGCCGGGCTCGCAGCTCATGGTCCACCAGATCCGCCTCCTCAGAGCAGTCCAGGAGGGCCACCGCACGTTCCTGCTCGCCGACGAGCCGGGTCTCGGCAAGACCGCGCAGTCGGTCCTGGCCGCGTCGGTGGCCGACGCCTACCCGATGCTCGCCGTCGTGCCCAACGTCGTGAAGATCAACTGGGCCCGTGAGGTCGAGCACTGGACGCCGCAGCGGCGGGTCACCGTCATCCACGGCGACGGCGAGGACGTCGACGCCTTCGCGGACGTCTTCGTGGTCAACTACGCGATCCTGGACCGCCACTTCGGCTGGTTGTCGACGTTCGGCTTCCGATCGATGGTCGTCGACGAGGCACACTTCATCAAGAACCTCCAGTCGCAGCGATCACAGCAGGTGCTGGCCCTCGCCGACCGGCTCCGCGCGACGACCCCGGGCGGCAACCCGCTCCTCATGGCCCTGACCGGGACCCCCCTCATCAACGACGTCAAGGACTTCGACGCCATCTGGAGGTTCCTCGGCTGGATCAAGGACGGCAAGCCGGTGTCCGACATCGTCAGGCGCCTCGACGAGACCGGGTACACGCCGATGGACCGGCAGTTCTACCCCGAGGCGCGGCAGGCGGTCATCGACATGGGGATCGTCCGCCGACGCAAGGTCGACGTCGCCAGTGACCTGCCGGACAAGCGGATCGCCGACATCACCGTCGAGCTCGACGACGAGGTCGGTCGCTCGGTCGAGCGGGCCGAACGAGCCCTCGGCGAGCGCCTGGCCCGCCGTTACCGCGCCCAGCTGGCCGATGGCCACGGGCACGAGGTCGACGGCGAGCCTGATGTGGCCCTGATGCGTCGGGTCGCGATGGCCGAGCTCAAGGCGCCCTCGGGCGAGGGCTCGGGCGAGAACGTCTTCACGCTCGTGCGCCGCATCGGGCAGGCGAAGGCCGCGCTCGCGGCCGACTACGCCGCGCAGCTGTCCCACTCGGTGGGCAAGGTCGTCTTCTTCGCCAAGCACATCGACGTCATGGACCAGGCCGAGCAGGTCCTGGCCGAAGCGGGTCTGCGCACGGTCTCGATCCGCGGCGACCAGTCCGCCAAGCAGCGCCAGGAGGCCGTCGACGCCTTCCAGAAGGACCCGGAGGTCTCGGTCGCCGTCTGCTCGCTCCTCGCCGCCGGTGTGGGCGTCAACCTCCATGCCTCGTCCAACGTCGTGCTCGCCGAGCTCTCGTGGACGGCTGCCGAGCAGCAGCAGGCGATCGACCGGGTGCACCGGATCGGCCAGGACGAGCCGGTCACCGCGTGGCGGATCCTCGCGGCCGGCACCGTCGACGCCCGGATCGCGGAGCTCATCGACTCGAAGCAGGGGCTCGCGGCCCGCGCCCTCGACGGCAGCGACGTCGAGATCGCGAGCACCGACACCGTCCAGCTCGATGCCCTCGTGGCGCTCCTGCACCGGGCGCTCACCACGTAGGCCGGCGAGCACACGCGCGCATCGATCAGTCCGGCGTCTGGGTGGACTCCCGCCGCGTCTTCTCGGGGCGCTCGGTGCGCTCGTCCGACTCCTCGAGGATCGCCGCGGCCTGCGCCTCGGCGTCGTCGCTGCCCGCGGCCTGCTCCTCCGGCAGAAGCTCGGCGCGCTGGGCGATCGCGGACTCGTCGGTCTGCTCACTCACCCCTCGACGGTAGCAAGACGGACGCAGTGGGTAGGAACTTTCCGCACCCACGCTCGAGGCGGTCGAGGTCGGGTAGCGAGCCCAGCGGCATACGGCCGTAGGGTGCGAAGGGATGAGCGACAACCGAGGGAGCGTTGGATGACGTCGACGCGCGCCCTGCGAAGCGGCGCGGCCGGGGCACTCGGCGCGCTCGTCCTGCTGGGCGCCTGCCAGACCGCAGACCCGAGGAGCCCGAGCGGCGCAGGCACCCGGGATACAGCGACCGGGACCACGACGACCGCGCACACGACCACCCGGGCCTCGACGCCAAGCCCGTCGACGCCCGCGATGCCCACGTCGCCGGCGGCGCCGCTCGCGGAGCTCCCCCGCGGCGGTCGGGTCCTCTTCCCCCACTACCGGCTCGTCGGCTACGCCGGTGCCCCCGGCTCCCCAGCACTGGGCCGGCTCGGTGTGGGCGACCTCGACGACCGCGTGCGCGAGCTGGAGAAGCGTGCAGCACGTTTCGGGGCCGGTCGCACACCCCAGCCCGTCCTCGAGCTGCTCGCCACCGTGGTGCAGGGCTCCCCCGGGCGCGACGGGAAGTGGCGCACTCGACTGTCCGACAAGGCGATCCGCCAGCATCTCAACGCCGCGCGTCGCCATCGCGCCATCCTCCTGCTCGGCATCCAGCCCGGACGAGCGAGCTTCCTCGACGAGGTCAAGGCCTATGAGAAGTGGCTTCGGCAACCGGACGTCGGGCTGGCCCTCGACCCGGAGTGGGCCATGAAGCCGGGGCAGGTCCCGATGCGCGTCTTCGGCCACACGACGGGTCGCGAGATCAACGAGGTGACCGCGTGGATGGCCACGCTCGTGAAGCGCCACCGACTGCCCGAGAAGGCCGTCGTCGTCCACGAGTTGGCCCCCAACATCATCCGCGGCGAGGAGGTCATCAAGGCGCGCCAGGGCGTGGCCCTCATCAAGTCGGTCGACGGCATCGGCGACCGGGCCATGAAGGAGGAGACCTGGCGCAAGCTCACCACGTCCCTGCCGAAGGGCATGCGGGCAGGATTCAAGCTCTTCTTCGAGGAGGACCGGGCGTTCGGACCGTTGATGACGCCAGCGCAGGTGCTCGCCCTCGATCCGACCGTCGACTACGTCCTCTACGAGTAGGCGCGAGCGCGGCCGGACGACCCTTTGCCCTTCGCGACCAGGCCGGCAGGACAGCGGCGCTACGCCACCAGCGACCCGGCGAAGATCTGCCAGGCGAGAGCGGACTTCGCGACCAGGCTGAGCACCAGGTAGGCCTTCTCACCGAAGGCGTAGTCGCGCCATGGACCGACCTGCCGGTACTGCAGCCACTGGTTGAGCGCGAAGCTGTTGAAGAACACGAAGAGCGAGACGAAGATGCCGATGACGAAGCCCGGGACCTGGTCGGCAGCCACGACGTTGTAGGCGATCGCCACCCACGGCGTCGCGCCGGCGACGCAGCCGAACCAGAACGGCTTCATCGTGACGGTCGACCGCCCGGGCGGGTTGGCCGACTCCTGCAGCCACCCGAACAGGATCATGGCGACGTTGGCTCCGGCGATCCCGATGAGGGCCGAGATCCCGTCGATGCCGGTGTACAGCGCGATGAGCAGCACCATGAGGGTCGCGCTGAAGGAGTACTCCACCCAGCGGAATCGGTTGATCCCGGCGCGGAGGTCGGCGTCGTAGGTGCGCCGCAGGACCGTCGCCGTGAGCAGGTGGTCCAGAGCCGCCAGGGCCAGGAATACGGCGACCGCGGCCCCGACGGGCACGTCGAAGACGGCCTCCGGCGACCCGGTGGCCGAACCCGGGGGGCCGGTCGGCAGCGACTGGGTCACGGTGACGGCGAAGTCCGTCGCCAGCACGAGGATCGCCACCGCCTGCGCGAGGTGCAGCAGGGTGAGGGCGACGTTCCAGCGGCGCAGGGATCCCAGCGCCCGGTCGTCGACCCCGGTCGCTGTCTGTTCGGTTGTCATGCCTCCATCATGCC
>NZ_JAJJPG010000111.1:0-10514 GCF_032907665.1 Intrasporangium sp.
GCTGCATCAACCAGCTCGAGACGATCGACGGCGGCCGGATCTGGGTCGACGGCGACCTCATCGGCTTCCGTGAGGACGACAAGGGCGTCCTGCACCACCTCACCGACGCGCAGGTCGCGATGCAGCGACGCGGCATCGGGATGGTGTTCCAGCGCTTCAACCTCTTCCCGCACATGACGGCCCTCGAGAACATCATCGAGGCCCCGATGCAGGTCAAGGGGGTCTCCAGGAAGGAGGCCACGGCCCGCGCGCACGAGCTCTTGGCGCAGGTGGGGCTGGCCGACAAGCCGTCGGCGTATCCCGGCGCCCTCTCCGGCGGCCAGCAGCAGCGGGTCGCCATCGCGCGAGCCCTGGCGATGGACCCGAAGCTCATGCTCTTCGACGAGCCGACCTCGGCGCTCGACCCCGAGCTCGTCGGTGACGTCCTCAGCGTCATGCGCGACCTCGCGGAGGCCGGGATGACGATGATCGTGGTGACGCACGAGATGGGCTTCGCCCGCGAGGTCGCCGACCACGTCGTCTTCATGGACGCCGGCGTCGTCTGCGAGGAGGGCCGGGCGGCCGACGTCATCGGCAACCCGCAGCAGGAGCGGACCAGGGCCTTCCTGCGCCGGATGCGCACCGAAGAGCAGCAGGAGCTGCTGGATCAGCGAGAGCTGGAGCAGGAGGCCGCAGACCGGATCCGGGACTGACCGAGGGCCCGGAGCCCACACGGCTCGAGGGGGGCCCCGGACCCCCGGTGTACGAAGGGGCCACTCGACCTCTAATTTGGGCGCATGACAACGGAGTCTCCGGCACCTGCCCTCCCCGACCACGAGATCCCCACGTTGTCGCTCGACGAACTGCGCCACCTGCAGACCGAGCGGCTGCGCGCGACGGTCTCAGCGGCATACGCCAACGTCCCGCACTACCGCCAGGCGTTCGAGGCGAAGGGTGTGACACCTGACGACATCACCTCGCTCGACGACATCGCCAAGCTGCCCTTCCTGACCAAGGCGGACCTCCGCGACAACTACCCGTTCGGCATGTTCGCCGTGCCGCGCACCGAGGTGTCCCGCATCCACGCGAGCTCCGGCACGACCGGGCGGCCGACGGTGGTCGGCTACACCAAGCAGGACATCGACACGTGGGCCAACCTCATGGCCCGCTCGATCCGCTTCGCCGGCGGCCGACCCGACGACATCATCCACGTCGCCTACGGCTACGGCCTCTTCACGGGCGGGCTCGGGGCCCACTACGGGGCGGAGCGGCTCGGCGCGACCGTCGTGCCCATCAGCGGCGGGATGACGGAGCGGCAGGTGCAGCTCATCCGGGACTTCGGCGCGACGGTCATCATGGTGACGCCGAGCTACTTCCTGTCGCTCGTCGACCAGATGCAGGCCGAGGGCATCGACCCCCACTCGACGAGCCTGCGGGTCGGGATCTTCGGGGCCGAGCCGTGGACGGAGTCGATGCGCCGCGAGATCGAGGAACGCACGGGCATGGACGCGGTCGACATCTACGGGTTGTCCGAGGTGATGGGGCCGGGCGTCGCGCAGGAGTCGGCCGCGACGAAGGATGGCCTGCACTTCTGGGAGGACCACTTCTATCCCGAGATCATCGACCCGGTGACCGAGGAGGTCCTGCCCGACGGGGAGCTCGGCGAGCTCGTCATCACGTCGCTGACCAAGCAGGCGATGCCGGTCATCCGCTACCGCACCCGGGACCTCACGCGACTGCTGCCGGGCACCGCCGCCCCGTCCATGCGCCGGATGCAGAAGGTGACCGGGCGGTCCGACGACATGATGATCATCCGCGGGGTCAACGTCTTCCCCACGCAGATCGAGGAGTTCGTCCTTGCGGAGCCGCGGCTGTCGCCCTACTTCCAGTGCGTGCTGACGCAGCCTGGACGCATGGTCGAGCTGACCGTGCTCGTCGAGCCGATCCAGTCCCTGTCCGCGGCGGAGGCGGACGGGATCTCGCGGCACCTCCAGCACGAGATCAAGACGAACATCGGCACCAGCTGCCGCGTCGAGGTGCGTGACCCGGGGTCGATCGAGCGCTCCATCGGCAAGGCACGGCGCATCGTCGACGAGCGTCCCAAGAGCTAGGCCGTATGCCGCTGAGCCCGGTCCGTGCCCCGGATCGGCGCCGCTCCTCCCGTCCTGGGCGGGCGCGCCGGACCGGCGCATCGAGAACTGAGTAGCGGCACTCACGATTCCGTGGAGCCAGGGGCGTGGAATGATCCGATGACTGATCCCGCGTCTTATCCCGCGTCTGACCCCGCGTCTGATCGCTCCGTCGGGCGCCGCCATGCAGTCCAGCAGCGTGCACCGGTGTGGCCGTTGACGCTCCTGCTCGTCGTCATCGCCTACGTCCTCGCGGCGTGGGACTCCTGGGTGGCGCTCATCAGCGGAGCGCCGTTCTTTGCCGACATCCCGTCGCGGGACTCGTACATCAGGGGCGGCATGGCGGCGCTGACCGGAGTCCTGCCGTGCCTCCTGTTGGCCCTCGTCGGCTGGCTGGCCGGCTCTCGCTGGGGCCTGCTCCTCATCGGCCTGCCGACGGTGGTGCTGCTGGGCGTCGGTGTGTCGATGCTGGCCGACCCGGGAGACCCGCGCGACCCAGATCCGGGCCGAGCAGTGGCGGCAGCCGATGTCTTCGGTGAGTTCACGCTCATCAACTGGGTCGCCTGCGCGGGCCTAGCGGCCGTCATCGCCGGGATGGTGTGGAGGCGGCGAGCTCGCGGTTGATGGCCCGGACGAGGGGCGGGCCGCCGAAGATGAAGCCGGTGTAGAGCTGGAGCAGGGAGGCGCCGGCGTCGAGCATCCGCTTGGCCTCGTCGACGGTCGAGATCCCGCCGACCCCGATGATCGGGAGGTTGGGAGCCTCCCGGTGCACGAAGCCGACGACCTCGCGTGCGCGCTCGGTCAGGGGCCGTCCGGAGAGTCCCCCGGCCTCAGCCGCGAGGGCGGCGTCGCGGAGCGAGATGCCGTCGCGGGTGATCGTCGTGTTCGTCGCGATGAGGCCGGCCACGGCGTGGTCAGCGCAGACCTGGAGCACCTCCGCGATGGCCCCTTCCGTGAGGTCGGGAGCGATCTTGACGAGCACCGGCGTGCCGTCGGACTCCGCCTGCAGTGCCCCGATGAGCGCGTCGAGCAGCGCGCGGTCCTGCAGCCCCCGCAGGCCCGGCGTGTTCGGCGAGCTGACGTTGATGGCGACGTAGTCGGCGAAGCGGCGCAGCGCTCGCATCGAGTGGACGTAGTCGCCCACGGCATCCTCGACGGGGGTGACCTTCGACTTGCCGATGCTGATCCCGAGGGGCACACCGACGGGTCCGAGGGCCTCGAGGCGGGCGGCGAGCGCATCGGCACCCTCGTTGTTGAAGCCCATCCGGTTGATGATGGCGCCGCTGTCCTTCAGGCGGAACAGCCTCGGTCTCGGGTTGCCCGGCTGTGCGTGTCGCGTCACGGTGCCGACCTCGACGAAGCCGAAGCCGAGGGCCGGCCAGGCCCTCAGCGCGACGCCGTCCTTGTCCATGCCGGCAGCGAGACCGACCACGCTCGGGAACCGTACGCCGAAGACGGTCCGCGGGTCGTCCACGCCGTGCCAGCGTCGGAGCACGGCGACGGCCGAGGCAACGCGCGACAGCCGGGTGAGCGCCGCCAGCGTCCGGTGGTGGGCGGCCTCGGCGTCACCGCCCCCGAGGCGGAACAGGGTCGGACGGACGACGCGCTCGTAGATCACGGCGCCCATGCTCCCATCCGTCTCGAGCATCCGGCTCCGGCAGCCCGCGGAGGTATCAGTCAGCAGCGCCCGCCCGTCTGTCCATATCGGCCGGATCGACGGCCCACCGGGAGGTGACTCATGAGCAGGATTCCGCCGCACGGCGCGCGAATCGTCGGCGCCTGGCCCGCACCCCAGCACCGCAAGCCCCCGGCAGGGCGAGCCTCGGCCGCTTCGGCACACCACGTGCCGCATGCACTCCTCGCCAGGATGGCCGGCTTGGCCCGGACGCTGCACCTGCTGCGCACCCGGACGCCGGAGGCCACCAACGCAGCGGGACCCGAGCTCGGTCTGACCCACCGCGCCTGAGCCACCGCCCGGAGCCCAGAGACCGCCGCCCTCAGCCCGCGGGACCAACCGTGCGCAGCGCCGAACGGACGAGGTCGAGCGCGGTCGCGTCGTCCAGTCCGGCCTCGCGCACGGCGAGGGCGTACTTCGTCGCGAGCGCGGCGACGGCGATGTCGGCCGTGTGCTCGCCGGAGGCCACGACCGTGCCGGCCCGGCGGCGGGTCTCGACGAGCCCGGCGGTCTCGAGCTCGCGGTAGGCGCGGGCGACGGTGTTGACGGCGAGCCCGAGATCGGCTGCCAAGGCCCGGACGGTCGGCAGCCGTTCGCCGGGGAGGAGTCGACCTGACGTGACGAGGCCCGCGAGCTGGGCACGCACCTGCTCGAAGGGTGGCTCGGCCGACGTGGGGTCCACCGCGATCCGCAGGTCGTCCGTCACGCGTCGACTCCCTTGGGCTGACTGTTGGCCGCATCGCGCCAGTCGAGCCCCACGCGCTCGTTCGCTGCGGCGAACCACACGCCGGCCTCATCGAGCCACTCCCCCGTGACGAGTCCGCCGACGACGAGGGCACCGACGAGCGAGGTGGGTGTCGAGCGCGCCCGCGCCGAGCCCGCGAGGCCGTCGAGAGGCCGCGCCGCGACCCAGCGCACGACGTTGACGAGCAGCGCGATCACCAGCACCGGTCCGACGAAACCGGTCAGCAGCCGAGCGTCCACGACAGGCATCCTTCCTGGCTGAAGGGTTGTACCAATGTATTGGTACATTGCTACAAAACACCTGTCAACCCCGCCGATCGTCCCGGCGCGTCGTCGCAAAGGTCGGTTCCCACGTGGGGAACCCCACGTCCACAGCATTACTACAAGGCGTAGTATCTACTACGTCTTGTAGTTCGCTGTTCGCCTCCCGGGAGCCCATTCATGGATGCCACAGACCTGGCGAGATGGCAGTTCGCCATCACGACCGTGTACCACTTCCTTTTCGTGCCGATCACGATCGGCCTCTCCGCCATCGTCGCGTACTTCCATACCCAGTGGGTCCGCACCCACAAGCCCGACTACCTCCGCCTCGCCAAGTTCTTCGGCAAGCTCTTCACGATCAACTTCGCGTTGGGACTCGTGACCGGCATCGTGCAGGAGTTCCAGTTCGGGATGAACTGGTCGGACTACTCGCGGTTCGTCGGTGACATCTTCGGCGCCCCGCTGGCCGTCGAGGCCCTCCTCGCCTTCTTCCTCGAGTCGACGTTCCTCGGCCTGTGGATCTTCGGCTGGGGCCGCATCCCGGAGAAGCTCCACGCGGCGACGATGTGGATCGTCCACATCGGCACGGTCCTGTCGGCGTACTTCATCCTCGCCGCCAACTCCTTCATGCAGAACCCGGTCGGCTACCGCTTCAACGCCGAGACCGGGCGTGCGGAGCTCACCGACTTCTTCGGCATGTTGACCAACGAGGTCCAGCTCATCACCTTCCCGCACGTCGTGCTCGCCGCCTACATGACCGGCGGTGCCGTCGTCATGGGCGTCTCGCTGCACCTCATGCGGCGTGAGGCACTGCGGGCCGAGGGTCTCGCGGAGAAGGCGCCCGACGTCCCGCTCTACCGCAAGGCCACCCGGATCGGTGCCTGGGTGACCCTCGTTGCGGCGCTCGGCGTTGCCATCACCGGCGACATCCAGGGCAAGATCATGACCGAGGTCCAGCCGATGAAGATGGCTGCGGCAGAGGGCCTCTACGAGTCGGTGGCGGAGGGCGAGGGCGCCCCCTTCTCCGTCCTGACCCTCGGCACCCTCGACGGACAGCACGCCAACCCGATCATCGAGATCCCAGGCCTGCTCAGCTGGCTCGCCACCGGTGACTTCAACGGTGCCGTCAAGGGCATCATCGAGCTCAAGGCCCAGTACGCCGAGACCTACGGCGCGAGCGGCAACCCCCTTGTCGCGGACCTGGCCACGAACTACGTGCCCAACATCCCGACCACGTACTGGACCTTCCGGCTCATGATCGGGGTCGGCATGGCCGCTGCGGCGATCGCGCTCGCCGTGCTGTGGCTGACCCGCAAGGAGCGCACGCCCACCCACCGATGGCTCCTCTGGGCTGCCGTGGCTGCTCCCCTGCTCCCCGTCTTCGCCAACTCGTTCGGCTGGATCTTCACCGAGGTGGGCCGTCAGCCCTGGATCGTCTTCGGGCTGATGACCACGGCGAGCGGCGTCTCCCCTGGGGTCTCGGCGGGTGAGGTGATCACCTCGATGGTCGGCTTCACCCTCCTCTACGGCGCTCTGGCCGTCGTCGAGATCAAGCTCTTCCTCCACTACGTCCGGCGCGGGGCAGACCCCTTCGAGCAGCCGGAGGAACCGAGTGAGCGGGACGAGGACGCACCCCTCGTCTTCGCGTACTGAAAGGACTGTCCACCATGGATCTCGCACTCTTCTGGTTCATCGTGCTCGGTGTCCTCTGGACCGGCTACTTCGTCCTCGAGGGCTTCGACTTCGGCGTGGGCATCCTCCTGCCCGTCCTCGGCCGCAAGAAGGGCGCCGTCGGCGAGGCCGCGGTCGACGCCGAGAAGCGTCGTCGCGTCATGCTCAACACCATCGGACCCGTCTGGGACGGCAACGAGGTCTGGGTCCTCACGGCTGGTGGCGCGACCTTCGCGGCCTTCCCCCACTGGTACGCCACGTTGTTCAGCGGCTTCTACCTGCCGCTGCTGCTCATCCTCGTCGCCCTCATCGTGCGCAACCTCGGCTTCGAGTACCGCCACAAGCGGCACGGGGTGGAGTGGAAGGCCCGCTGGGACCAGGCGATCTTCTGGGGCTCGCTCGTGCCGGCCTTCCTCTGGGGCGTGGCGCTGACGAACATCGTCCGCGGCGTGCCGATCGACGCGGAGATGGAGTACACGGGCAACCTCTTCACCCTCCTCGGTCCGGTGCCGATCCTCGGCGGCCTCACCTTCGTCGCCCTCTTCGTCACGCACGGCGCGATCTTCCTCGCGCTCAAGACCGACGGCCCGATCCGCGCGGAGTCCCGGCGCATCGCTGAGCGGATGGGGGTCGTCGCGGCGGCCCTCGCCGTCCTGCTCCTGCTCCTGCTCGGACTGAGCGACGGCAAGGTGCTCTCGTGGGTGACGACGGTCATCGCCGCCGTGGCGTTGCTCGGGGCGCTCCAGGCGAACCGGATGGGTCGTGAGGGGATGGCCTTCCTCGGCACGGCGGTGACCATCGCCATGGCGGTGGCGACGTACTTCGTCATGCTCTTCCCCAACGTCATGCCGTCCACGACCGACCCGGCGTTCAACCTCACCATCGAGAACGCGTCGAGCTCGCAGTACACCCTCCAGGTGATGACCATCGTCGCGCTGATCTTCACCCCGCTCGTGCTCCTCTACCAGGGCTGGACGTACTGGATCTTCCGGAAGCGCCTCACCACGAGCCACATCCCGGACGACGTGCAGCCGGACCAGCCGCTCACGAGAGTCGGGTGATCTCTGGATGAAGCCGTTCGACCCACGCCTCCTCCGCGCCGTCCCCCAGGCGCGGAGGCCGGTGGCCGCGCTCGCAGCCATGGGCGTCGCGGCCGGCGTCGCCACGATCGCCACGGCGTTCGCCCTCACGGGCCTCGTCGTGGCGGTCGTGGACGACCGCCCGCTCGGCCCGCCGGCGGCGTGGCTCGCTGGCCTCTTCGTCGTCCGGGCGGTCCTCGCCTGGGCGACCGAGGTCGTTGCGGCCTGGGCGGGGGTCAGCGTGTCGACCGCCCTGCGGACGGCGCTGGTGCGCACGTGGGGCGAGCGCGGCTCGGCGGCCCGGCCCGAGCGGTCGACGGCAGTCTCCCTGGCGACCGCGGGCGCGAGCGCCGTGGAGCCGTATGCCGCCCGCTTCCTCCCGACGCTCTTCACCGCGGCGGCCGTGCCGGCCATGGCAATCCTGACGCTCGCGGTCGTCGACTGGCCGAGTGCCCTCATCGTCGTGCTCACGGTTCCCCTCCTGCCGCTCTTCGCCGCACTCATCGGGCGGGCGACGGCGGACTCGACGGAGCGTCGCTGGGCAGCGCTGGCGAGCCTGTCCGGGCACTTCCTCGACGTCGTGCGCGGACTGCCGACCCTCGTCAACTTCGGGCGCGCGCGGCGTCAGGTCGAGGTCGTGCGCGACGTGAGTGACCGACACCGTCGGGCGACGATGGAGACGCTGCGCATCGCCTTCCTCAGCTCGGCCGCCCTCGAGCTGCTCGCGACGATCAGCGTCGCGATCGTCGCGGTGACCGTGGGGCTGCGCCTGTCCTACGGCTCGATGGACCTCGGACCCGGCCTCGTCGCGATCCTCCTCGCACCCGAGGCGTACTGGCCGATCCGGCGCGTCGGCCAGGAGTTCCACGCCGCTGCCGACGGTGCGACTGCCCTCGAGGACATCCTCCGTCACCTCGACCGCCGTGACGGGGCCACCTCCACCGGAGACGGTCCCTTCGCGCGGGTCGAGCTGCGGGACGTCAGCTATGCGTATGCCGCTGGGCTCGCCCCCGTGATCCGGGACCTCGACCTCGTGGCCGGGTCGGGCCTCACGGTGGTGACCGGTCCGTCGGGAGTCGGCAAGTCGACCCTGCTCGACCTCGTCGCCGGGCTCAAGGCCCCGACCTCGGGCACCGTGACGGCTCCGGCCGCGCACTACGTGACCCAGCGGCCCTTCCTCGCCGCGGGCTCGATCCGGGCCAACCTCACGCTGGGCCACGACCCGGAGGCACCGGTCCCGGACGACGAGCTGTGGACGGCGCTGCGCGTCGTCGGGCTGGACGGCTTCGTCGCCGGTCTGCCCGACGGGCTCTCGACGCGCATCGGTGACGACGGCTTCGGTCTCTCCGCCGGACAGCGGCAGCGGATCGCCCTCGCCCGCGCCTGGCTCGCACCAGATCCCCTGCTGCTCCTCGACGAGCCCACCGCGCACCTCGATCCCGAGGTCGCCGACGCAACGAACGGCCTCGTCACCCAGCTCGCCGAGCAGCGCATCGTCATCGCGGTGACGCACCGCCCGGAGCTCGTCGCCGTCGCGGACGAGCACCTGCACCTGCTCCCCGCGGACGGCGTCGACGGGCGAGACGCCGTCGACGAGGTCGACGCCGCTGGATACCCGGACCTCGACCGTGCGGAGGTGGCCCAGTGACCGCCGGCCCGACCACCCCTCCCGCCACCGCGCCGACCGCAGTGTCCCCAGCGTCCCCAGCGCCCCCGAACGTCCGGGCCGGGGTGGACGCGCCGACGAAGCCACGGCGCGTCCGCCTCGACCCGGCGCACGACGAACGGCGACGGATCGCCGCGGCGGGTGTCCTCGGCGGCATCGCGACGGCCTCGGGCATCGCCCTCACGGCGACCTCCGGCTGGCTCATCGCGCGGGCCGCGGAGCGACCGGTCATCCTCACCCTGCTGACCGCCATCGTCGCCGTGCGGGCGTTCGGCATCGCCCGGCCGGTCTTCCGCTACTGGGAGCGCCTCGTCAGCCACGACGCGTCCCTGGCGACGCTCGCCGCCCGGAGGTCAGCGGCATACGAGGCCCTCATCCCGCTCACCCCCGCGCGGCTCGGGCGGCGCCGCCGCGCCGACGTGCTCACGGCTGTCGTCCACGACATCAGCGACGAGGTCGAGGCGCAGGTCCGGTTCACCGTTCCCGTCATCTCCAGTGCCTTCGCGGGCGCCGTCGTCATCGGTTTCACGGCGGCGATCGCTCCGCCCGTGGGCCTCGTCGTCGCGTCCGTCTGCCTCGCGGTTGTCCTCATCAGCGCCGTGGCCTTCCGGCTCGAGGCCAGCTCCCTCGACAACCTCGTCGCTGCCCGCGCCGAGGTCGTGCGCGTCAGCGAGCTCGTCACCTCGCAGGCAGATGAGCTGCGCGCGATCGGGGGCTGGGCCTCGGCCACCCGCTGGCTCGACGACGCCCACCACGAGGTGGCGCGTGCGACGCGGACCGGCGTGCGAGGTCGCGCCCTCGCCGCGGGCCTGTTCCTCCTCGTCGTCGGCGCCGCGACCGTCGTCATCGCCCAGATCGCCGTCGGGCTCGAGGTCTCGAACCCGGTCAGGGCCCTGCTCGTGCTCACGCCCGTCGCGATCGCCGATGCGATCGCCCCGCTCGCCGACGCCATGCGAGCCCGGGCCCAGGCCCGTGCCGCAGCGGCCCGCACCCGGTCGCTGCTCCTGCAGGACCCCGCCGTGCACGACCCCGTCGCGACCTCTGCCGCTGAGGAGTCCTCCGGCGAGGCGACGTTCGGCGGACTGCGCCTGGAGGCCATCACTGCCACGTGGGGCCGGCGGACCCCCACGTCGAGTGCGCAGGACGGGCCGCCCCGCACACCAAAGTCCGGTGGGCAGGAGGGGCCGCCCACCGAGACCCGCGACGGCGTCGACCACACCGACGTCGCTCCGATCCTCGGCCCCTTCGACCTCGGCCTCGCGCCCGGGGAGTCCGTCGCCGTCATCGGACCGAACGGCAGCGGCAAGTCC
>NZ_JAJJPG010000111.1:10614-11958 GCF_032907665.1 Intrasporangium sp.
CCTCGCGCCCGGGGAGTCCGTCGCCGTCATCGGACCGAACGGCAGCGGCAAGTCCACCCTCCTCGCCGTCCTCGCACGCCATCTCGACCCCGTTTCCGGCCGCTACCTCGCCGCGACACCCACCGGCGAGCACGACGTCCTCGCCGAGCCGCTCGACGCGGCACGTGCGCGGATCGCCGTGGTCGACGACGAGCCGCACGTCTTCGCCACGACGCTGCGCAACAACCTCACGCTCGCCCGCCCCGGCGCCAGCGACGAAGCCGTGCTCAGAGCCCTCGATCGTGCCGGTCTCGGCCGTCTGGTCTCGAGCCTCCCCAACGGCCTCGACACGATCCTCGGGGCGGGCGGCCGCGGGCTCTCCGGAGGCGAGCGGGCGCGGCTCGCCGTCGCCAGGGCTCACCTCAGCGGCCGTCCGGTCATCGCCCTCGACGAGCCGGTTGCCCACCTCGACCCTCCGACCGCCCACAGCGTCCTCACCGACCTGCTCGGGCGCGACGACGACACCGAGGACGGCGTGGACGGGCCCGCACCCACCGTCGTCCTCGTCACCCATCGCCCCGACGGGCTCGAGCTCGTCGACCACGTTTTCACCGTCAGCAACCCGCACAGGTAGATTGGAGCCACCATGGCCAGCAAACCACGCACCCGACTCGGTGACCTCGAGCGTGCCGTCATGGAGCACCTCTGGGCTGCCGTCGACGCGCGCCCCGAGGGCCTCACGGTGCGCGACGTCCACGACGCGATCGGCGTCGAGCGGGGCCTCGCCTACACCACCCTGATGACGGTCCTCGACCGCATGGCGAAGAAGGGGCTCGTCACCCGTGAGCGGGACGGGAGGGCGTGGCGTTACCTGCCGGCGTCGTCCCGCGACGAGCTGACGTCCGAGGCGCTGCACCACACCCTGGGCGAGCTCGCCGGCACCGAGCGCCGCAGCGCGCTGCTCCGCTTCCTCGACCAGTCGACACCCGAGGAGCTCGACGAGCTCCGGTCTGCCCTGGCCGATCTGGAGTCGCGCGCGGGCAAGCGCAAAACCGGGTAGGTCCTCGAGTCGCCTATGGTCATCGCGGCACTGCTCGCCCTCACGATCGCCCTCACGTGGCCGGTGCCGCGTCTCATGGCCGGGATGACGGCGTTCCGCCGCGCCCCGCGGGCGGCGCTCGTCGTGTGGCAGGCCACGTCGATGGCTGCGGTGCTGGCGGCCCTCTTCGCGGCTCCGGCTGCCCTGCCCTACGTCATCGGGCCGACGGTCGAGCTGGCTGGGCACGCGACCCAGATCGCCGCGGCTGTGACGGTCACCGGACTCATCGCGGGCCGGCTCATCCTCTCCGGGCACCGCGTGGGGAC
>NZ_JAJJPG010000112.1:0-11954 GCF_032907665.1 Intrasporangium sp.
GCTGCCGCCGGTCTCCGAGCCGAACTCGGCCGCGCCGTCGGCACCCCCGTCGTGGGTGCTCGAGTCCGCGCCGCCATCTGCGGGTCCTTCGCTACCAGCACCGCCGTCAGCGCCGCCGTCGACACCGGACGGGTTCGCACCGCCGTCGTTGGGGCCCTCGCCCTGCTCGGACATGGAGCCGCCGGCCGGGTTGCCGAGTCCGGGATTCGCAGTGCCGTCCGGGCCGGCGCCCAATCCACCCGTTCCCGTGTCCGCTCGGCTGCCCATGCCCGTCGTCTCGTCGGCCGCGCCCGTCGTCATGTCGTCCTGGTCACTCATGGGTGGAGCTCCTCTCGTCGAGCGGGCACCTCGTCGCGCCCGTCCACCGGAACGCGTACCCACGCCCGACCCGGGCTATCCCGGGCAACGTCACCCGACCACCCCGTGACCAGCCCTCTCGCGCGACCCGAGCCCAGCGGCATACGGCATCATCCCGTGACGCTCACGGAGGGGGAAACAGACTGTCCGCCAAGGCTCTCAGCTCCGCCAGCCCCCCGGCCCCCACCGGTGCGCCGCCTGCAGGCGCACGCTCGTCGCCACCCGGGCCGGGTGCGGACTTCGGGACCGCTGCGCGGGCCCGGATCGCCTCGGCGAGCCGCTGCCCGTCCTTCTCTGCCGCGGCCGCTCGTTCGACGGCGCCGATCGCGGCCTCCCGCGCCTCCCCGGTCTCGGCCTGGGCCTCCTTGGCGTCCTGCTTCGCCTCCTCCGCCTGCTTCTCGGCGACCTTGGCCTCGCCGCGGTGCACCTCCCGGCCGAAGAGCCAGCCGATCGCGGTGAAGGCGATCGCCTCGATCCCCTGGATGACGAAGACGGTACGTAGCCAGGCACTCTCGTCGAGGCCGGTGTCGTCGGCGCGGTTGAAGGCGATGATGGCAAAGACGATGTAGATGGTGCCGATGAGCGCCGCTGCGCCGAAGAGCAGCTGCCACGGCACACCGTTGCCCTTGCCGTCGTTGCCCTTGCCGTCGTTGCCCTTGTCGTCGTTGGTCTTGCCGCGGCTGGTCCTGTCGCCGGTGCTCGTGGTGCCACTGCTCGTCGTGCCACTGCCCTCGGACCCGGTCATGCGCGATCACCTTCGCCTTCTTCGTCGTAGTCGAAGGCCGGCCGGTCCGCCTCCGACTGCCAGTAACCCTTGAGGGACTCCTTGAGCTCGTCGTCTCCCGGACTCGTGGCGAGGGCGTCGGCGACGCTCTGCCCCACGGAGCTGGAGGTCGCTGGATACGGCTCCGCCGAGTAGGGGTGGCCTGCGGGTGCCTGGGTCCAGCCGTCGCCGCCAGACCCCTTCGGTATCGGCCCAGGCGCAGGTGGGGGGTGGACCGGCGGTGGTGATGGCGTTGCTGGAGCAGAGGGACTCGGCGACAGCACAGAGCCGGCCTGCGGCGGCAGGCTCCGCGTCGCCGCCTTGCGGAGCGTCTGCTGCGCGGCCTCGGGAAGCTGGCTCGCGGACGCGCCCTCTGCCTCGACCCCGACGTGCCGTGCGGCGTCGACGAGCAGCCACGGCAGCTCGTCGCCGAGCTCGGCGGCGAGGTCCCGCAGGAGGGCCGGGTGCATGGACTTCTCCCGCTCGGTCAGCGTCTCCGCCTCCGCGACGAGCTGCGCCCGCAGCTCCGGAACCTGGTCGTCCCGCCACCCCAGACCGGATCGGCGTGCGATGCGCAGGACCCCGACGCCCGCAGTCATCGCCTCCACCCGGGCCCCGAAGTCCACCGCGCTGAGCCGCGCCTCCTGGTAGTGCCGTCGCGCCTCGTCGTAGTCGGCGCTCTCGTCGGGTCCGGCGGCGCAGTCCTCGGCGACCCGCGCGGCGACGAGGTTGAGCTGGACGAACTCCGGCCCGAGCCCGCGCTCGTCGGCCTCCGCGATCGCTGCCTGCGCCTCGGCCAGCGCCTCTCCCTCGTGCCCCTGCGCGGCCAGCGCCTCCACGACGAGGCGCGTCACGGCGAGCTCCCGGGGCGCCAGCTCCCGACTGCGGAGGATGGCGAGCGCCTGACCCGGTTGGCCGGCGTCGAGCAGCGCGCGGGACAGGCTCGTGGCCTGGCGGATCCAGGCGGTGCGGTCCGCCGCGGCGAGGTCGGCCGGGTCAGCCTCGGTGCCGAGGCGGCCGGCCAGGTAGACGCGGGCCTCAGGCGGCAGCTCGTCCCAGGCGTCCTCGAGGAAGGTCGCGGCGGCGTCGTGCCAGTGGGCGTCGAGGGTCGTGGTCGGCTGGCCGAGCATGAGCCGGTGGTAGAGGTGCTCGACGTGGTCGTCGATCTCGCTGCGTCCCTCGTAGTAGCGGACGGCGCGCTCATGGATGTCCGTGACCCGGTCGGCGTCCTCTGCCTCGAGCAGCGGGAGCATCTCGCGGCGCACGTCGGTGCGGTGCACGAGCAGGCCGGGCCGGGCCTCGGTGACGAGGGCGACCTCGCGCCGCAGCAGCTCGAAGAGGGCCGCGGCCCGCTCCGGTGTCACAGCACCCAGCCCGCACGGCTCGGCGAGGACCTCCCGGATGACGTCCGGTGTGATCTGCCGGACGACGAGCCCCGGGTTGGCGAGGGGTCGGACCTGCGTGTCGACGTGGTCGAGGATCCGGCGGTAGAGGACGCCCTGGACCTGCTCGGCCCGCAGGTCGTAGAGCAGGCGCCGACGCCCTCGACCCGACGAGATCGCCCGCGACCCTTCGCGGATGACGAGGTCGGCAGCGAGCCGGAGGCTGAGCGGGTTGCCGGACACGCGGTCGACGATGAGGCGGACGAGGGCAGGGTCGACCTTGTGACCGCGGAGGGCGCGCGTGAGCAGTGCCGTCGACTGCTGCTCGTCGAGCCCTTCGAGGGGCATGTTGCGGACGGTCAGCTCCTCGACGGGGGCGCGCCCGGCGACGACGACACGGAGCGCGGGCAGGCGCCGTTGCATCCGGTGCAGCGCCTCGTCGAGCTGGCGGAGGAAGGACCGGCTCCGGCGCTGCGCCATCTCGAACGTGTCGAGGACGACGAGGATCGGGGTCGTCCCGGTGACCGAGCCGACCACCTCGGCGAAGTAGCCCGCGACCTTCGCGGCGTCGGACTGCTGGCGACCGACGTCGCGCTTCGAGCTGCCCCGCACGGCCGTCGCCTCGTTGCGCAGTGCCGTCTGGGCGGCGAGCAGCTCGTCGATCTCCTGCCGCACGTGGGCGAGCGGCGCACCGAGCTCGGGCGCCTGGAGCGACATCTGTCGGGCTGCCTCGCCGAGGAGCGTCAGCGGGTACTGCGCGTCGAGCTCCGCCCGGTCGAAGCTGAGATAGCTGAACAGGAGCGGGTGCTCGCGACGGTGGTGCGGCCCCTGCCCGACGTGGTCGAGGACGAAGCGGGCGAGCAGCGTGGACTTGCCGACGCCGCCGGGTCCGTGGAGGGCCAGGGCGGTCGCGCCGTCCGCCACGGGCTGGTAGAGGTGGTCCTCGAGCAGCTCCAGCTCCCGCTCGCGGCCGACGAAGTCCGGCCCGGCCACGGCGCGCAACGGCGCGAGCACGTTGGCGAGGTCGAGCGCGGCCCGGACGGCGGGCTCGGTGGGCAGGTCCAGTCCCAGCGGGGCGAGCCACTCGACCGCACGGAGTATGCCGCTGAGCTCGGCCGCGGACAGACCGCTCAGCTCGCGCTCGCCCTCGATGAGGCGGCGCGCCATGCGGTGGGTGACGTCGTCGTCGCCCGCGCGGATCGCGTCGGGCCGGTCGAGCTCGCGGCGCAGGCCCTCGACGCCGAGGTCGCGGAGCGTCGCGTGCCGGACGGGCAGGCGCAGCCTCAGGCCGGTGCCCTGCCTGGTCGTCACGAGGTCGCAGTCGCGGGTGGCGAACTCGTCCAGGGCCTTCGTCTCAGCCGGGTCGACGGGTGGGCGCGTCGGCGCCGTCGTCGTGGCTGGCTCACGTGTCCCGCCGAGTGCGGCGCGCACGCGGTCGAGGAAGGAGCGCTTGGAGCCCGGTGCGTGTGGATCGGGTGTGGGCGTTGCGCGTCCGGCGCGGAGCGAAGCGAGGTCGAAGTAGTCGAGCAGGACGACGCGCGCCCGATAGCGCAGCTGGGCGTCGGTGGTCGGTGACCCGACCGAAGCGGCCCCGTCGGAGAGCCCGCCCTTGGCCGCGGCACTCTCCTGCCTCAGGGTGGCGAGCCGGGCGCGCATCTCGTCCGCGCTGACGACGGGTGCGCGTTTCGCCTCGGCCATCACGTCACCCCGAAGACGGCTCGGGCGTGGGTCATGGCGGTCGGACCGAGCTCGGCAATCGGCTTGGCGTCGATGGGACCGAGGGTGTCGACGAGCTCGTCGAGCGCCTCCTCGTCGGGCTCGGCACCCTGGAGGGCGAGCGCGGCCCGTCGGAAGAAGACCTTGACGTCCTCGCGCGTGGGGTGGCTGATCGGCTCGGTCAGGGCCAGTCCGGCCGAGGCCGGGTTGCCGGAGTAGCCGAGCACGACGACGCGGAGCGGGCCGAGGTCGCGGTTCGCGGCGGCGCGGGCGACGGCGTCGACGAGCTGCAGGGCCCCGCCGGTGGCGGTCGTCGGGGTGAAGCCGTCGAGGACGAGCCACACCGCCTCGTTCTGCTCCTTGACCTCGTCGGCGAGCCACGGGACGAACCGGCTGACCACGGTCTCCGGCTGGGCCGTCGGGTCGAAGGTCGGGGACTCCATCCCCACGACCGTGGTGGCCATGAGCGACGCGAGCTCCCGCACGTCGATCGGCGCCCCGGCCCGCATCGACATGTCGATGGCCTTGACGCACTGCGGCCCTCCGTGGTCCCCGAGGTAGTGGATGAACTGGCGCGTGTAGGTCTTGCCCGCCCCCTCCTCGCCCATGACGAGCAGGGCGCGCCGGGCCTGACCGGTCAGCATCTGGTGCAGGTTGCTCCGCAGGTGGGTGCGGTCGATGAAGGGCAGGTCGTCCCAGAGCAACGCGGCCTCGAAGACCTCGTCGGGGATCGCCGGGGATGCCGGCCCGACGAAGCCCGTGACCAGCGCCGCCGAGTCAGGGGGCTCGTTGAGCAGACGGGTGAGCAGCGTCTGGCCGTCGGCGCTGTTGGGGTGGGCGCGAACCCGCTCGACGAGGAGCCGCAGGCGGTGCTGTTTGCCTGCGGTGATCGTCACGTCCTGCCAGAGCATGGCGACCGGCTGGTCGACGACGATGACGGTGAGGTCGACGCCGGCCTCGAGTGCGAGCGCGCGCACCTCCTCCTTGCTCTGGAAGGTCTTGCGGAGGAAGTCGAGGAGTGCCAAGGCGTCCGGGTGGGAGACGTCGAGAGTTCGGTCGAGCAGGCCCATCTCACACCAGCCCCTCGGCGGTGAGGGCGGCGACCACGCGCTCGATGCGCCGGCCCTGGTTGTAGTACTCGGTGCGACCGTCGTTGACCGTGCTGCCCCAGCGGTGGTGCAGGCCGACGACCTGCCACTGCTCGTTGAAGACCGGCGACCCGGACGAGCCGGCGTCCGTGTCGGTGCGGTACTGGATGACGTCGTCGGTGACGGCGACGACGACGTTGTGGATCATGCCGATCTTCTTCTCGCGGCCCTGCGGGTGCTGGATGATGTACACCCGGTCGAGGGGCTCGGGCTCGGCGGCGCCGGTGAGCGGGACGATGCGGGCCGACTCGGGGATCGCCGTCCCCGTGCGCACGACGGCCCAGTCGTGGTCCGCCTTGCCGACGATGGTGTCGGGCCGGCAGGCGACGATCGTGTACTCGCGCGGCGCCCCGCCGAAGGCGAGCTCGAAGCCGAACCACGCTTCCACGGCCGTGGCGGGGCCGACCTCGTCGAAGAGCACGTGGTGGTTCGTCAGGAGCAGGTCGTCACCGATGCGGAAGGCCGTGCCGTAGTACCGCTTGCCGTCGTTGAGGGTGACGAGGAGCTTGGCGACCGAAGGGCTGAGCTCGAGGCCGCGCTCGAGGAAGGACACGTCGAGCAGCGTCGACTGGGCCTCGATGGTGCGCTCGAGACCGGAACGGTCGTCGGCGTCGACCTTCCAGGCGATGGCGTCGATCGAGTCGCTCGGGTCGGTCGAGGCGGCGGGAGTCTGGGTCAACAGGGCGTCAAGCACCGGCCGGATGGCAGCCGCGTTGGGGTCCTTGGCGGCAGCGCCGAGGAGCAGCCGGAGCCGGTCCTGCTTGCGCGCCGTGTCGAGCACCGCGGTCCAGACGAGGTGCATGGGCCCGGACATGTCGACGTAGCCTGTCTGCATCCCCGAGGACCTCATGAGGTCACGGACGGCGGCGGGGGAGTCGAAGGTGTCCAGCAGCGTGCTTCGCAGCTGCTGGACCTCAGGTCGGCTGAAGTCGAGCGGATACGTGTCGAGGACGTGGCTCATGGCGGCGTCCCGATGGCGTCGTGCTGCAGCTGTGTCATTCGGTCCCCACCCCGATGGTGCACGCGGCTCTCACCCCCAGTGAAGCACCGCGGCCCTGCCCACAAGGTCGGATTTGCCCAAACTGCGCCGGCCCGTTTCGACGGCCGTCGCCCGCGTGGACACCGGCCACAGCACCTCGTCGGGAAGAGGGCGGGACGCGCCCCAGTGATACCGAGCCGGTTCGATGACGGGTTTCGCGTCATGAAATGGGTACACGTTCGTCTACAAGGCAGTGGCCGCCCTCGCGACCCCCCGAGGCGGGGGCGGCCACATCCTTCATTCCGACCCGAGGAAGTAGTCATGGACGTCCTGATGCTGGCCACGCCGATCGTCGTGGCCGTCGGCCTGCTGGCGCTGCTCCAGCGCATCGAGGCGGGCATGACGGAGAAGGCGCCAATTCGGATCCCCACGGGTGACCTCGGTGCCCCCCGCGCTGCCGAGCCGAGCGAGCTCCCCCCGAGCGACGTCGCGACCCGTGCGGATGTGGTCGGGACCCGCCGCCCGGTCCACTCGCCCCTCATCGCGGGCGCACCCCTCGCGGTCGTCGTCACCCTCGCCGTGATCACCGCCGGCGCGGTCGTCCGCATGGCTGCCTGAGGGCGCCGAGAGGAAACCCGGGCACGGGAGCGAGCCCAGCGGCATACGATCCCCTCGTGCTCATCGACTCCCCGGGCCTCGCCACGGACCTCGCCATCCTCGAGCTCGAGGGCTCGACGATCACCGACCACGGTGACCACCTCGTGGTCCGGACCGTGAGCAACCCGACCTATTACTGGGGCAACTTCCTGCTCCTCGGCACGGCGCCGGCGGCGAACGAGATCCCCTCGTGGCTGGCGCGGTTCGAGGAGGAGTTCCCGGCGGCGGCCCACCGCACCTTCGCGGTGCTCGAGGTCGAGGCGGACCACTCGCCGTGGACGGAGCACGGCTGCACGGTCGAGCTCGACTCCGCCCTCGCGGCGACGCAGTTGATCGCGCCGGAGCCTCCCTCCATGGACGCTGAGATCCGCGCCTTCTCCACCGACGACGACTGGGAGCAGTCGGCACGACTGTCGGCCGAGGACGACGACAGCAGCGATCCCGAGGCCAGGTTGACCTTCGAGCGCCGGCGGGCCCTCGCCGAGCGGAGCCAGGCCCAGTCGGGCCGGGGACGCTGGTTCGGTGCCTTCGTCGACGGGCAGCTCGTCGCCCGAGCGGGCATCGTGCTGTTGGGCGCCCGTGCGCGCTACCGCTTCGTCGTGACGCATCCGGAGCACCGTCGACGCGGCCTCGCCGGCGCACTCGTGCACGCCGCCGGCCAGTGGGCGCTCGCCCAGCCAGGCGTGGAGCAGGTCGTCATCGTCGCCGACACCGATGGCCCCGCCATCAACCTCTACCGGTCCCTCGGTCTGCGTGAGGCGGGCAGCCACATCGGCATCGAGCGGCGCCCGGCGGGCGTCGGCTAGCTCCTCGCCGCTGTCTTGCGGGCAGACCTCTTGACCGGGGTCTTCTTGGGGAGGGTCCGCGAGTCGGCGATGCGGACCGAGCCCCCGTCGCGGTCGAGCACGAACAGGCCGATGGCCTCGGCGAGGTCGCTCAGCTTGCTGTAGCCGTAGCGCCGGGGGTCGAAGTCGGGCGCCTGCTTGACGATGAGGTTGCCGACGGCGCTGAGACCGGCCCACCCGCTCTCGCCGGACGCTGCGTCGATGGCCGAACGGAAGAGGTTGACAAGCCGGGCGTCCTGCCGCAGCTCCAGCTCGGACTTCCTTGTGGTCGAAGGCGATTCGTCACTGTCGACGGTCTGCGTGCGGAAGATCTCCGTGTAGACGAACTGGTCGCACGCCTGGACGAAGGGCTCCGGAGTCTTCTCCTCGCCGAAGCCGACGACCCGCTTGCCGGACTCGCGCAGGCGCGAGGCGAGCCGGGTGAAGTCACTGTCGCTCGACACGATGCAGAACCCGTCGAACGTGCCCGTGTGGAGCAGGTCCATCGCGTCGATGATCATCGCGCTGTCGGTGGAGTTCTTCCTCGCCGTGTAGGCGAACTGCTGGATCGGCTGGATCGAGTGGGTCAGCAGGACCTTCTTCCAGCTGCTCAGCTGGGGAGTGGTCCAGTCGCCGTAGATCCGCTTGACGCTCGCGACGCCGAACTTCGAGATCTCTGCGAGGAGGGGCTCGATGATCGAGGCGTCGGCGTTGTCGGCGTCGATGAGGACGGCCAGATGGGCGTTGCCGTTGGGCACTGTCGTCATGACCTCATCCTGCCGCGCCGACGCCGCCGGGTCAGGCCGAAGCGCGGGGCTGCTGCTCGCCCGCCTTCATCTCCGCCTCGTAGCGGTGCCGCTCGGGGTCGCCCGCCTCTTCGCGGACGCGGTCGACGACGTCGCGGAAGACCGTCCAGTAGCCGTCGTCGAAGGCCTCGACGACCTGGAAGGTCCACATCCCCGGCAGCACGTCGCGCCCCACGACGCACTCCTCGACGACGTCGGCGGCCGAGTCGAGCCCGGCGTCCCGTAGCAGGTCGACCGCCTCCTGCAGGGTCGCGTCAGCATGCCCGGTCAACCGGTGGAAGCCGTAGAGGAGCCCGCGAGCGTGCTCGATGACCTCGAGCGACTCCGACAGCTTGCCCAGGGCCGCGACCGTGGCGTCGTCGAGGTCGGGTGGTCGCGGTCGCGGGTGGGTCCCGTCCGCACGCTTCGCACTTCCGTAGCGCTCCACTGCCTCGTCAACGTTCACCCCCTCCGCGTGCCCACCGCGGTCGGCTTTGAAACGCCCAGGGCCGTATGCCGCTGAGCCGGCTCACCTCGAGGCGTTCCCTCGCGCTCCGGTCGGGCTGGTCCTCGTCGGTTCGGTGTCGTCGGATCGTCGGGTCAGTCGTCGTCGGGTCGGTGTCGTCGGGTCGTCGGGTCGTCGGGTCGTCCGGTCAGTCGTCGTCGGCGTCGGGCGGGGCCACGTCGGCGCGCGGGACGAGGCGGACCTCGGTGATGGCATGGTGGCCGACCGCCGTGACCTCGATCGTCCACCCATCGATGTCCACCCGGTCGCCGGGGGCATCGGGGATCCTGCCGAGCCGGTGGAGGACGAGTCCGGCCACCGTCGTGTAGTCCCCGTGGCGGACGAGGTCGGCGAGCACACCGACGTCCTCGAGGTCGTGGACCGGGAACGTGCCGGGCAGGGTGACGGAGCCGTCGTCGCCGCGCGCGATGTCGATGGAGTCGCTGTCGGTCTCGTCGTAGATCTCGCCGACGACCTCCTCGAGGAGGTCCTCGAGCGTGACGATCCCGTCCACGGAGCCGTGCTCGTCGATGACGACGGCGAGTTGTTGGCGCTCGGCTTTGAAGCGGCGCAACGCTGCCGAGACCTTGGCCGTGTCGGGCAGGACGAGGGCCGGTGTGGCCACCTCGCCGACCGAGCGCGGGTAGTCGTCGTCGAGGAGCCCGGCCCAGTGGGCGACGCCGATGACGTCGTCCCGATTGCTTCCGCGGATGACGGGGGCCCGGGAGTGGCCTTCCTCCGCGAGCAGCGCACGGGCCTCGGCGACGGGCATCGAGTGGCGCAGGAAGAGCGTCTGGCTGCGCGGGACGAGGACCTCCCGCAGGGTGCGCTCCTGGATGTCGAAGGCCCCCGTGATGATCTCGCGCTGCTCGGGCCCGAGGCCCTGGTGCGTCGCCACGATCTCGCGGAGCTCCTCAGGGGACAGCTCCGAGCTTGCCGCCTCGGCCCTGCCCCCGAGGAGGCGCACCACCGCGTTGGTGGCGACCCCGAGCGTCCAGACCGCCGGTCGCGAGAGGGTCGAGAGGAGGTCGAGCGGCCGGGCCACGGCCCTGGCCCACGGCAGCGCCATCTGCATGGCGAGGCGCTTCGGGGCGAGCTCGCCGAGGACGAGGGTGATGAACGTCAGCACGAGCGTCACGCCTGCAACGGCCACGACCTCGGCCGCTCCGCCGAGGAACTCCAGCGCGGGGACCAGGGGCTCGGCGAGCGCGACGGCTGCGGTCGCCGAGGCGAGGAAACCGGCCAGGGTGATGCCGATCTGGATCGTCGCGAGGAACCGGTTGGGGTCCCGGGCCAGGCGGACGAGGCGGCGCGCCTTGCGGCCGCCCTCCCTCTCCAGCTGCTTGAGCTGACCCTCGCGCAGGGAGATCAGGGCCATCTCGCTGCCGGCGAAGGCTGCGTTCAGCAGGACGAGGAAGAAGACGAGGGCGATGTTGAACCAATAACCGGACACCTGGTCTGGCACCGATCCTTTCGTTTGCGGATGGTCCATCGTAGGCAGCCGCCGGCCGCGAGCGGCGCCGAGCGTCCCACGCGCCAGCCAGCCCGGCGGCATACGGCATCGGGGGTGGCCCCGGGCGTGCGCGCACGAGGCGCCGGCGAAAGCCGTCGGTGACGGTGGGGGCGTGGACCTCCTCGACGACGGCTACGACCCTGAGCTCTGGCCTGACCGGGGTTCCCTTGGTGGAGGTTCGCCCAGGTGCTCGAGCACGGTCTCACTGATCTCGGTGAGCGCGGCCAGCTGGTCAGCTGTCAGCAGGTCGACCATGTGTTGGCGCACGCCGGACAGGTGCCTGTCAGAGGCCGCAGCGATCGCGCGGAGTCCCTGTTGCGTCAGTGAGACGTGTGCCGACCGGGCATCGTCGGGATCCTTCTCGCGGCGCACGAGCCCGCGGCGCTCCATCCGTGCGAGGTGATGGGAGAGCCGGCTCTGTGACCAGGCCATGTACTCCGCGAGGTCAGTGACGCGCCAGCGCCGATCGGGGACCTCCACGAGGTCGGACAGCACCGTGTAGTCGGCTGCCGAGAGCCCCGTCTCCGCCAGCTCCCGGGCGAGACGCGCCTCGAGCATGGTGAACATGCGGCGATACGCGCGCCACGCTCTTTCCTCCTCCTCGGAGAGCCATCGCGACAGCACAGGCGGCACTGTACGGAAATGTGGTTGACATGTCATGCACTATTTACATGACACATCATGTTTCTTGGTCACCACGATGGAGGAAGCGATGACGATCCGACTACTCGGCATCTCCGGCAGTCTGCGTCGAGACTCGTACAACCACGCACTGCTGAGGGCCGCTGCGCGCCTGGCGCCCGAGGGCGTCGACCTCGTGGTGCACGAGGGCCTCAAGGACGTGCCGGTCTTCGACGAGGACCGTGAGTCTGATCCCCCGCATGGGGTGCGGGCCCTCCGGGCGGCGGTGCAGGGAGCAGACGGCGTGCTCCTGGCCACCCCGGAGTACAACCAGTCCATCCCGGGGTCGATGAAGAACGTCATCGACTGGCTCTCGCGCTCAGACCATCTGGAAGGCAAACCGGTCGCCGTGGTGGGTGCCACCAGCGGCCCCTGGGGCACTCGGATCGCGCAGTCGCAGCTGCGACAGATCCTCCTCGCCGTCGGGGCTCCCGTGCTGCCCGCACCCACGTTGTTCGTCCCTCGCGCCGACGAGGTGTTCGACGCTGGGGGCGAGCTCGTCGACGGTGAAACGCTGCGGCGCCTCGCCGGCATCGTCTCGGCGCTGGTGGACTGGACGAGTCTGCACGGGTCGGCAACGGTGCGGCAGCCCAGCCGCCTCGAGCTCTCCGGTCCGGTCTCGTGATCCGCGGCTGAGTCGTGGC
>NZ_JAJJPG010000113.1:0-11502 GCF_032907665.1 Intrasporangium sp.
GCGGAGTATGCGCGGTTGGTGGCCGAGTCGGGGCCGCGGTGGAGGTACCGGTTGTCCATTGCCGGCTGCGACATCGACGGCGGGCCTGCCTTGAGCGGGCACTGTATGGCCGCGGCGACCGCAGCATGCGCGGACAACACCGCCGAGCAGGGACGGGGACCGCTGTCGGACGTGTACCGCTGGTGGGTCGACGAGCACGGCGACCCGCTGCCCGCCGACGAGTGGCCCGAGGGGAGCTCGCCCGCGGGTGCCGAGGGCCAACAGCTCGTCGGCACGACGTGCCTGCCCAACCAGGTCCCGGGTGTGAGCCCGGTGCCGACGATCGAGATGATCGTGCAGGCCTTCCACGAGACGCGGTGGGCCAAGGCAGCCGTCGCCATCCAGCCGGAGGGCGACACGACCCTGGTCAACCTGCCGACCTTCTACCGGGTGGCCTGGTCCTCGGCCGGCTTCGAGCCCGGGGAGGTCGACACCGTCGACCCGTCCCGGATGCACGGCTACCGGGTCCAGATCCGTCCACGGCTGATCGGCTACCGGTACGACTTCGGGGACGGCGAGACGTTCGGGCCGACGGACTCGCCCGGCGGGACCTACCCGGACGGCGAGGTCGTGCACAGCTATACCCGCCCGGGCACCTACACAGCGCGAGTCGAGGTCACCCTCGCAGCCCACTTCCGCATCAACGGCGGCCCGTGGATCGAGATACCGGACCGGGTCACCGTTCCTCAGCCGGGCACCACCATCACGGTCAAGGAAGCCAAGGCCGTCCTCGTCCACCGCTGACCCGCCCCCAGCCCCCGACCTCCCCGAGCTCCCCGAGCCAGGCCCCCGAGCCGAATCCGAGCCGAATCCGCCGACGTGCCGGGTCCACTGCGGGGAGGACTGCCCGGTGGCTCCTCACGCACTGACCCGTCTGGCGGGTCAGTGCGTGAGGGCCCAGGAGGTTACGTGTCGTCCGACCGGGTCAGCGGACTCCCAGCCGGTCAAGGCCGTCGGCGAACCGGGCGACCGTGCCGTCCACGTCGGCGAGCTTGTCCAGACCGAAGAGACCGATCCGGAACGTCGCGAAGTCCGCGGGCTCACCGCACATCAGCGGCACCCCCGCCGCCGCCTGGAGACCGACCTCCCGGAACCGCGCCCCCGACTGCAGGCCGGGATCGTCCGTGTGCACGACGACGACGCCAGGGGCCTCGAAACCCTCGGCCGCCACCGAGGCGAAGCCGCGCTCGGCGAGCAATGCCCGGACCCGGGACCCGAGGTCGACCTGGGCCGCGAGCAGCGACTCCAGGCCACGCTCGCGTGTCTCGAGCATGAGCGCGACGTTGTGCGCCAGAGTGTCGGTCGGCATCGTCGAGTGGTAGGCAGCACGCCCTTCGAGGTAGCCCTCGGTGATCGACAACCACGTCCGGAGATCCATCGCGAAGCTCGACGAGTCCGACGCCGCGACAGCCGCGCGGGCACGTTCACCGAGCATGACGTAGCCGGCGCAGGGGGAGCCGCTCCACCCCTTCTGCGGTGCGCTGATCAGGACGTCCACTCCTGCGGCCTCCATGTCCACCCACAACGCACCGGACGCGATGCAGTCGAGCACGAAGAGGCCTCCGGCCTCGTGCGTGGCGGCGGCGACGGCCTCCACGTACTCGTCGGGCAGGAGCATGCCGGACGCCGTCTCGACGTGCGCGGCGAGGACGAGTCCGGGACGCACTCGTCGGATCGTCTCGACGACGTCGTCGACCGGCGCCGGTGACCACGCTGCATCGCGAGCCGGACCGTCAGGGCGGGCCGCACACACGGTGACGTCGCTTGCGATCGAGCCGGCGTCGAGGATCTGCGACCAGCGGTAGGAGAAGAAGCCGTTGCGCACGACGACCGCCGACCTCCCGCCTCCGAGCTGTCGCGCCACGGCTTCCATGGCGAACGTTCCCCCGCCCGGCACGACGGCCACGGCGTCGGCATGGTAGGTCGTTCGCAGCACGTCGACGAGGTCGTGCATGACGCCGACGAACCGCTCGGACATGTGGTTGAGGGACCGGTCGGTGAACACCACCGAGTACTCGAGAAGGCCACCCGGGTCCACGTCAGCACGAGGAAGTTCCATGGAGGTCAACCTAGGCCCAGCCGAGCCGGCCGTCGACGCACCCCCGGCACACGGCCCGATGCACCCCAGCACGCCGGTGCCCGTCACCCGCCCCTCAGGCGAAGAACGAGCGCATCGCGTCGATGACCCGCTGCTGGTCTCCATCGGTGAGGTCGGTGGAGCAGGGTAGGGAGAGCCCCCGGTCGAAGAGTCGATCCCCGACCTGCCCCCCGACGACCGGCACGTCCGCGAAGGGCGGCTGTAGGTGCAACGGCCGCCAGAGTGCCCGCGCCCCGACGCCGTGCTGCCCGAGATGGTCCAGCAGGTCGTCACGGCTTCGTCCGGCAGCCTCGGCGAGCAGGACGGAGTAGAGCCAGTAGGTCGCGTCGAGTCCCGGCACCCGCGGGGGCAGCTCGAGGGGCAGGTCCCGCAGCGCCTCGTCATAGCGCAGCGCGATCCGCCGCTTCGTGGCGACGAAGTCGTCCAAGCGCTCGAGCTGGGCGAGCCCGAGTCCGGCGGCGATGTTGGTCAGCCGGTAGTTGTAGCCGACCTCGTCATGGAGGTAGCCGACGTCCGGCACCTTGGCCTGGGTCGTCAGGTGGCGCGCCCGCGTGGCCAGTTCGTCGTCGTCGGTGACGATCATGCCGCCCCCGCCGGTCGTCGCGATCTTGTTGCCGTTGAAGGAGAAGCAGCCGATGCGACCGACGGTGCCGGTGTGCTGGCCGGCGAACCGCCCGGCGGACCACCCGGCGCCGAGGGACTCCGCGGCGTCCTCGAGGATCGCGATGCCGTGGCGCTCGCACGCATCGACGATCGGTCCGATGTCAGCGGGTTGGCCGAGGACGTGGACGACCTCGACGACCTTGGGCATCCGCTCGCCCGCAGCGGCCCGACGGTCGAGCTCGCCGGCGAGGAGGGCCGGGTCGAGGTTCCACGTCAGCCTCTCGGAGTCCACGAGGACCGGTCGCGCGCCGAGGTAGGCGATGGGGTTCACCGATCCGACGAAGGTGAAGTCGGCGCAGAACACCTCGTCATCGCGCTCGACGCCCAGGAGGATGAGTCCGATGTGAATGGCCGCGGTACCCGTCGCGCAGGCCACGGCGTGCTTGGCGCCGACCCGGTGTGCGAATCGGTCCTCGAACTCCGTCACGAAGGGCCCCACCGACGACACGTAGCCGGATTCGACCGCCTCGAGGACGTACT
The DNA here is from genome assembly GCF_032907665.1 of Intrasporangium sp. Lineage (GTDB taxonomy): Bacteria > Actinomycetota > Actinomycetes > Actinomycetales > Dermatophilaceae > Intrasporangium. The sequence goes on from NZ_JAJJPG010000113.1 coordinate 3,281, forward strand.
GCCGCTCCAGCGCGCCGACGTTGGGCACCGCCAGCGGGATCGTGCCGGCGACGCCGCGGGCCCCGGGTGCGTGTGCCTCGCGCGCGCCACTGCCCGCCTCCAGCCGCCCGCTCATCGGTGGTACCGCGCAGCGGTCTCGGGGTCCACGCGCGGACGCAACCACTCGGCGGTCCTCGCGAGTCCCTCCTCGAGGGACATGGTCGGGGCCCAGCCGAGGATCTCGTTGGCGCGGCTCGGGTCGGAGAGCAGGACCTGCACCTCAGATGCCTCCGGCCGGATCCGCGCCTGCTCGGTGACGATCTCCGCCGTGCTGCCGGTGACCTTGCGGCAGAGCTCGACGACCTCGCCCACCGACACGGTGCGGCCGGTGCCGAGCTGAATCGTCGTGCCGGGTGCCACGTCGGCGAGCGCGGCCCGGACGAAGCCGTCCGCGGTGTCGGTGACGAAGGTGAAGTCGCGTCGGGGCGTCACGTCGCCGAGTCGCACCTCGTCGGCGCCGGCGAGCAGCTGCGAGAGGACGGTCGGGATGACCGCACGCGCGGACTGTCTCGGGCCGAAGGTGTTGAACGGCCGCAGGGTCATGACCGGAGTCTCGAAGGAGAGGGCGTAGGACTCGCACAGCTTGTCCGCCGAGATCTTCGTCGCGGAGTAGGGCGACTGGCCCCGCAGGGGGTGGTCCTCGGTGATCGGCACCTGCTCGGGCGTGCCGTAGACCTCCGAGGTCGACGTGTTGACGAGGCGCGGCGTGCCGTGCCGTCGCACCGCCTCGAGGACGTTGAGCGTGCCGATGACGTTGGTCTCGACGTAGGAGCGGGGGGCCACGTAGGAGAACGGGATGGCGATGAGCGCCGCGAGGTGGAGCACGACGTCGACGCCCTCGACGGTGGCGGCGACGTGCTCTGGGTCGCGGATGTCGCCGAGCACGACCTCGGCCTGCCCGTCGCGCACGGCCTGGGCGAAGACGTCGCTCTCGTCGAGCCACCCCGCCTGACCGTTGGAGTTGTAGAGGCAGAATGCCCGCACCGTCGCCCCGTCGGCGAGGAGACGCTCGACGGTGTGACTGCCGATGAAACCGTCGGAGCCGGTCACGAGCACGGTCTTCCCGGCGATCGACGCGCCGATCGGTCGCGCGCTGATCTCGGGGGTGCGGTCCGGGTCGGAGGGCGCCTCTGGAGTCGTTGTCACAGTTGCCTTTTCGTGTGGGTTCATGGATGCCGTATGCCGCTGGGCCGGCATCCGCTCAGGTGTGGCCCTTGGCGCGGGCCAGGTCTGTCGGGGTGCCGACGTCGATCCAGTCGCCGCCGATCGGCCAGGCGGTGACGACCTCCCCCTTCGCGAGGCAGGTCTCGACGAGGTCCGGCATCCCGCTCGCGCGGCCCTCGGGCACCCAGGCGAGCGCGTGAGGCGCGACGGCGTAGACCGCGGCGTTGATGTCGAACGAGAGGGTCGGCTTCTCGGCGACGCGGACGACGCGGCCGCCCTCGGTCTGGACGACCCCGAAGGGGATCTCGTGCTGGTAGCTGCGGGTGGCCATCGTCATCGTGGCGCCCGTGCGGCGGTGCGTGCGGAGCAGGTCTCCGGCATCGAACTGGACCATGAGGTCGCCATTCATCACGATCACCGGGTCGGTGAGGTCGGGACGCTCGGCGCGAAGCAGCGCGAGGGAGCCGGCCGTGCCGAGCGGCCGGTCCGGGTCCTCGCGGAGGTAGCGGAGGGAGCAGCCCAGCCTCGAGCCGTCTCCGAGGTGCTCCTCGATCTGCTCGGCGAGGTAGTTGACGCTGATGTGGATGTCGCGGATCCCGTCGCCGACGAGGCCGAGGACGAGCCACTCGATGATGGACCGTCCTGCCACGGTCATGAGCGGCTTGGGCGTGTCGGCGGTGAGCTCGCCGAGCCGGGTCCCGCGCCCGCCCGCCATGATGACGGCGACGTTGGGCAGCGGCCGCGCGCCGACGACGTCGGAGAGCGTGTGCAGGCCGAGCAGGGTGCCGTCCGCTGCGACCTCGGGCACCGCGGAGACGTGCAGCGCAGTGAGCAGGTCGACGACGAGGGCGCGTGGCGAGCCGGCGGCCACGGTGTGCGGCGACGTCGTGGCGTGGTCGATGGCGCGCTCCTCGAGGCTCTTGCCCCGGATGACCGCGCGGCGCAGGTCGCCGTCGGTGAGCAGTCCGGCGAGCCGGCCGGCATCGTCGACGAGGAGGCAGACGCGGGTGCCGCTCCGGTCGATGACGAGCAAGGCATCGCGCAGCGTCGCCGAGGCCGGCGCGGTCGCTCGACGCAGCTCCTCGGCGGGCTCTGGCACTGTCACCGTGGCTCCTCCCCCTCTCGCCGACCGCTCGGCTCCGTCACGAACGCCGCCTGGTCGGCCCGTGATGCGGAGTCGACGAAGGGCTTGACCCGGCCGGCGTCCCCCGCCCTCCGCACGATATCGAGGATGCGCCGGCTCGCGTCGCCCGTGCCGTAGGGGTTGACCACGGAGCCGGCTCGTAACCGACCCTGAGGGGACACGGCCGCCCGGACGGCCTCCTCGACCGGCTCCCGGCCCTCGGCGGCGTGGATCACGTTGTCGCCCCGGAGCCGGCCGCGTTGGCGCTCCCCCACGTCGACCGCCGGCAGGCGGAGGGTGGCCGCCTCGATGACCCCGGATGACGAGTTGCCGACGACGACGTCGACCGAGGCGAGCACGCGAGGGTACTGCGCCCCGATGGCCTCGACGAAGCGGAACCTCGGCTCGGCCGCCGCGAGCGCCTCGAGCACCACGATGATCTCGTCACGGCCCTCGTCCATGCCGGGGTGGGTTCCGATGACCGTGCCGCAGACGGCGAGGGTCGCCTCGGCGGCCGCGCGCGCCCACTGCCCGACCGGGGCCGTCGCCTGCGCGGTCGGCGGGTGGTAGGTGAAGAGCGCGACGGGCCGCTCGACCCGCTCGACCCCGAGGAGCCGGGCCAGCTCCTCGTCGTCGAGCGGCGCCGCCTCGGCCAGCCGGTCCAGGCCGGGTGCGCCGGTGACGTGGACGCGTCCCTCGGGCTCGCCCATCTGCACGAGCCGCTGCGCCGCGTCGGGCGAGGCGACGCAGTGCTCGTCGCCGAGCTTGGTCACCGCGTGCCGGATCCGCTCGTCGACGGCACCCTCGGTGACCTCGCCGCCGTGGAGGTGGACGATGGGCACGCCGAGCAGGAAGGCCGGGGGCACGACATAGAGCAGCTCCCACCGGTCACCGAGGACGACGAGGGCGTCGGCCTCGATCGAGGCGAGCACCCTGCCCGCGGCGGACGAGAGCCGCGCCCCCTGCTCGAGCTGGGCGCTGACGGTCACCTCCGCCATCGGCTCGGCCAGACCGTGCACGACGGCGTCTCGGCTCGTCGCGGGCGGCAGGGCCTGCGCGAGGTCGTCAGCGGCATACATCACGCCGGTGAGCAGGTGGAGCGCGACATCGGGTGCCTCGGCGAGGACGGTGATGACGGGGGTGAGCGGACCGAGGTCCGCGCGGGTGCCGACGAAGACCGCGACCGTGCGTGCGTCGCCCATCAGACGCCCAGGTCCGCGTCCGTGATCGGCTCGCCCGCAGCGACGGCTCGCGCGACGACCCGCCCGCGAAGGTCGATCGCGGGGCTGATGCCGTCCTCCGGCCGGAGGAGCGAGAGGTGGGTCTCGTCGAGCACGGTCCCGGCGGGCAGGTCGACGGCCGCGTGCCAGGAGCGGCGGACGAGGACGGCGTTCTCCTGCTCGGAGGGCATCCGCCGCTTCACACCGTCGCCGAGAGCGCGCGCGAGCTGCTTCGTGGCGGCGACGTACTCGGCCAGGGCGTCCGGCTCGAGGCTGGCCAGGTGGTCGGGCCCGGGCAGGCGGCGGTCGGCCGTGAAGTGCTTCTCGAGGATCGGCGCGCCGAGGGCGACGGCCCCGAGCGCGGTCGTCAGTCCCGGGGTGTGGTCGGACCAGCCGACGGGGACGTCGTGGGCCGCGGACATCGCGGGGATCGCGCGCAGGTTGCACTCCTCGACGGGCGCGGGGTAGGCCGAGACGCAGTGGAAGAGGACCAGCCCCGGCGCCGCGGCGCAGGCGTCGACGGCTGCGGCGACCTCCTCCGCCGAGCCCATGCCCGTGGAGACGAGCAGGGTCACGCCGAGCGAGCTGAGGGTCCGCAGGTACGGCAGGTTGGTCAGCTCTCCGGAGCCCACCTTGAGCGCGGGGACCTCGAGCCCGACGAGCAGCTCGGCGCTCTCGAGGTCGAACGGGGTGGAGAGGAAGGTGATGCCGGCGTCCGTCGCGTGGTCGCGCAGCTCGGCCCACGCGGTCCGGGGCAGGGTGAGGGCCTCGAGGAGTGAGCGCTGGTCAGCGCTGCCTCCTCGGTCACGTTGGTAGGGCGTCGTCGCAGCCGTCGACGAGACGAGCTTGTCCGGCGAGAACGTCTGGAACTTCACGGCCTCGGCACCGGACGAGGCAGCGATGTCGACGAGGCGGTGGGCGAGGTCGACGTCGCCGTTGTGGTTGACGCCCGCCTCTGCGATGACGTAGACGTCGCCCTCGGTCGGGATGGTCACACCTGCGATGTCGGCGGCCCTCACGACGCCCCCTGGTCCCGTGCGGAGGACGACCCGGTGACCCGCGCCGGGATGCCCGCCACGGTGACACCCGCCGGGACGTCCCGGGTGACGACGGCTCCAGCGCCGATCGTCACGCCTGCTCCCACGGTGATCCCGGGCAGGACCCGCGCGCCGGAGCCGACAAGTGCCTCCGACCCGACGGTCGCGGCTCCGAGGAGCGCCGCACCGGGCGCGACGTGGGTGCCGTCTCCGACGACGCAGTCGTGCTCGACGTTGGCGCCCGTGTTGACGATGACGCCGAGGCCGAGCCGGGCAGCCGGGCCCACGTGCGCGTGCTCGAGGACGACGGTCCCCGGGCCGAGCTCGGCTCCGGGGGCCACCGTCGCCGTGGCCGCCACGACCGCCGGCGCGACCTCGGCGAGGCGTCGGCTCAGCGCCAGGCGTGGTCCCGGCGCACCGATCGCGACCACGGCCCGCAGCCCCCCGTCCAGCACACGATCGATGGCGCCGGCTTCGTCCGTGAGGTGCTCGACACGGTGCTCGGCGTTCCAGTCGCGGCCGCCGGCATCGCCGACCACGGCCACGACCGTCTCGCCGAGCCGTTCGAGCACATCGACGACCGAACGGGCATGCCCGCCCGCGCCGAAGACGACCCACCCCGCGCCGCGCGAGGCGTCACGCGCGCGCGGAGGGGGCTCAGCGGCATACGGCAGCTCACTCATGACGACCGCCCAGCGTGCCCGCGGCCTCGGCGAAGGCGTCGCCCACCCGCCTGACGTTGTCCGGCTCGAGCACCGCGGGGACGCGCGGCGGGTCGAGGACGAGCCCCTCCCAGGAGTTGCGGACGTAGTCGTGGACGAACCACTCGTCGATCTCGCTCTGGGTCGCGCGCAACGACTCCCAACCCCGATCCGCGACGAAGTCCACGAGGTCGTCGGGCGTGACGAGCCGGCGCACGTTGCCGAGCCCGCTCCACGGCATCTGCGCACCGGTCACGACGGGCAGCCCGAGCAGGCCCGCCTCGAGCCCCACGGTGCCCGTCGCGGTCACGGTGAAGAGGGCCTGCTTCATCAGCTCGCGCGAGTCGGCGAAGGGGTCGATCGTCGCGATGCCGGGGTGGACGTCGAACTGCGGCCAGTAGTCGGGGTCACGGCGCCACATGAAGTGCGCGTGCTCCTTGACGGCGACGCCGATCCCGAGCGGGGCGAGCGCGTCCGCGAGGACACGCGCCGTGTAGGCCTGGTCGCGCCACTCCTGCCCCATGACGTCGATGCTCGACTCCGGTTGGACCTGTAGCGGCAGGAAGACGAACCGCTCCGGGAGCGGGTCCCAGCGCCGGGTGGCGTACTCGCGCAGGTTGAGGCGGGCCTTGAGCGGGTTGAGCCACGGGAGGCGGGCGTAGTCGGACGGCTTGGGCAGCTGGAGGTTGGCGCCCCGGTCGACGGCGAACTCCCGCACCCGGTCGGAGGCAAGACGCCAGATCTCCTGACCCGACTCGACCTTGAGGTTGCGGGCGTAGCCCATCGGTCGGCCCTGCTCCGCCCGCCACGTGTCGATGAAGCGCTTGCCGGCATCGAGGGCACCGGGGTCGTCCACGGGACGCTCGAAGAGGGTGATGCCCCTCGGCGTGCCGATGAGCCCGAAGCGGTCGGACGGCAGCCGGATGCCGCGTGGCCACGTCGCGAGTCCCCCGTGGTGGGTGACGAGCCCCGCCGTGAGCAGCTCCGAGGTGACGGTGAACTCGGTGAGGGCGAGGACCGGTCCACGCCCCGCGATGGCCTGCTCGAGATGCTCCGCAGCGAGGTTGAGGAAGTTCATCGCCGTGTCGACCCGGTTGCGGCGGAGCGCGCGCTCGCTCACGAGGAGGTCGAGCACGTCGAGGCCCACCCCCGCGCACGCCCGTTTGAGGGCGGCGTGCGGGGCGAGGCCGCTGACGACGTCGGCCTTGCGGGCCGCGGCATAGGGCAGCCGCACCGTTGTGGCGAGCGGGGCGTGGCGCCGGACCCAGGCGAGGTTGGCGTCGGTGCGCACGACGAGGATGAGGTCCTTCGTCTCGAAGCCCGCGTGCACGAGGGCTGGGACGAGCAGGTCGTCGTAGCCGAGCCCCATGTGGACCAGCGGTGTCACCACGAAGGCGTCTCTCCTCGGGTCGGTGTCGTCGTTCGGGCCGTATGCCGCTGGGCTCGCTCCCCGATCAGGTGCGGTCGGGTGCGGGCGGGCGGCGTCGGCGGGGTCCCGATGTCTCGGGCGCTCGTCATCCTAGCCGCGCACCCCGCGCAGGACGCGGGGCGCGAGCGCGATCCCGACCACCGCCAGTCCGCCGGCGAGGACGAGCCGGACGGCTGCCCCGGTCCCGCTCGCAGGGAGCAGGGCTCCCGCGACGCTCGTTGCGGCCGCGGCCCCGGCAGCGGCCCAGAGCCACCTCGTGAAGCGAAGGGTGGACAGGGTCCTGGCGGCGTGGACGGTGAGGGCCATGAGCACGACGTAGGCGGCTGCCTTGGCTCCGGCGACGCCCGCGACCCCCAGCGGACCGCTGAGCCAGGCGCCGAGGGCGACGAGGACGACGACCGCGATCGCGGCAGCGGCGGCCAGGCGTGAGGTCCGCTCGTGGTCGAGGACGGCGAGCGAGGCGCCCTGGTAGACCATGTAGGCGATCGACACGACGGTGATGAGCCCCAGCGACGTCCACGTCGAGCGTTGCGGGAAGTCCGGCGCCATGAGACGCACGAGCCAGGGCCCGAGCAAAGCCACCCCCGCCGCGCCGACGCCGACGACGAGGACGAGGGACGTGCCCGTCCTGGCCGTCCACTGCCACCGGTCCACTTCCGACCTGGACAGGACGAGGGGCCCCCAGGCGTTGAAGAGCGCCACGGCGAGGACGAAGGGCATGTTCGCCAGCTGGAGTGCGACCTGGTAGCCGCCCGCCGCGGCCTCGCCCAGGAGCGCGTTGACGAGCAGGACGTCGCCCATGAGCAGACCGAGCATCGCCACCGCGTGCGGCAGGAGCGGAGCAGCGAGGCGGATGCCGGAGCGGACGCGCACCCGGGCGGCGGTCGGCAGCAGGGGCCGCCCGACGACGAGCGCGAGCCCGGCAGCCGCGACGAGCGCGAACGTGTAGGCCGTGAGGTAGGTCCGCGCGGTGCGATCGCCTTGGGCGGCGAACAGGCCCGCGGCGTGGGCCACGACGGTGGCGGCAACCGCCAGGACGAGGAAGTGGAGCGGACGCAGTCGGGCCCGCGCGAGGGTCTGGCCGGAGACGACCGTCGTCAGCGCGGCGGACGCCACGACGACGAGAGACCAGTGCCCGAAGTCCGCGCGCCCGGCGGCCGCGAGTGCCGCCCCGACGAGGACTCCCACGACGGCCACGCCGGCGGCGAGCAGCGCCATCGTCCCGGCGAGCGCCCTCCCGGCCGTCGGACCGTCCTGACCTCGGTGGTACTCCCGGAGGATCACCTGGGGGAGCCCGGCCGCCGCGATGGTGCCGACCATCTGGATGATGACGAGCGCGGTCGCGACCCTGCCGTACTCCGTGTCGCCGAGCAGGCGCGTCGCGAACGGCAGGATGAGCAGGATCCCGAGTCCCTGCAGGGCCGTACCGACGAGGTACACGACCGAGTGCCCCGCGAGCGAGCGCGTGGAGCCCGACTCGTGGGCCGTGGCCTCGGGGTCGCTCGTCAC
>NZ_JAJJPG010000114.1:0-5590 GCF_032907665.1 Intrasporangium sp.
CCGGGGAAGTCCGGGGTCGGGGTCAGGCGCCCATGGCACTGCCCATGGGTCCGCCCATGCCACCGCCCATGCCACCGCGCATGGGTCCGCCCATGCCACGACCCGGCCCGCCGCCGATGACGCCCTCGTCGATGGCCTTCTTGACCGCGTCGGCCTCGGCCTGCGTCAGCGTGCCATCCTCGACCGCCTGGTCGAGCCGCTCCGCAACGGCCTGCTCACGCTGGGCCTCGTGGTCGGCGCGGATCTCGTCGAGGGCCGCCTCGACCTCGCTCGCGTCGATCCCGAGCTCCTCGGCGAGCGCGGCTGCGTGCTTCTGCTGCATGTCTTCGCGGATGGTCTCGCGATCGACCGTGCCGTCGCGGACGTCGTCACGCAGGTCGTCCAGGTCGCCCCGAAGGTCGTCGCGGACGGCGCTCATCGCGTCCTGGAGCTTCGCCTCGTCGACGCCGAGCTTCTCGGCGAGGCTGGAGAGGCCGACGTGCGTGCCGCCACCGTGTCGCGCCCCGTGGCCCGGGCCATGGGACCCGACACGTTCGTCCCAGGAGGAGTCGCGCTGGTTGGTCGTCGTCGGTGACGGCGTGGTCTCGTCCGCCTGCGCGACGCTCGAGAAACCGAGACCGAGGGCCACGGCGGTGACGCCGACCGCAGCGGCGCCGGCGACCTTCTTGGTGTGGGGCAACATGGGGAGCCTCTCCTTCTGCCCGCACCTCTGCGGGCGTCCTGTCGTGATGGGCTCCACACAACCGTGCCGACCAAGCAGGCGCCTCTGCGTGACCTGTGAGTTGCTGTGAGCTCAGAAGACCCCGTCAGGCCCCGGCGAGTTCACGAGGGAGTAGGCAGCACGGGTGAGGTAGTCGCGCAACCGGTCGTCGAGCTCTGACTCGAGGTCCAGGGTGTCGACGGCGTTCATCATGTGGAGCAGCCACCGGTCACGCATGTCGGGCGTGACGGCGTAGGGCACGTGCCGCATCCGCAGCCGCGGGTGCCCGCGCTGCTCCGAGTACGTCGTGGGCCCGCCCCAGTACTGCTCGAAGAACATCCGGAGCCGGTCCTCGGCAGGGCCGAGGTCGTCCTCGGGATAGAGGGCGCGCAGCTCCTCGTCCTGGGCGACCCCTCGGTAGAACTCCCGCACGAGCTTGGCGAAGGTCTCGTGCCCACCGAAGTCGTCGTAGTACGTCACGCTGCCGATTGTCCCAGACACCCCACGCACCTCAGGCCGGGCCTCCGTAGGGTGGCACCCCCGGGAGCACTGCTGGGGAGCGGACCCCCTCCCGATCGAAGGCGACCTTGATCCGCTCGCGCAGCTCGCGCTGCACCGAGAAGTGCTCCTGCGCCACGGTCCTGGTCAGGACGCGGATCGTGACGACACCGCCGGACATCGACTCGACACCCACGGTCCCCGACTCGAGGAGCTTCTCGTCCCAAGGAGCGGAGCCCCGGAGGTCGTCGATGACCTCGCGGATGATCCCCATGGCTCGCTCGATGTCCTCGTCGTAGGGGACCGGAACGTCCACGATGGCCGTCGACCAGCCCTGCGACCGGTTGCCGATGCGGACGATCTCACCATTGCGGACATACCAGATCACGCCGTTCGCGTCACGCAGCTGGGTGATCCGCAGCGAGACGTCCTCCACGGTGCCGACGGCCTCGCCCGTGTCGATGACGTCGCCCACGCCGTACTGGTCCTCCACGATCATGAAGATCCCCGACAGGAAGTCCTTGACGAGGCTCTGCGCGCCGAAGCCGAGAGCCACACCACCCACGCCGGCGGAGGCGAGCAGCGGGGCGAGGGGGATCTCGAGCACCGCCATGACGGTGAGACCGGCCAGGGTGGCGACGACGACGGTGACGAGACTGCGCAGCAGCGAGCCCATCGTCCTCGTGCGTTGGAGGTACCGTTCCTGCGCCACCCCCATCGACTGCGCCAGCTTCTGGCCCGTCCCCGGCAGCTCCGAGGCGCGCTCGGCGTGCCGACTCGTGGCCGAGTCGACGACCCGACCGATGAGGCGGTGGAGCAGCCACCGCGCCACCAGCGCCAGGGCGATGGTGAGGATGATCCGGAGTGGTGCCCCCAGGAGCCAGTCACCCACCTGGGCCCACGTGAGAGTCGGAACTGAGCTGAGCGGCATACGGCTGATCTGTCCCCGTCAGTCGCGCTCGGCGTCCCTCGCCTGCGCCTCGAGGGCGCGAGCGATGCTGTCGCGGTTCTCCGCGACCGTGCGCACGAGGCCTGCCGGCGCCTCGGGGTTGGCCTCGAGCCACGCGTCCGACGCCGCCTTGAGCTCGGCGTTGGCCAGACCGAACGGGTAGAAGCCGCCGACCACTCGCTCGCCCATGGCGACGCTCCGGGCGGCCCAGGCGTCCATGAGCATGGCGTGGTACTTCTCGACGTAGGGCTCGAGGAGCGTGAGGTCCGTGCTGCGGCGGAAGCCGTGGCCGATCGCCTGAACCACGGAGTTCGGCAGGTCCGTGCGCACGACGGCCTTGGCCCACGCGTCTGCCTTGGCCTCGGCGGTCGGGCGGGCGGCCAGTGCCTCGGCCGCGCGCTCCTTGCCCGTCGCAGTCGGGTCCCGGTCGAGCTCCGCCTGGATCTCGGCGGCATCCGCGGCGCCGAGTGCCGCCAGGGCCTTGAGGAACGTCCAGCGCAGCTCGGTGTCGACCGCCAGGCCGGGCAGGGTCACCTCGCCGGAGAGCAGACCGCGCAGGTGTGCCTCGTCGGCGGGGTCGACCGTGGTGTCCGCCCAACCCTCGATGAGCTGGAACTGGGCGTCACTGCCGGGCTCCGCCGCGTCGGCGAGACCTCGGAGGGTCGACGACAGCAGAGCCGCCGTCTCCGCTCGGTGCGTCGGCGCGGTGTAGAGGCGCGTCGCCGTGGTGATCTGGGAGATGAGGACGCGCAGCAGCGTCGAGTCGGTTTCGCCGGGCAGCGAGTCGAGCACGAAACGGACGAAGTCGCGCGCCGGCATCTCCGCATCTCTGGTCATGTCCCACGTCGCCCCGAGCACGAGCGAGCGGGGCAGCGAGTCAGCGAAGCCACGCGGCAACTCGAGGGCGGTCCTCAGCGACCGCTCGTCGAGGCGGATCTTGGCGTAGGCGAGGTCGTCGTCGTTGAGCAGCAGCAGGTCGGGCTGGACCTCACCGACGAGCTCGGCGATGTCGGTGCGGGGGCCGTCGACGTCGACCTCGTGGTAGGCACGTCGGACCAGGGCCTCGCCCTCGCGGTCGTAGAGGCCGATGCCGAGCCGGTGCGGGCGGAGGGTGGGGTGAGCCTCCAGGGCGGTCTGCTCGACGGAGAACGAGGCATAGGTGCCATCAGCAGCGAGCTCGAAGACGGGGCGCAGGGTGTTGACGCCGGCCGTCTCGAGCCACAGCTTGGACCACGAGTTCAGCTCGCGGCCCGACGCCCGCTCGAGCTGGTTGAGCAGGTCGGACAAGGTCGTGTTGCCCCAGGCGTGCTTGGCGAAGTACTCGCGCAGGGCCGCGACGAACGGCTCGCGGCCGACGTAGGCGACGAGCTGCTTGAGGACCGAGGCGCCCTTGGCGTAGGTGATGCCGTCGAAGTTCACCTCGACGTCCTCGAGGTGACGCATGTCGGCGGCGATCGGGTGAGTCGAGCTGAGCTGGTCCTGGGTGTAGGCCCACGCCTTCTCCGCGGTGCCGAAGGTCGTCCACGCACTGCGCCACTGCGTCGCCTCGGCCTGGCAGGTCGTCGACGCCCACTCGGCAAACGACTCGTTGAGCCAGAGGTCGTCCCACCACTTCATCGTCACGAGGTTGCCGAACCACATGTGGGCCAGCTCGTGGAGGATGGTCAGGGCGCGCCGCTCGATCCGCGCCTCCGAGACCTTGGACCGGAAGACGTATGCCTCGGTGATGGTGACCGCTCCGGCGTTCTCCATCGCCCCCATGTTGTACTCGGGCGTGAAGACCTGGTCGTACTTCTCGAACGGGTAGGGGTGGTCGAACTCGGCCTCGAAGAAGGCAAAGCCCTTCTTCGTGCAGTCGAAGATGTTGTCCGCGTCGAGGTGCTGGGTGAGGGACTTCCGGCAGAAGACGCCGAGCGGGATGATGCCGGCCCGCGTCGCGACCTCGTCGCGCACCTCGTCATAGGGACCGGCGATGAGGGCCGTGATGTAGGAGGAGATGCGCTGGGTCGGCGGGAACGCCCACGTCGCGACCTCGGTGTGGTCGACGACGCCGGCCGGGGTGGGCTGCGGCGTGGGGGAGTTGGAGATCAGCTTCCAGTGCGCGGGCGCCGTCACCGTGAACCGGAACGAGGCCTTGAGGTCGGGCTGCTCGAACACGGCGAACATGCGACGCGAGTCGGGCACCTCGAACTGGGTGTAGAGATACACCTCGTTGTCAACCGGGTCGACGAACCGGTGCAGGCCCTCGCCGGTGTTGGTGTAGCGGCCGGTGGCCTCGACGGTCAGCTCGTTGGCGGCGGCAAGACCGGGCAGGGCGACCCGCGAGTCGTCGAAGACCGCGGCAGGGTCGAGGTCCTCGCCGTTGAGGGTCACCCGCTCCACCGACTCCGCGATGAGGTCGATGAAGGTGTCCACACCCGGCTCGGAGCACGTGAACCGCACGGTGGACACAGTGCGGAACGTCTCCGGGCCCGTGGTCAGGTCGAGACGGACGTCGTAGGTGTCGACCCGCAGCAGGCCAGCGCGCTGCGCCGCCTCGTCGCGGGTCAAGTTCTTGCCGGGCACTGAGAGCCTCCTCGTGGGACGGTTCGGGGGTGACTGGTCGTCCGCAGATGGAGACGCCTCGTCGCGGTGGACATCCTCGCACGGATGGCGGCCTGCGCGGTTGGGGCTCGATGCCTCGTGGCGGACACCCTGTGGAGACGTCCTGTACGGGCCGCACTGGGCGGATGCGAGGATGTGCCCATGTCGACCGACCGCACACCCGTGGAGATGTGGTTCGACCCGATCTGTCCGTGGGCGTGGATGACCTCGCGTTGGCTCATGGAGGTCGAGCGGGTGCGTGACATCGAGGTCACGTGGTCCGTGATGAGCCTCGCGGTGCTCAACGAGCACCGCGACCTCGACGCGGCCTACCGCCTCCTCATGGACAACGCCTGGGGTCCGGTCCGCGTCATCGTCGCGGCTGCGGAGGCCCACGGTGACGAGGTCGTCAAGCCGCTCTACGACGCCATGGGCACCCGGATCCACCCGGGCGGGATGAAGGACCTCGAGGCGGTGACGCGCGAGGCCCTGGCAGAGGTCGGCCTGCCCGAGCGTCTCGCCTCCGCGGCGCACCACAAGACGCACGACGCCGCCCTGCGCCGGAGCCACAAACGGGGCATCAGCCTCGTCGGCACGGAGGTGGGCACGCCGATCATCGCGGTCGAGGGGATCGCCTTCTTCGGCCCGGTCGTCACGCCCGCCCCCAAGGGAGACGACGCCGCACGCCTCTGGGACGGCTGCGTCCTCGTCGCCGGAACACCCGGCTTCTACGAGCTGAAACGCACGCGCACCCAGGGCCCGATCTTCACCTGACGGATCCACGTCGTCCGGCTCTCGGCCCCAGTCGACTCCAGTGCCCAGCACCAGACAGACACCCGCTCACACCCCACACCTCGCCC
>NZ_JAJJPG010000114.1:5690-11491 GCF_032907665.1 Intrasporangium sp.
CCCACACCTCGCCCGCTCCTCGCCCGCACCTCGACGCACAAGGACGAACATGCGCATCCACATCGGCGGCGACCACGCCGCCCTCGAGCTCCAGCAGGCCCTCATCGCCCACCTCGAGGAGGCCGGCCACGACGTCGTCAACCACGGACCCTTCGGCTACGACGCGCAGGACGACTACCCCGTCTTCGTCCTGCGGGCCGCCGAGGGTGTGGCGGCCGACCCCGGCTCGCGCGGCGTGGTCCTCGGAGGTTCGGGAAACGGCGAGCAGATGGCAGCCAACAAGGTCCCGGGCATCCGCGCTGCCCTGGCCTACGCCCCGGAGCTGGCCACGCTGGCGCGGGAGCACAACGACGCCCAGATCGTCTCGCTCGGAGCCCGCTTCGCCACGGAGGACGAGGCCAAGGAGATCGTCGATGCGTTCCTCGCCACGGAATTCTCCGATGAGGAGCGCCACCGCCGCCGCATCGGTATGGTTTCCGCGTACGAGACCACGCGTGAGCTCCCGCCACTCCCCGGGACCTGACGCCTCGATGCATCGACCCAAATGACCAACTGAACGAGGATCGCTGCCCGCCGAACCTCCACGGCCCCTTCGATCCAGGGAATGGAGGCCTGTGGCCCTCAACGAGAGCTACGTCTCTCACCGGCCCGCGATCTCAGCGGGGCCGGTTCGCCGCGCTCGGATGCTCGTGCCGTGGATGTCGCGGTCGCCCTGGATCCTGGTCGTCGGCCTGATCCTGCTCGGGCTGGGGGCCGGATGGGCGATTGCGACCTGGCCGGAGCACGTTCCGTGGGCCATCTTCGCCTTCCTCGTCGTCGTCGGCGGGCTCTTCCTCGAGCCCCGGCACCTCGTGGTGGTCTATGTCGCGCTGTTCTCGACGATGGCCGTCGTCGGCGCGGCGCTCGGCCAGCGGAAGGGGGCAACCATGGGCACGGAGATCGTCACGCTGGCCACGATGCTCCTCATGATCTGGCTCGCCCACGCCCGGGCGCAGGTCGGGGTCGTCGGAGTGAGCGGCGAGTCGATGCTCGTCGACATGCGCGACCGCCTGCGGGCGCAGGGGGAGCTGCCCGAGCTCCCTGCCGACTGGTCGGCAGAGGTCGCCCTCGAGTCGGCGTACGGTGACAGCTTCTCGGGAGACTTCGTCGTCGCCGGACGGTCCACCGACGGCACGATGCTCGAGATCGCGCTCGTCGACGTCTCGGGCAAGGGGCGTCAGGCCGGCACCCGCTCGCTCCTGCTCTCGGGCGCGCTGGGCGGCCTGCTCGGTGAGATGAGCGAGCGCGGCTTCCTCCACGCGGCCAACAACCACCTGCTGCGCCTGCGGTGGTCCGAGGGTTTCGCGACCGCCGTCCACGTGGCGATCAACCTCGAGACGGGAGAGTTCTCCATCGGCTACGCCGGGCATCCGGCAGCGGCCCAGTTCGCCGCGGGATCCGGCCGGTGGCGGATGCTGTCAGGTGGTCGCGGCCCGCTCCTCGGAGTCATCGAGAACGCCGACTACCCTCGCGAGACCGGGATGCTGCGCCACGGCGATGCCCTCGTCCTCTACAGCGACGGGGTCATCGAGGCGCGCGACAAGGCGCTCATGGACGGCATCGACCGGATGCTCGGGCGGGCCGAGTCCTTCGTCACCACGGGCTTCGAGGGGCTCGCCCAGCGCCTCTGCGACCACGCTCTCGCCGGCCACGGCGACGACCGCGCCGTCGTCACGGTCTGGCGCCGCTGACTGCCACACCCAGCCCGGCGCACGGGCGACCGTGGGCTGGGAGCCGGCCCAGCGGCATACGGCCTCGCTGTGCGCCGCGAAGCGGGCGGTCACCTTGACGGTGCCGCCCGCCCACGACGGACCCGGGTCAGGGGATGTCGTCGTCCTGCCCATCGAGGTTGTCGATCGCGTCCTTGCCACGCTCTTGCCCGGTGTCCACGTGCTCGGCGAAGCGTCCACCCGTCTTGTCGTCGACGAAGTCGCCGGCGCTGTCGATTCCTCCGCCGATCTTCTCTCCATGCTCGTCGACTGCACCGTGGACCTTGTCCTGGTGCTCCTCGGCGAGGTCGCCGATCTTGTCCTTCATGTTGTCGAACGCGCCCACTGCGCACTCCCTTCGCTCACCGGACGCCCTGTGACGTCGCGCCGCTCCCGTACCCGCCTCACCGGGATGCGCACGCCGCCGCTTCGGTGGGTGGGAGGATCGGCTGGGCGGCCGGGCTCATTACGATGCCGAGGTGACCGAGCCCGCCTCCGACCGTTCCAGCATTCGCCCGCCGCGCAAGACCCACGTGGCGCCCGACCTGCCGGAGGGGGTGACGCCGGCTCGGGTGCGCAGCTTCGTGCGTCGCGGTCGCCTCTCGTCGCTCACCCTCGACCGCCTGGAGCGGCTCGGGCCGTCGCGTGCGCTGCCCCCGGGTCCGTTCGACCCTGAGCGAGCCTTCGGCCGGGTCGCGCCACTCGTCCTCGAGATCGGGTGTGGCCACGGCCACGCGGCGATCGCCTACGCCGCCGCCTTCCCCGGGTGGGACGTGCTCGCGATGGATGTGCACAGCCCCGGCCTGGCGCGGATGCTCGCGGCCGCGGACGAGGTGGGTGTCCCCAACCTGCGGGTCGAGCAGGGCGACGCCGTGGTCTTCCTCGAGGAGCGGGTCGGCGACAGGGTCTTCGACGCGATCCACCTCTTCTTCCCCGACCCCTGGCGCAAGAAGAAGCACACCAAGCGCAGGTTCGTCTCGCCCACCAACCTCGACCTGCTGGCGCGCGTCCTCAAGCCCGGTGGCTACATCCTCATCGCCACGGACCAGGACTTCTACGCCGAGCACGTCCTCGCCGAGGTCGCCGCACACCCGAGGTTCCGGGCCCAGCGCGTCGAGCGACCGGAATGGCGGCCGCGAGCCGGCTTCGAGGCCAAGGGGCGGGCGGCCGGGCGGGAGATCCACGAGCTGCGGCTCGAGCTCGTCGCCGAGGGCGCGGCAGGGCGCGCGGAGTAGCCGACGTCGCGCGGATTGGCCGACGACGCGCCCGTCCCATCCCGCGCGCCGAGCGCCATCCGCGTGGGCTCACCCAGCCGCGCGTGAGGGGCTCGCCACGACGGAAAGGGCGGTCCCGAGGCGACGTCGTCGCTCCAGAACCGCCCTCCACCACGTCGGGGCAACAGGATTTGAACCTGCGACCTTCCGCTCCCAAAGCGGACGCGCTACCAAACTGCGCCATGCCCCGTCGCCCCTCGGACACGAGCACACCCACGGGTGCGGGTCGATTTCGGAAGTCCGGACGCGAACCAGTAGGCTAGCGCCTCGGATCGCCGGTTCCACCAGCGGCCCCGCGGGCGTAGCTCAATGGTAGAGCCTCAGTCTTCCAAACTGATTACGCGAGTTCGATTCTCGTCGCCCGCTCCGGATATCCACTGGGCGCCGTCGCGCTACCCGTCCTACGGTGGTGGGGTGCTTCGCCCCGACCTCCAGTCCGCCCTCAAGGACAGGGACGCGGTGCTCCGCGCCTTCCTCGCGGCGGACGGTTCCCTGACTCGCATCCCGACGAAGATCCGCAAGCGGCTCGTCGTCCTCGACCACCTCGCGCAGCAGTTCGAGCCGGGGGAGAAGTACGACGAGACCGAGGTGAACAACCGGCTGCGCGCCTTCCACCCCGACGTCGCCGCGCTGCGCCGATATCTCGTCGAGGAGGGCTTCCTCGACCGGGCCGACGGACAGTACTGGCGCTCGGGAGGCACGGTCGGCTGAGCCGACCCAGCGGCATACGGACCCATGAGGCGGCGTATGCCGCCCAGCTCACCCGGCGCGGAAGCCGAGGGTCTCGCTGAGGTGGCTCTCGGCGCCCTCGGCCTCGAGTCCCCTCTCGACCGCGGCCGCCGTCCGCGGCGACGGCCACGCGTGCCACCAGAAGAGCGCCACCGTGACCGGGAGAGCCATGAGCAGGGGCAGCCAGGAGTGCGGCGTCACGAGGAACGACACGGCGAACGCGACGAGGACGGGGGTCTCCGCGATCGCGGAGCGCAGGATTGTTGTCGAGCCGAAGTAGCGCAGGCTCGTCCGGGCGGCGTTCTCGCGCGGGAGGCCCTGAGGCAGCGACGGGACGGAGTAGCCGAAGAGCATGATGAGCGCGGTCGCCCCCACGATCGACGCGAGGACGATCCCGACGGCCAGCCACGAGGGCGGCACGGGCTCAGGATCAACGAGAACCCGCATCGCCGTGACCATCAGGGCCCCGATCCCGATCGCCGCACTGACGAGCTGGAGAGGCCTGAGTGCGGCGATGTCGGGCGTCGGCGGACGTCGAGGCGCGGGCATGGCACCGAGCATAGGAGCACGCATTTAGTGGGGGAGCGGGGCGACCTATAGCATGGTGCGTCGGTGCGTCCACGCGGCGCGACGACACGGCACCCCGCCGTCCGACCCCCAGCGTCAGACGACGCCGACCAGCCCCCACCAGTACCGATGGAGTACCCGCAGTGAAGAGTGCGCTCGAGACCCTCAGCCCGACCCGGGTCAAGCTGACCGTCGAGGTCCCGTTCGAGGAGCTCAAGCCGAGCCTCGATGCGGCCATCAAGCACATCGGCGAGCACATCCAGGTGCCCGGTTTCCGCAAGGGCAAGGTGCCGGCTCGGATCATCGAGCAGCGCGTCGGTCGGGCCGCCGTCCTCGAGGAGGCCGTCAACAACGCGCTCCCCGACCTCTACGGCAAGGCCCTCGAGGAGAACGAGGTCCGACCCCTCGGCCAGCCCGAGATCACCGACCTCAAGGTTCCCGCCACCGACGGCGAGGACTTCACCTTCACGGCCGAGGTCGACCGTCGCCCCGACATCGAGCTGCCCGACTTCACGGACATCGAGCTCACCGTCGACGAGGCCACGGTGTCCGACGACGACGTCGCCGAGCGGCTCGACGCGCTCCGCGCACGGTTCGGCACGCTCAAGACCGTCGACCGCCCGGTCCAGGACGGCGACTTCGTCTCGGTCGACCTGTCGGCCGAGATCGACGGTGAGGAGATCGACGCGGTCAACGGCGTCTCCTACGAGGTCGGCAGCAAGAACATGCTCGAGGGCATGGACGAGGCGCTCATCGGCATGACGGCCGACGAGACGAAGACGTTCACCGCGCCGCTCGCCGGCGGTGACCAGGCCGGCCGCGAGGCTCTCTGCACCGTCATCGTGTCGGCCGTCAAGGAGCGCGAGCTGCCCGAGCTCGACGACGAGTTCGCCCAGCTGGCCTCGGAGTTCGACACGCTCGAGGAGCTCAAGGCCGACCTGACGCAGAAGGCCGAGGTCGACGCCAAGTTCGCGCAGGGCGTCGCTGCCCGCGACAAGCTCCTCGACGCCATCCTCGAGCGGGTCGAGGTGCCGGTCCCCGAGGGCATCGTCGAGGCGGAGGTCCACTCCCACCTCGAGGGCGAGGGCCGCCTCGACGACGACGAGCACCGCGCCGAGGTCGACGAGAGCACCCGCAAGGGCCTCAAGACACAGCTCCTGCTCGACGCGATCGCGGAGAAGGAGGAGGTGCAGGTCCAGCAGGCCGAGCTCATCGAGTTCCTCGTCATGAACGCCCAGCAGTACGGCATGGACCCCAACGCCTTCGCGCAGTCCCTCGACAAGGAGGGCCAGATTCCCGCCATGGTCGCCGAGGTCGCCCGCCGCAAGGCGCTCGCGGCGGTCCTGGAGCAGGTCTCCGTGAAGGACACCGCCGGCAACGTCATCGACCTCACCGAGGCCGTGCCGGGCACCGACTTCGAGCTGGGCGAGGAGGAGGACGATGCTGCCGGCTCGCCCGACTCGGCCGAGTCGCCTGACTCACC
>NZ_JAJJPG010000115.1:0-11115 GCF_032907665.1 Intrasporangium sp.
TCCAGACTCGCTGCAGCACGTAGCGGCCGTCTCGTTGCGGATCGAGCAGGGCCGGGCGGGCCTGGTTGATCATGACCGTCGGACGCAGGCGGACGTTGACGAGCGTCGTGCCACGGAAGGTGAGGTCGAGGATCACGCCCTCCTGCGTCTCCTGCCACCACCCCTGCCCGAAGTAGTGGTTGCCGGGGCTGGCGAGCACGACGCTGACGTCGTCGCCGCCGCTCGGGCGGAGCAGCAGCGGTCCGGCCACGTGGGTCCCGGACCCGATGACGTGGTCACAGCCTGCCTTGTCGAACCAGCCCACCTGCTTCTCCTGCGTGGGCCAGAGGTCGTCGTGGTACTCGGCGCCCCCCCACCACTGCGGGGTGCAGATGACGAGGTCGGCGCCGCCCTCCTTGGCCTTGCGAACGCCTGCGGTGATGTTCGCCTGGGTGATCCAGGGGACGCCCGCGGTGTCGGTGTCGGCCTTCGCGACCCCGCCGACGTCGTTGAAGGCGACGAATCCGACCTTGTGGCCGGCGACGTCGACGTAGGCGGGCTCGAGCGCCTCGTCGAGGTCCATTCCCAGACCGGTGCGCGGGATCTCGTACTCGTCCATGAGTCGCAGGGTCGAGCGGATGCCGGCAACTCCCTTGTCGCTCAGGTGGTTGGCGGCGAGGTAGACGACGTCGAGGCCGAGCGTGTCGCGCCAGTGGGGAAGGAGCGCCTCGGGGACGCTGAGGACCACGCTGCTGCCGAGCGCGGGCTTCCAGTTCTCGTCCGCGATGACCGGGCACTCGTGGTCGGCGATCGCGACGTCGGAGCGCTTGGTCACCTGCGCGAAGGTGCCGTCGCGGCCCGTGTCGACGGGCTGGACGGGCCGGTAGGGCTCGCGGTTCGGTGGGTCGACGACGGCGGGCGCGGCATATCTCGCGGTGCCTCCGTCGAACACCCAGTCCCAGCCCCGTCCTCGAACCACCGCCTGGGCCGCACCGCCACGGTCGGCGCAGAGGCTGCCGAGGTTGGTCAGGGTCCAGATCTCCGAGGCGTCGTATGCCGTCCAGCTCGGATCCAGCCGGACGCCCGGTGCCGCCGTGGCGAGGATGGGATAGTCCAGCCCCCGGGCCTTCGGGTCGCCGAAGAGGTCGGGGCCGAACATGCCGAAAGGCCCCTTGCCGGCGATGGAGACGACCTTCGTCGACGGCTCGACGAGACCCGGCGGGAGGAGCGCCACCTGCTTCTGGTTCTTCTCGAGGGCCGCGGCGATCCGGTCTGCCTCGATGCACGTGTCGGGTTGGGGCACCCTCGGCTGCGTCACGATGACGCCGCACGGCGTGAGGAGCCGTCCGCTCCTGGCGAGCCCTGCGACCTCCTTCGGGGTGGTGGTCGCCTTGAGGTTGGTGATTCCCGTGACGACGGCCAGCGGGAAGCGGGTGGCTGCCTCGGTCGTCGTCGGCGAGCCGACCGCCGAGGCTGATGAGGTGGAGGTGGCGACCGGTGGGGCCCTGGTCGAGCCAGGAGCCGTCGCGGTGGAGCTGGAGGGGCCGCCCGTGCTGGAGCAGCCTGCCAGCAGCGCCACCCCGAGAGCGATGGTGACGTGACGGAAGACCCGCGGCGCACTCACCTGGCCAGCGTAGGTGTCGTCGGCGCGAGTGTCCGTCCGAAACACGCGTTCCGTCCGGCGCCGACGACGCCCGGGACGGCACGGGTGGTTGCCGGGGTGGCGGGGCTCGCGGCTGGGACCCGGCCGCACCACGCGAGGAGGCGGTCCGGCATACGTCACGTGGTGACCGGGCTAGCGTGGGGCCAATGGCCGCGGACCTGACCGATGCGAGTCCTCCGGTATCGCCACGTGGACCGGTGGCTCGTCGGCGCGCCAGGCTGTCGCGTCGCGCGATCGCACTGGTCGTGGGGCTCGGGTCGGCCGGGCTCGCCCTCACCCCGATCGGATCGCAGCCGGTCCAGGCGGTCGGCGCGCTTCCGTCCTGTGACCTCGGCGACGTCTACACGGTGCCGCGTGGCTACGACGACTGGAGCGTCACGCTCGTCGACCGCCTGCTGCGGGTCGGGGCCGACTACGTGCCACCCGACCTCGTGAAACTGAGTGACGTCGGCCTCCCCGGTGGCGGCTACATCCGAGAGGTGGCCGTCGAGGACACGAAGGCGATGGCGAAGGCGGCCCGCGCGGCCGGGGCGCCGATCGGCATCTGGAGCCCGTACCGCAGCTACAAGGAGCAGACCCAGATCTTCAACGGCTACGTGGCCCAGAACGGCTTCGACAGCGCGATCACCTACTCGGCGCGTCCGGGCCACTCGGAGCATCAGCTCGGGCTCGGCGTCGACTTCATGAGCGCCGGGGGCGGCAACCCGCTGCCGGGCGACTGGGCGAAGACGCCCGCGGGCGGCTGGATGGCCAAGAACTCGTGGAGGTACGGCTGGGTCCTGAGCTACCCGAGAGGCGAGGGCGGCACGCGCTGGAACGATCGCACGTGCTTCCGCTACGAGCCCTGGCACTACCGCTACCTCGGGCGGGACGTGGCCGCAGAGGTTCACGCCTCCGGGCTGAGCATCCGGGAGTATCTGTGGAAGCACCACACGACGATCGACAGGAGTGGCAAGCCGGTCGTGGTGGCGACGCGCACGCCGTCCGCGTCCTCGACCCCGACTCGGAGTGCGTCGCCGAGCTCGTCGTCCTCGACCTCGATCGGGCCATCGCCGAGCGCCGCCGCTTCGCCCGGTGGCACGCCGAATCCGAGCACGGCGGCCGGCCCCGTCGTCGATGGGCCACCTCCGGTGGACACGGAGCAGGGGCCGTTGCCGCTCGTACTGCTCGGTGGTGCAGTGGGACTCGCCGGACTCCTCGCCCTGCTGGGCCTCACGGTGCGCCGTCGTCGGGCGGTGCGCTGACGGTCTGAAGTGGCCGCTCAGATCGGCTGAGGGGGATCGGGCTCCGGTGCCACGATGAACCCGCTTGTCGCGTCGGCCACGCGCTTGCCGAGGAGCTGGAGCGCCCGCCGCACGTCGGGCGACGCGGTCTCGATGAGGAAGTCACGATCGAGGAGGAGCAGGTTGACGGCGAGGTGGTGGGCGCTCTCGCCGGAGGCATGGACCCGACACCGATCCTCGTCGACGGGCTCCACGGGGACTACGGCAGGGAGCCGGGCGCTGACCACGTCGGCGGGCGCGAAGACGAGAACGACCGCGCGGTGACGTTGGTAGTGCGCGTCGATGGAGTCGAGCAAGGCCTGAGGATCCGGCGCCGGGCGCGGCGCGAACCGCGCGCCGGCAGGCCGTCTGATCTCCACCCGGTCGAGGCGGAAGTGGCGCCAAGCGTTGCGTTGCGGGTCGAAGGCCACGAGATACCAGTGCCGGCCGAGCTGCAAGAGGCGGTGGGGCTCGACGTCCCGACGCGTCACGGACCCGTCACGGGCGCTGTAGTCGAAACGGACCCGCTGGTGGTCGCGGGCCGCTGTGGTCAGAAAGAGCACGAGGTCCGGGTCGACGGACGAGTCGGACGGGGGAACGGCCGCGGTGTACGTGCGCAGCGCGTTGACGCGACCTCGCAAGCGAGCCGGCAGCACCTGCTCGAGCTTCACCAGGGCCGTGGCCGCCTGTTCGCCGAGCTGGCTGGCGTGACCCGTCGCGAGGCGCAGTCCCAACGCGATCGCGACGGCCTCGTCGTCCCCGAGGAGGAGCGGCGGCAGCATGCTCCCCGGACGCAGTTCATAGCCGCCGCCGACGCCGGTGGTGCCGTGGACCTGGTATCCGAGCGCACGCAGCTTCTCGACGTCGTAGCGGATCGTCCGCGGGCTGACCCCGAGGCGCTCGACCAGCTCGGCGCCGGTCCAGTGGCGTCGGGACTGGAGCACGGTGAGCAGGGCCAGCAGCCGGGCGGAGGGGTTGCTCATGTCATCGAGACTAGGTGCGACTGCGGCAAGGATTCTGCCTCAAGAGTCGGGACCATTGATGTCATGACCACAACAACAGGATCCATCCTCGTCACGGGCGCCACGGGCCACGTCGGCCGCCATCTCGTCGCTGAGCTCAGGCGGGCCGGCGCTTCGGTTCGGGCCCTGACCCGTCGGCCCGACGTCGCCGACCTGCCGACCGGCGTCGACGTCGTCGAGGGCGACTTCGACAGCCTGCCCTCCGGAGTGTTCGACGGCGTCGAAGCGGCGTTCATCTTCCCGGCAGACGGGGCAGTGGAGTTCGTCAAGGCCGCAGCCGCCGCCCAGGTGCCGCGCCTCGTGCTGCTCTCCTCGCTCGCGGCTGCTCTGGAGCACGAGCGCGACCACGGCTCGGCGAGCCAGCTCCACCACGCCGCGATCGAGGAGGCCCTTCGCGCCACCGAGGCGGAGTGGACGATCCTCCGGCCCGGGACCTTCGCGAACAACCTGCTGTCCTGGGCTCCGTCGATCCGCTACACGGGTGGCGTCAGCGGGCCGTACCCCACGTCGGCCCAGGCCCCGATCCACGAGGCCGACGTGGCCGCGGCTGCCGCAGCGGCGCTGCTCCAGCCCGGGCGCGGTGGGGAGATCCATGCCATGACGGGGCCCGAGGCGCTGACCCGGCGCGAGCAGCTCGCCGTGATCGGGACGGCCATCGGGCGTGAGCTCACGTTCACCGAGAACTCGCCCGAGGAGTTCGCGGCCGAAATGCGGCAGTACGGCGTCGGCGACAGCATCATCACGATGCTGCTCGACTACTGGTCGGACACTGTGGACCAGCCCGACGCCGTCCGCAGGACCGAGCTGCTCAACGGCCGGGCCTCGCGGACCCTGGCCGAGTGGGCCCGCGACCACGCCGCCGACTTCGCCTGAGAGCCACGGCGACGTGATGGGCATTGACGGATGGTGGGTGCACTGCGCCTGCTAGCGGATCCTGAAGATGTCCACGACGTGGGGCGCATCGATGAGCGTGTGCGGCGCGATGGCGTGGTACGCCCACACGTGGGTCCACGCGTTCCCGGTCCGGACCGTCAGCACCGTCTTCATCATCCCTGGCCCGAAGTAGGTGAGGAAGAGGAAGGCGAGCGAGACGACTGCCTCGGAGGGTGAGGTGAGGATGATCCAGGCGTCCCACACGTGCAAGAGCGTGTAGGTCACCCCGCCGAGGATGACGGTCGTGGCCGTCGAGCCGGTGAGCTTGAGGAAGCGCGGGACGAGGATGCAGTAGATGAACACCATCGCCGGAAGCACCGCGCCGGCGAGGTAGAGCACGAACGTGACCGGCAGGCCGATGAGGTACTGGGTTGGCGAGAGCTCGCCCACCACCGTGGTCAGCGTCGCGACCTGGATGGCCGACTCGACGACGAGGACCGCCGCGATCAGTCGGGCGTCGTCTCGTCGGCTGACGGACGTGAGGTTCAGCTGCTCCCGTGAGTATCGCCGTCGGAACCAGGCCAGCGGCACCACGGCGTAGACGAGCAGGTTGTAGGCGGCCCAGGCGATGGCCTCGGCCGGGTGGACGTGCTCATGGGTGCCGAAGATGGAGCCGGCGAGGTGGAGGCCGAACGGGTGCCACCCCAGCAGTCGGGCCAGGACGAACCCGACCGCAAGGCCGAGGGCGCCATAGGCGAGCAGGAGCGCGGTCTCCCGTTTGGCAGTGGCCAGGTCCGGAGCGCGCGCGGCGAGGTCGGGGCGGTCGCGGTTGCGCGTGAGGAACCATGTGAGCGTCATCAAGCCGAAGATCCCCAGCATTCCGATGTTTGCGTTCAGCACGTGGTCGAGCGAGGAACCGGGCACGTCCGGCCAGCTGAACGGCAGGTACTCCTCGGCGACGATCAGCACGAGCGCGTTGGCGGCGAGCCAGATCACTGCGGCCAGTCGGACACTTCGCTGTCCCACGAGGCTCTGACGCCGGCGGTTTGCGGGTGCCTCAGTGAGGGTGGTCGGCGGCATGGGCGTCCTTCTTGATACAGGTGTGCCATTATGGGTCTCAGGAAAATAGCACGCTTGTATCACAAAAACCATGCGTCAACGCGTGCAGCGCCGACGCCGGGTGTCGTCGGGCTGCGCTCGTGGGCCGTCGGCACCACCGGTGAAGCGGCTGGGCCGGCGGTGAAGCGGGTGGCGCCCGCGGACGGCCGCACGGGCGTAGGGTCGCCACAGCGGGCAAGGAGGCGCGCATGGGACCTGGTGGTGGACTCGGGATGGGATGGGTGTGGCTCTGGTGGCTGCTCATCCTCGTCGGCGTCGTGGCGATCGTGGTCGCCCTCGTGCGAGGCGGCGCCTTCGGAGGGCGGAGCAGCCGACCGGACGACCGGGCTTCGTCCCCCGACCGGCCGGTGTCGAAGGCCCGGCAGATCCTTGACGAGCGGTATGCCCGAGGGGAGATCGACGACGAGGAGTACCGCGCTCGACGGAGGGCCCTCGATGGCTGAGGGCCAGGGCATGACCCGGCGCCAGGCGTTGACGCTCGCCGGCGCCGGCGCTCTGTCGGCAGGCGTCGGCGTCGCCGGTCTGGTGAACGAGTGGGGTTCGCCGGAGCCTCGCGTCGTGGGTGGCGGCTCCAGCGAGGGCGGCACCACGGGGATGGAGCTGCGGCAGCCCGATGAGCACGTCAGCAGCGGAGGGGAACTGGCGCTGACCCTGTCTGCCGTGGCCGGCCGGGCACAGGTCGCGGGCCGGTCGGTCGAGTGCCTCAGCTACAACGGTTCCGTGCCCGGACCGACCCTTCGCGTGCGCGCCGGCGACCGGATCACCCTCGACCTCGACAACCGCCTGGGGGAGTCGACGAACCTCCACGTCCACGGCCTGCAGGTCTCACCGAGCGACAACAGCGACAACGTCTTCCTCGAGATCAAGGACGGCGAGACCTTCAGATACGAGTACGACATCGCGAAGGATCATCCAGCGGGGACGTTCTGGTACCACCCGCACCTGCACCACACGGTGGCTGACCAGCTGTGGGCCGGTCTCTGCGGGGCCATCATCATCGAACGAGACGACGTGCCATCTCTCGGTGCGCAGCAGGAGCGCGTGCTGGTCATCACGGACGTCACGCTTGCCGGTGACCGCGTGGTGGAGGCTGCGCTGCCCGACCGGATGCTGGGTCGCGAGGGGGACCTCGTGCTCGTCAACGGCCAGCTCGAGCCCGTCGTCACCGTGACGCCGGGCGGCCACGAGCACTGGCGGGTCGTCAACGCCTGCTGTTCGCGCTTCCTGCGGCTGCGGCTGGATGGGGCCGAGCTGAGGCAGGTCGCGGGAGACGTCGGCCCCCTCGCCGCTCCGACATCGGTGGAGGAGATACTCCTGGCCCCGGGCAATCGGGCCGACCTGCTCGTGCGCATCCCGGGTGAGGGGACCCATGAGCTCATCGCCGAGCCGGTCGATCGAGGGAGCGCCGGGATGGGGCGGATGGGAGGCCGGGCCGGGGGGACCGGCGAGGCCGTGACCCTGCTGCGCGTCAACGCCCGGGGCGACGCCGCGCCAGGAGCGAGCCTGCCGGCGCAGCTGGCGGACCTCGACGACCTGCGCGACGTCGAGGTCGACCAGAAGCGGGTGCTCACCTTCGCGATGGGCATGGGGTTCGGTCGCGGCATGAGCCTCACCATCGACGACAAGACGTTCGACGCCGAACGTGTCGATCAGTCGGTGCGCCTCGGCACGGTGGAGGAGTGGACGATCGAGAACGTCAGCCCGATGGACCACCCGTTCCACCTCCACGTCTGGCCGATGAACGTGGTGTCGCGGGACGGCAGTCCCGTGGAGGGCCCGCCGGAGTGGAAGGACGTGGTCATCGTGCCGGCGGGCGGCAACGTGACCGTGCGGATGCGCATCAAGGACTTCCCGGGACGGACGGTGTACCACTGCCACATCCTCGACCACGAGGACCTCGGGATGATGGGGCTCGTCGAGGCGAAGGCCTGAGGGCCGAGCCGGCCCAGCGGCATACGGGATGGGTCGTATGCCGCTGGGCCGGGGGCTGCTCCGTGCGGTCGCGCCAGGCGACCGTCACCCGCGTCGACGTCACGGAGCGACTCCATGTCCAGCTCGCCGGCGCGTCCTCGAACCTGCGCCTGCGGCCAGCCATTCGGATCAGAGCTGCCAGACCTCGGCGTCGGCGATGAAGGCCGAGGACCCGGGCCGGTCGGGAGTGCCGGAGCGACGGACCGAACCAGGCAGGGCCTGCCCACGGACGGTGATGCTGCCGGTCTCGCACGGCCCGATCACGAGGCTGAGGCTGTGGTCGACCCCGCCGAGAGGGAACGCATCCGTGGCGAACGCCCGACGGTCGAGGACGCCCGACGCGCCCACCGTCAGGCCTCCTGCGATCACCTTCAGACCGCTTGCGAGGGACACCTCGATCCGTGCTGGCTCCGGGTGAAACTGAGGCTCGGACCACGGAAGGCCGTCCAGTTCGGGGAAGTGCCGGACGAAGTGGTCGGCCAGCCACGCCCCCAGGGTCGGGTCCGCCCCGTGCACGGTGACCTGATCGGGTTGCCACAGCACGACTGCGGTCCCGCTTCCCTTCTGGGACCAGTCGACGACCCAGCACGAGGCATAGGCGGTGCAGGCACCGTCGCGGTCGAAGAGCTGAACCGCTGGATTGGCACCGACGAGCAGTGGCTTGCGCGAAGGCGGGGTCGCCCCGGCGCGCTGAGGACTCGCGACGGCAGCCAGCAGTCCGAGCGCCGCAGCGGCGCCGCCTCGCCCGAACACGCGACGTGTGATCGAGGGCATCTCTGTCTCCTTTTGTTGGCGATCGATGACCTCCTGAATCTCGGAGGAGTGGCACGTCGCAGGCCATCGATTGGAGGAGATTCGAATCCTTGGTTCCGCGGGCGAACGACGATGGACTGCGTGCAGGTCGCCGCACCCGTTGGAGAAGAAGCCGTGGTCGTTCACATCGACATGAGCGCGGATGTCCTCGCGCGGTCGAGGTTCGCCATCTCACCCGCGCAGGAGGTCGTCTACGCGGTCCAGTGGCGCGGCAACCATCCGATGCAGCACGTGCGTGACTGGTATGTCGACGGCGCGCGCTCTCTCGCGAGGCGCGAGCTCGACCTGCTCACCGCTCTCATCCCCGAGCGCGGCTACATCCCCGACTTCCTCATGCCGGCCCCTTCCGGCGACACCGGGGACATCACGGGCGATGTCGAGCGCATCCGCGCGACCGCGCCGGACGTCGTCGAGCACCACCTCGACATCGCCTTCCGCGGCCGGCCCGTTCGTCCGGAGGTTCTGGGGCTGTTCGACAGCACGGCTGCCCTCGAGCTGTGGCGCCGTCCCATGCCGGAGCTCGTTGCGCGGTTGCTGCGCCAGGGCCCGGAGGTGCTGGCCGCCGAAGCAGCCGATGCGGTGCTCAGCTTCTTCGACGCCGTGATCAGACCCGTCTGGCCCAAGGTTCGTGCGGTGCTGCAGCGCGACGTCGAGCGTCGTAGCGACCGAATGGCGTATCGCGGAGCCGTGGCAGTGCTGAACGACCTCGGGGACGGTGTTGCCTGGACCGGCCACGGAGTCGAGCTCGACCGACCGTATGACCTGCGGATCGACTGGGCGGACGACGGGCTGGTGCTGGTCCCGTCCGTCGCCCTGGTGGGTCGAGTCGACTTCGCGGCCGAGCAGAACCTCACCCCGATGATCATCTATCCGGCGGACGGCACGGCGAGACTGTGGGAGCAGCAGCCTCGGCCGCACGCCGCCCGCACCGTGGCGGCCCTGCTCGGACCGACGAGAGCAACGCTGCTGTCCACCCTGCGTCAGGGCCTGTCCACGAGCGAGCTGAGCGAGCGTCTCTACTGGAGTGAGCCGACGGTCTCGTACCACCTCAAGATCCTGCTCCGGGCCGGACTCGTGGAGAGCACTCGCCGCGGCCGCCGCGTCCTGTATCGCCGCACGTCGCTGGGCACGTCGCTCCTCGCGGGAACCGACCCCGGCGCCGATGCGGCGCGACCTGCCGATGTCACGCGAGGCCCCGGCCTCCCGTGATGGTCCGGGCCTTCCATCCGCCGGCCGGCCCCTCAGCGATGGCTTCCGGCGGTGACCAGGCGTGACTCGTAGGCCAGGACGACGGCTTGGACCCGGTCGCGGAGCCCGAGCTTCGTCAGGACGCGGCTGACGTGGGTCTTGACCGTCTCGTCGCCGACGACGAGGCGCGCAGCGATCCCGGCGTTGGACAAGCCCTCGGCCACGAGGCACAGCGCTTCCGTCTCACGTGGGGTCAGGGACCCCAGGTTCACGGCGGGCTGATGGGGTGCACGTCGCTGGTCGACGAAGGTCTCAATTGCACGTTCGTTGCACGCGGACTCCTTCGAGGGCCACGAACGACGAAGCTGCCGGCCCGTACCCACAAAGGGCGTCTGACCTGCTGTCGAGCAGCGGAGCGAGCGACGGGAATCGAACCCGCGTATCCAGCTTGGGAAGGGCCTTGGCTGTCCTGTTCTGGCTCGTGGCGTGCTCAATTCGGCGTCCGGGCAGGCCCGCTGGGGACCGGGCGTCGCTTGAACGTTGGGCACGAATTGGGCACGCGGTCGGGATGGCCAAGGAGAGCCACCGAACCGATAGCGGAGCAGGCCAGCACGCCGGAGTGGCCGGGTCAAGGGTGGCCGGAGGCCATCGCGTCAGCGACGCCGAAGGCGCCCTTGACGCGGTCCGGAGGCGTGCGGACAGTGCAGCGTCGGGTCGGCGGCTCGGAGGTGGCAAATCATGCGAGTCCCGGGGCGTGGGGCTGGGTGTTTTCCCGGCGCGCACGCCTACCATCGGATGCATGGTCCAGCCGACCACCTACAGGTTCCTGTCGGCGTCGCCGTCGTCCGGCGCATCGGGCATGGAGTACATACCCGTCGTCGACCGCCCGCCTGGGCCGCGCATCTCACGTGAGCCCCTTGATCAGTACCCGTATCTCCGCGAGCTGTCGCTTGACTGGCTCGACCGTTACGACGAATCTGCCCTCGACGAAGTGGACGAGTTTCTGAGGTCCCACTGGGAGGGAATCGACCGCGAGAGTGCAGGACACGACCTGTCGGTGTACCTGTGCAACTGGGTCGTGGTGAACGTTGACGCGGCGTACTGGGTGCTCGATCAGTTCGGGACATGCTATGTGGAGCTAGGCGAGGCGCAGCTCGATCCGTATCGGCATGTGGTGCGGTGCATTGCCGATCGTCGGCCGGTCGCGCGTCGCTTTGTGCTTCAG
>NZ_JAJJPG010000116.1:0-6822 GCF_032907665.1 Intrasporangium sp.
CGAACGCTCGACCCAGCCACGTCGAGTGGCCACGAATACAGGCGCCCCAGCCCAGCGGCATACGGCACGCTCGTGCGTTTGGGGCCACTCGACGGGGGCCGGCACGCTCGTGCGTTTGGGGCCACTCGACCGGGTCAGCCCTCGATGGTCACCGTGGGGCAGGGCGGCAGCGTGGGGGCAGCACTCGTCGGGGTGGGAACGGGACCGAACTTCTTCCAGGCGTTGCCGAGGGCAAGGTCGATCGTGTCCCCCTTGCGCTTGTCCCGGACGAGCTTGGCGCCCTTGACATGCTGGGCGAGCAGCTTCGCCGACTCCTCCCCCTCTGGGCCGTAACGAATGTGGGCGGCCTCCTTGATCGTCTTCTTGCGGGGATCGTTGGCGACGGCGGCGATCTTGAAGCCGCGCTGGGCGGCGACCTTCGAGGTGGACAGCGCGAGACCCTTGCGCGAGGTCGCGTTGTAGACGTTGATCGAGACGTCCGCCGGCGTGAGCGGCGGGGGCGCGACGACGGTCGTGCACGGCCCCGGCTGGGGCGTCGTCTCGCGGAAGTAGGTGGAGGCGTAGTAGAACGCGCCGGCGAGGACGAGCACGACGACCGCGATCGTCACCGTGGCCCGCCGCTGCCGACGCGCGCGGAACTCCAGCGCGGCGTCCTCGTCGTCGACCAGGCTCATGGGTCTCCTCTACCCGGGGCGGGGCGCTCCCCCGCCCGTGTCAGGAGAGTACGAGGACTCGAGCATGCAAAACAGGCCTTTGCTGAAGTGCGGCACGCAAGGCACGGTGCAGACCGTCCTCGAGGTAGAGCTGACCCTCCCACTCGACGCAGTGCGGGAAGAGGTCGCCGAAGAAGGTCGAGTCGTCGGCGAGGAGCCCGCGCAGGTCGAGCGTGCTCTTCGTGGTGATGAGCTCACCGAGCTGGACCACGCGCGGGGGGACGTTGGACCAGTCCTTGGTCGTCACGAGCCCGTGGTCGGGATAGGGACGGGTGTCGCCGACGGCCTTGAAAATCACCACGACACTATAGGCACGTCTCAGGCGAGGGGGACGACTTCGACCCGACCGGTTCGCGACCCGGTCGGTCGCGACCTAGGCAGGGCTCGTCGTGGCTAGAGTGCGGGCTGTGACCGATGCAGCAGCTGAAGCGAGCCAGCTCGACGAGATCCGCGCGGGATACGCCTTCGAGGGAGGTGTGCTCAAGCTCGGTGCGGCAGTGATCGACGGCGAGGCCCATCCCGACTCCCCTGTCCAGGTGCCCCTGGGCGTGCTCAACCGGCACGGACTCGTGGCCGGCGCGACCGGCACGGGCAAGACCAAGACGCTCCAGCTCATGGCCGAGCAGCTGTCCGACCAGGGCGTCCCCGTCTTCCTCGCCGACATCAAGGGCGACCTGTCCGGTCTGTCGTCCCCCGGTGAGGGCGGCGAGAAGATCACGGAGCGGGCGACCTCGGTCGGCATGCCGTGGGCGGGGCGGGGCTACCCGACCGAGTTCTACTCGCTCGGCGGCATGGGCAGCGGCATCCCCGTGCGGGCGACGATCACCTCGTTCGGCCCGGTGCTCCTGTCCAAGGTCCTCGGGCTCAACGACACGCAGGAGAGCAGCCTGGGCCTCATCTTCCACTACGCCGACAAGAACGGCCTCGCCCTGCTCGACCTCAAGGACCTGCGTGCCGTCATCACCCACCTGACCTCCGACGAGGGCAAGGCGGACCTCAAGTCCCTCGGAGGTCTCTCGTCGGCCACCGCCGGTGTCATCCTGCGCAACCTCATCACCTTCGCGGACCAGGGTGCCGAGGCCTTCTTCGGCGAGCCGGAGTTCGACACCAACGACCTGCTCCGGACCACGAGCGACGGCAAGGGCATCATCTCCTGCCTCGAGCTTCCGCAGGTCCAGGACCGGCCGCAGCTGTTCTCGACCTTCCTCATGTGGCTGCTCGCCGACCTCTTCCACGACCTTCCGGAGGTCGGTGACCTCGACCAGCCGAAGCTCGTCTTCTTCTTCGACGAGGCCCACCTGCTCTTCGACGACGCGAGCAAGCCCTTCATGGACGCCATCGAGCAGACGGTGCGGCTCATCCGGTCGAAGGGCGTCGGCGTCTTCTTCGTGACCCAGTCGCCGAAGGACGTGCCGGCCGACGTCCTGGCCCAGCTCGGCAACCGTGTCCAGCACGCGTTGCGCGCCTTCACCCCCGACGACGCCAAGGCGCTCAAGCAGGCCATCGCCACCTACCCGCACACGCAGTACGACATGGAGAAGCTGCTCACCTCGCTCGGCATCGGCGAGGCCGTCGTCACGGTCCTGTCGGAGAAGGGGGTCCCCACCCCCGTCGCCTGGACCCGGATGAAGGCACCGAACTCCCTCATGGACCCGGCGCCCCAGGCGACCGTCGACGGGATCATCGCCGCCTCACCGCTCGCCGGCAAGTACGCCGAGGTCGCCGACCGGGAGTCGGCGTACGAGCTGCTCGCCAAGCGTCTCGAGGCCGCGCCCACCCCGGAGGAAGAGCCCGACCCGGAGCCCAGACGGGGCCGAGAGCCCAAGGAGGAGGAGGGCCTCGTCGAGAAGGTGGTCTCCTCGGGCGCGTTCCGCTCGATGCTCCGCTCGGCCGGGACGGTCATCGGTCGCGAGATCACCCGCAGCATCTTCGGCACGTCCCGCCGGAGCCGCTGAGCTGGCCTGCGCCTGCGCCTGCGGCTTCGCCTGCCCGGCCGTTGTCCGGAATCCAGCGAAGGTTGGCGATGCGGCCAGTTCCGGTGGAGTGAGCCAGGCCGTAGCCTCTCCCGGCATGGCACATCGGATCGCTGTCGTGGTCTCGGGGGAGGTCAGCCTCTTCGAGGTCGCCGTCGCCATCGAGGCCTTCGCCATCCAACGGGACTCGGTGGGCCGGGATGCCTATGACGTGCACCTCTGCACGTCGCGCCCCGGCGCCGCACGGGCGCAGGGGGTGCCGCTGGAGCTGACCATCACCGAGGGGCTGGAGGCCGTGGACACCGCGGACACCGTCATCGTCCCCGGAGCTGACGACCACCTGCAGCCCGCCGACGACGCGACCCTCGCCGCACTTCGGCGCGCCTACGCGCGGGGCGCCCGAATGGTCTCCTTCTGCACCGGGGCCTTCGCGCTCGCCGCGGCAGGCATCCTCGACGGTCGGGAAGCCACCACGCACTGGAAGCGTGCAGCGCGTCTCGCGGCCGAGTACCCGCGAGTGCGGGTCAACCCGGACGTCCTCTATGTCGACGACGGCCAGGTCCTCACGTCGGCAGGCACGGCAGCGGGCATCGACCTCAGCCTGCACCTCATTCGCTCCGACCTCGGCGCCGGAGTCGCGCGCGACGTCGCCAGGTCGATGGTCGTCCCGCCGCACCGTGAGGGCGGCCAGGCCCAGTTCGTCCCGGCACCTGTGCCCCAGATCGCCGCGCACGACGGGGTCCAGCGGGCCATGGACTACGTGAGCCACCACCTGGAGCAGGACTTCACGCTCGGGCGGATGGCGGCCGTCGCGGTCATGTCGCCCCGCAACTTCTCGCGGCGGTTCCGCGAGCTGACCGGAACCACGCCGGCCCAGTGGCTGCTGACCCAGCGGCTGCTCCGGGTCCGCGAGCTCCTCGAGGACACGGACCGCTCCGTCGAGGAGATCGCCCGGATCACCGGGTTCGGCAGTGCCGTCACCCTGAGGCAGCGGTTCGCCCAGGCGATGCGCACGTCCCCGAGCGCCTACCGCAAGTCCTTCCGCGCCGCCGTGGGTCTCGCAGCGTCATAGGCCGTGCTACGGCGCGGAGGGGAGTGCGCCGGCCAGCTCGCCGCGCTGCCGACCGCCTCGCAGAAGCGAGAGCGCTCCGCGCCACCCGAGCAGTGAGGCGACACTTCCCGGCGACAGGTACTGACGGGCGGGCAGGGCACCGCTGAAGAAGGCAAGAAAGCGGTCGGACTGCGCCTGGGTGCGTGCTGCCTGCCGGACCATCGCCGTGGCCACCCGCGAGGGCTTCAGCTGTGCAAGGCCGACCGTGACATCGAACATCCCGCCGAGCGCATCGTCACGGGCACGCACGTAGTCACCGAGCCGCGAGTCGAGGGGCTCACCCGCGTCGAGCGCCGACCCGACGGCAACAGCGAGCAGCTCGGCGCCGAGGAAGGCGTTGGAGATCCCCTGCGCC
This sequence comes from Intrasporangium sp., assembly GCF_032907665.1. GTDB lineage: Bacteria > Actinomycetota > Actinomycetes > Actinomycetales > Dermatophilaceae > Intrasporangium. Next base: position 4,153 of record NZ_JAJJPG010000116.1, read on the forward strand.
GTCACTGGGTCGAGCACCAGGCCGGCGTCACCGACGAGGGCCCATCCGGGGCCGTGCGCCGCGCGCACCGCGTTCGGAACGTCAGGCGTGGCCCGGACCCGCTCGACGCGACGGCCCGATCGGGCCCGCTCTCCGAGGTCGGAGCAGCGGTCGAGGACACCGAGCAGGACCTCCTCGGAGTCGGCCTGGACCTGAGGGAGCATCGAGAGGGGGACGGCCGCGAACAGCACCGTGAGGCAGTCATCCGTGGGGAAGGCGGCGGCCGCGAACCCCCGACCGTGGTGCAGCTCCGCGTGGTCGAGGGGAACTCCCGACCAGTACCCGTAGAGCGCCACCGTCGTGCCGGGTCGCTGTCTCGGCATGGCCGCTCCGACGAGCTGCGCCACCCGGGAGTTCTTGCCGTCCGCACCGACGACGAGCTCGGCGGTCGCTTGGAACCGCCCACCGGACCGGGTGCGACCGCGGATACCGCTGACGCGACCGCCGTCGACGTCATCGTTGACGATGAGTCCGTCGACCGTGACGTCGTCAGCGAGGTCGGCACCCGCGGCCTGGGCGGCCCGGACCAGAAGATGGTCGAGGCGGGTCCGGCGGGGACTGATGAGGGTGCCGACTCCGTCGACGACGGGGAAGGTGCCGGTGAGGGTCGCTCCGTCGACGGTGACGCGGGCGGTGTCGACTCCGGGGTGGCCACCTGCCCGCACCTCGTCCAGCAGACCCCATCGAGCCAGGGCGGCAGCGCCGGGGACCTGGACCTGGTGGGAGGACACCGTGTCCCGGGGCAGAGCGACCCGGTCGACGAGCAGCACGCGGAGCCCGCGGCGGGCCAGGAGCAGCGCCGTGGGTGCGCCCGCGACCCGGGAGCCGACCACGACGACGTCGTAGTCGACTCCCGTGGCGCGCGTGGAGGGCCGCGTCACGGTGTCGACCATAGGACGCGGAGGAGGCAAGGTCACCCGCCAGGCCTGCGTGTGGCGCGATCCCATCGACACGGTGTCCCGATGGCCGCGACAGCGCCAGTCACAGTCGCGGCGAAACGCTCCGCGACCCATGTCACGTTGCCGATTTCCACCCGGACGCCCGGATCGGCCCGGGACCGGGGAGACTGCACACATGCCCACGACGGGCGCGTGAAGCGAAAGGACGAGCGCGTGACGAACCAGGAGTCTCCCCCGCTGCACGGCATCTCCGTGGTCAGCATCGCAACGAACGTCCCTGGCCCGGTGGCTGCGGCCCGGCTCACCGCGCTCGGCGCGACGGTGACGAAGGTGGAACCGCCGTCGGGTGACCTCATCGCCCGGGTCGCCCCCGCGTACTACGCCGAGCTCACCGCGGGTCAGGAGGTGGTGGCGCTCGACCTCAAGACGGCGGAGGGACAGGTCGCCATCGAGGCGCTGCTGTCCGCTGCGGACGTCTTCATCACGTCGCACCGGCCGTCGGCGCTGGCCCGCCTCGGGCTGGACTGGGCCGGCGTCCACGCACGCCACCCACGCCTCAACCACGTCGCGATCGTCGGCGACCCGGGTCCGGGCGCGGAGGTGCCCGGACACGACCTGACCTACCAGGCCGTGAACGGCCTCCTCTCCGCGCGCGACGGCGACACGCCGCACCTGCCTGCCACCCTCATCGCCGACCTGGCGGGGGCTGAACGAGCCGCCACGGCCGCCGTTGCCGCACTCTTCGCCCGGGAGCGTTCCGGTGAGGGTCGCTACAGCGAGGTCGCGCTGTCGGCTGCGGCGGAGGCGATGGCGGATCCCCTGCGTCACGGTCTCACCGCGCCGGGCGGGCTCCTCGGCGGTGCCCTGCCGGGCTACGCCGTCTATGCCGCCAAGGAGGGCTTCATCGCGTGTGCCGCGCTGGAGCCGCACTTCCTCGCCCGGCTCGAGGACCTGCTCGGTGTCACCGGGGGCGACGCGTTCGCTGCTGCGTTCAGCGGCCGGACCGCAGCCGAGTGGGTCGGCTGGGCGCGCGAGCACGACCTGCCCATCGAGGCCGTCGGCGGCGCCTGAGCCCTCGAGGGCGACCACCTCCCCCCACACGCACGCTCGGGTCCCAGCCCAGCGGCATACGCCATGGTCGTATGCCGCCGGGCCCGCTCCCGGGCCGCGTGGCCGTTTCCGATCGGTCGGGGGCCGCGCTGCCACTGTCATGCCGTGAACCGCACGGTCATGCTGGGTGCGGGCGACCTCCCAGCGTCCACCCCAAGTGAGGCGCCCGGCTGGGGGGCCGGGCGCCTCACTCAGTCCCGGCGTGCCGGTCTGGGGGCGTCAGGTGGCGCGGGCGGCGGCCTCGTGGAGCCACGCCGAGACCTCGTCGTCGAGGTCGGCCAGGTCGCGCACCTCGAGGTGGTGGATCCACTGCCTCGACGACGGGTGGGCCACCTCCTTGAAGCGCGCTGACTCGTCGTGGCGACCGAGGGCGATGGACAGGACGACCTCGGCAGCAGGGTTGCGGAGGTACTGGCCCGGGCGCCAGAGGTAGGCGAAACCGCGCCGCACCCGGAAGGCCACCTGGCTCGTGGACACCCGCACTTCGACCGGGCCCAGCTCACGGACCATGCCGAGGACGCGCTCGTACACCGCGAGCCCGAAGGGTTGTCCCGCGAAGAAGTCCGCTGCGCTCTGACCCGGCGGTGTGGGTGGACCCGCGGGTGTGGTCGGGTCGGTGGGT
>NZ_JAJJPG010000116.1:6922-8130 GCF_032907665.1 Intrasporangium sp.
GGTGGCTCCCCGCTCGGGTCGTGCGGCCAGTCGTTGCGGCCGGCGCCTTGGCCGCAGGCTAGCGGCGGGGGCGGCTTAGGGTGGTCCGCATGGCCGACGGAACCCCTCCACCCGCCTCGCCCGCCGACACCATCCTCCTCAGCCTGCCCTTCGAGGGGCGCTGGCTGGTGAGGAACAGCCCGGCACGACGCGTCCCGAGCCACGGTGTCGACCTCTTCGGCGAGACCTACGCCATCGACTTCGTCGGGGTCGACGAGCGCCGCGGCACTGCGTCGCGGCGGGACTGGCGCACGGTGCTCGCGACGGAGCCCCCGGAGCGGTTCGTCGGCTTCGGCAGACCGATCCTGGCACCGGCCGACGGCGTCGTGGTCGCCGTGCACGACGGGGAGGTCGACCACGAGGCGCGGCGGTCGCAGCTCGCGCTCGTCCCCTACGCGCTGAGCCAGCGATCACGGGTCAGGGAAGGTGTCGGCGCCATTGCCGGCAACCACGTCGTCATCGCGATGCGAGCGCCGGGCGCCTACCTCGCGATGGTGCACCTCAAGAAGGGGTCGCTGCGCGTTGCGGCGGGAGATCCCGTCGCTGAGGGAGCGCACCTCGCTGACTGCGGCAACTCCGGGAACTCGACCCAGCCGCACCTGCACCTCCAGGTCATGGACAGTGCGGACCTGTCGGTGGCCAAGGGGTTGCCGATGGCCTTCCGGGACTTCCGCGAGTGGCCTCGAGGGGCGAGACAGCCCCTCGACCGCGAGTCGGGAATCCCCGGCGAGGGCGCCGTGGTCGAGCCGGTGAGGTGATCGGACAGGCCACCCGGGGCTCTTGCGCCCGCCGAACTTGATCGATTATCGTCGATGATCGATGGATGATGTGATGCGGCGCGACGACGCCGAGGAGTACGCCGAGTGGTTCCGCACCCTCGCCGACGCGACGCGCGTGCAGCTGCTGGCCTGGCTGGCCCGCCGCGGGGAGCCGATGCCGGTGAAGGACATCGTCGCGGCGTTCCCGCTCTCGCAGTCCACCGTGAGCCACCACCTGTCGGCCCTGACACGCACGTGCTTCGTCGTCGCCGAGAGGCGCGGGACGAGCACGTACTACTCGGTCAATCCCGCCTGCATGACCGCGCTCCCGGGGGCCGCCGCGGCGATCATGAACGGCCCGGTGGTCACCTGCTGCACCCCGTCGACCGATCCCGCACCCACGAGTTCCGC
>NZ_JAJJPG010000116.1:8230-10793 GCF_032907665.1 Intrasporangium sp.
CCCAGACAAGGAAGCGTCATGACCGAGAAGCTCACCGAGACCACTCTGCGCGAGACCGTCCGCGCGAAGTACGCCGCGGCCGCCAAGGACGCCTCCACGCCCTCGGCCGGTGGCTGCTGCGGGACGACGACCTTCGTCGACCTCACGACAAACGAGGAGGGCAGGGCCGTCTTCGGCGCCGCCCTCTACGACCCGGAGACCACCCAGGACGCCCAGCAGGCCGTCCAGGCCTCCCTCGGGTGCGGCGTGCCGACCGCCGTTGCGGACCTGCACCCCGGCGAGACCGTCCTCGACCTCGGGTCGGGAGCTGGTGGCGACGTGCTCATCTCCGCCAAGCGGGTCGCCCCGGGAGGCAAGGCGATCGGTCTGGACATGACCACGGAGATGGTCGAGCTGGCCCGGAAGAACGCTCGTGAGGCCGGCGTCGACAACGTCGAGTTCATCGAGGGCTACCTCGAGGACATCCCGCTCGGGGACGGCACGGTCGACGTCGTCATCTCGAACTGCGTCATCAACCTCGCAGCCGACAAGTCGGTGGTCCTCTCCGAGGCCGCCCGGGTGCTTCGCCCCGGCGGACGGTTCGCCGTCTCCGACGTCGTTGCGGACGAGGACATGGACGAGGCGACCCGCGCCGACATGGAGGCCTTCACGGGCTGTATCGCCGGCGCCCTGACGGAGGCGGAGTACCGTTCCTCGCTCGCGGGGGCCGGCTTCGAGGACATCGAGATCACGCGCACACACTCTGTGCACGAGCACGCCTCCGCCGCGATCGTCCGGGCCCGCCGGCCGGAGCCCGCCGCCTGAGCTCCGGGCAGCCGCCGGAACGATGGCCCGAACCTGTCGTGGCCTGGCCACACCGCCACAACCCTGCGGTGGCAGCGGGTGTCACGATGAGCTGTGCAGTTCCTCGACGCGGCCGAGCACACCGGCACACACCCCTGGGCCGCCCTCGATCTCGCTGAGATCCCTGACGCGACCGTGCGGCTGCACTGGACCGACGCACCCTACCGCTGGCACGTCAACGACGGCGACGAGGCCTTCGTGGTTCTCGACGGTGCGGTCGACATGCACTACAAGCACGGCGGGGAAGTGATGGTGGAGCGCCTCACCCCCGGTCGGATCTGCATCGCGGAGGCGGGCGACGAGCACGTCGCCCATCCGGTGGGCGCCGCACGCATCCTCGTGGTCGAGCAGCGCGGATCCGTCTGAAAGGGCCGTCCCGCGACAGCTCGTCTCGACCTCGAGGCAGCACGCAGTCTTGCAGGCCCAGGATCTGTGGCCCCTCGACGCTGGCGACGTCGGCGGCCGCCGTCGCTCAGATCCGGACGCGGGCGCTCGTCGGGTCGTACATCGGGGTCAACGACACCTCTGCGGGGTAGCGGGTCCCGGCCACGTCGACCTCCCACTCGCCGCTCGCGAGCCAGTCCCCGGTCACCGGTTGCCCGAGCCCCTCGACCATGGCGAGACCGACCGCGGAACCGAGCGTCCAGCCGTACGAACCCGCTCGCACGTACCCGACCGGCACACCGTCGCGGGCCACGAGCTCCGCGTGGAAGAGCAGCGGCTCGGGGTCGAGCAGGCGCACCTGCACCAGCCGCCGGGCCATGCCACCCGCCTCGACGTTGTCAGCCTTGCGGGCCAGGACCGCGTCGCGGCCGATGAAGTCCGGCTTGTCCAGCGCGAGCGCGAAGCCGAGCCCGGCCTCGAGCGGGCAGTCCGTGTTGTCGATGTCGTGGCCGTAGTCGCGATAGGCCTTCTCCATACGGAGGGACGCAAGCGCCTTCAGACCAACAGGCCGGAGGCCGTATGCCGTCCCGCTGGCCTGGATCGCGTCGTAGACCCGGAGCGCGTCGCCCGCCGGCACGTAGACCTCGTAACCCAGCTCACCGGCATACGTGATCCTCGTGAGGAGCAGGCGCACGCCGGCGAGCTCGACCCAGCGAGCCCTGCGGAAGGCGAACGCCGCGGTGGACAGGTCGGTGTCGGTCAGCTCCGCCAGCAGGTCGCGCGAGCGCGGCCCCTGGACGTTGAGCTGGGCGTAGTCGGCGGTCACGTCGGTGACCGATACGGACGGGTCTGCGAACCGCTCGAGCCGCGCCCGCACGTGGCCGTGCGCCGTGTCCGACGCGACGACGAGGAAGTCGTCCTCGTCGAGCTTGGTCACGGTGAGGTCGGCTTCGATGCGACCGTCCTCGCCCAGCCACTGGGTGTAGGTGATCACGCCTGCGTCGCCGTTCACAGCGCCGGCGGACAGCCGGTCGAGCAGGACGCCGGCGCCGGGTCCCTGGACTCGGAACTTCGCCATGAACGACATGTCCATCAGGCCGACGGCCTCCCTCACGGTGCGGTGCTCCTGCTCCCACTGCTCGAACCACGGCGCCCGGCCCCACGTCGGCTCGGCTTCCGGCGTCTGGCCCTCCCCCGCGAACCAGTCGGCGCCCTCCCAACCCGACACCTCGCGGAGGTGGCCGCCCTGCTCGACGAGCCGGTCGTGGACGGGCGACAGGAGCCGGCCACGCGCGGACCGCAGCTGCGTGCCCGGGGTGTGGGCGGCATACACCGT
>NZ_JAJJPG010000117.1:0-10669 GCF_032907665.1 Intrasporangium sp.
GTCAGGGCCAGGAAGACCTCGTCAAGGCTCGGCTGGCCGAGGGCGTAGGCCGCCGGGGTGATGCCCGCACGCGACAGCTGGATGAGCGCCTGGTTGACGTCCTCGGCCGTGTCCCCGCCCGTCCGCGCGAGACGCACCCGCACGGTGGCGGGATCGCTGGTCAGGTCGACCGGTGCACGAAGGGCCCCGGCGAGGACTCGGGCCGCGTCGTCGCGCCGCCTCGGGTCGACCACGCGGACCGTGAGGACTCCGGACCCCACGGCGAGCTTGAGCTCGTCGGGCGTGTCCACGGCGACGAGCCGTCCGTGGTCGATCACGGCGATCCGGTCCGAGAGCTGGTCTGCCTCGTCGAGGTACTGCGTCGTGAGCAGCACGGTCGCGCCATCGGAGACGGCGGCCCGGACGATGTCCCAGACCTCCGCCCGGCTGCGTGGGTCGAGCCCGGTCGTGGGCTCGTCCAGCACGAGCAGGTCCGGGGTCACGACGAGGCCGAGAGCGAGGTCGAGTCGACGCCGCATCCCGCCGGAGTAGGTCGACACGACGCGTCGAGCGGCGGTCCCGAGCCCGAAGACCTCGAGGAGCTCCTCTGTCCGCACCGCGGCCGCCCGACCGCGGAGACCGCGCAAACGAGCCTGGAGGACCAGGTTCTCCGACCCAGTGAGATCGTCGTCCAGGGAGGCGAACTGCCCGGTCACGCTGAGGCGCGCGCGCACCCCTTCGGGATCGCTCGCCAGGTCGCGACCGAAGACCTCGATGGTTCCGGAGTCCGGGGCGGTCAGCGTGGTGACCATGCGGATCGTCGTCGTCTTTCCCGCACCGTTCGGCCCGAGCAGCCCGAGCACGGTGCCCACGGGCACGCTGAGGCTGAGTGCGTGGACTGCCCGCGTGGCACCGAAGGTCTTGACGAGATCGTGAGCCTCCACGGCCAGATGGCTGGTCGTCATGATGGATTCCCTTGGTGGGCAATGAAGAGCGGCGGATTCATGTGGTCGATCATCAGCGGTCGACTGCCCATCGCGCGTCGGCTGGGGGGCGACACTTCGCCGACCTCCTCATGACCTGCCAGCCGTCGTGACATACGTCGGCGGCAGTAGTCCGCGACTACTCCCACGAGGGGATGCGGCACGGGGAACGGTGCGCCTAGAGTCACGAGCATCGGCGAGGGTCGGCGCCCCGCCGTGTATGTCCCGGACGGCGAGGAGGCACCTGTGCGCACCGACCGCGGATGGCGTCGCTTCTACGCCACGGGCTGGCTCGTGTCAGCGGTGGCGACCGCAGCGGCCCTGCGACTCTGGCAGGCCCGGATCCGCGAGATCGAGGCTCGCGCCGAGGAGGCCGAGCGGAGCCGCGACGAGGTCGCGCGACGTCGGGCGGTCGAGGAGCGACTCCGGATCGCCCGGGACCTGCACGACTCGCTGACGCACAGCATCTCGGTCATCAAGGTCCAGGCGGGAGTCGCGGCGCACCTGGCAGAGAAGCGTGGCGAGGAGGTGACACCGGCACTGCGGGCCATCGTCGAGGCCAGCGCCGACGCGACGAGAGAGCTCCGGTCGACGCTGAGCGCCCTGCGTGAGCAGGCCGACACCGGCACCGGTCTGGACCAGCTGCCCGTCCTCCTCGAGCGCGCCAAGGCGGGAGGGGTCGCGGTGACCCTCAGCGAGAGCGGCACCCCGCGACACGTCCCACCGGACGTCGACTCAGCGGCATACCGCATCGTCCAGGAGGCGCTGACGAACGTGAGGCGACACGCGGGACCGGTGAACGCGACCGTGCACGTGTCACACGAGCCGGGTCGGCTCACCGTGCGCGTGTCGAACGACGGTGCCCACGTCACCGAGCCTCCCGTGCCGGGGCTGGGACTCATCGGCATGCGTGAGCGGGTCACCGCGCTCGGCGGCCGGCTCCACGCTGAGCCGCTCGCCGCCGGTGGCTTCGAAGTGTCCGCGGAGCTTCCCATGGGTGGTGCTGCGCCGTGATCCGCGTGCTCCTCGCGGACGACCAGGCCCTCATCCGCACCGGGATCCGCGCCCTGCTCGACGCGGAGGACGACATCGAGGTCGTGGCGGAGGCGACCAACGGCGCGGAGGCCGTCGAGCGCACGCGTGCCCTCCATCCCGACATCGTCCTCATCGACGTGCAGATGCCCGTCATGGACGGCATCGAGGCGACCCGTCGGATCGTCGCCGACGACTCCCTCGATGCCGTGCACGTCGTGGTCCTGACGAACTACGGCCTCGACGAGTACGTCTTCACCGCGCTCCGTGCGGGTGCAAGCGGATTCCTCCTCAAGGACACCGAGCCGGCCGACCTGCTCCAGGCGCTGCGCGTCGCGGTGCGCGGAGACGCACTCCTGTCGCCGGCGGTCACACGCACCCTGATCAGCGAGTTCGTCGCCCGGCCGGCCAACCTGGCGAGCTCGTCTGCGCTCGACATCCTGACCTCTCGCGAGCTCGAGGTCGTCACGCTCGTCGCCCACGGGCTGTCCAACGACGAGATCGCCCAACGCCTCGTGCTCAGCACGGCGACGGCGAAGACCCACGTCAGCCGCGCGATGACCAAGCTCGGGGCCCGCGACCGCGCCCAGCTCGTCGTGATGGCCTACCAGTCGGGGCTCGTCGCCACCCCGGCGAGCGACACCTGAACGCAGCACTCCCACATGCGTGGGCCCGCCTCGCCTGGGGAAGCGGGCCCAGCGGCATACGAAATCGCTTGTCAGTCCTTGGGATTGAAGAAACCGAGGATCATCGAGACGAAGGTGATGATGAGCGAGCCGAGCACCGCGTCCCAGAAGAAGCTCTCGACGCGGAACGCCAGGTCGAACTGGTCCGCGAGCCATGACGTCAGCTGGAGCATCAACGCGTTGATGATGAAGACGAACAGCCCCAGCGTGAGGATGATGAACGGCAGCGACACGATCTTCGCGATCGGGCGCACGAAGGTGTTGAGGATGCCGAAGATCAGGGCGACGAGCACGACGGTGCGAACGACGGCCCACGTGTCCGGCTCGTCGCCGAAGGTGATCCCGTCGACGAGGAGGGCGGCGATCCACAAGGCGATGCCGTTGATGACGGTCTTGATCACGAAGTTGAGCAGCATGGCGTCAGTCTTCCACGCGCCCAAGCCGGTCGGCGGAGATGCCGGGGTGTTCGTCTCCGGGGATGCGCGGCCGGAACATCGCGTTGAGCCGGAGGAGGTCCGGGTCGACGACCTTGAGCTGGCGGACGGCCTCCTTGACCGGGACCCGCTCGATGTTGCCCTGCTGGAGGGCGACCATCTGGCCCCAGTCGCTGTCCAGGGCGGCCTCGACGGCAGCGACGCCGAAGCGGGTTCCGAGGACGCGGTCGAACGCCACGGGTGAGCCGCCGCGCTGGATGTGCCCCAGCGCAGTCATGCGGCTCTCGATGCCCGTGCGGCCCTGGATCTCTCGGGCGAGGATCGAGCCGATGCCGCCGAGGATCTGGTGGCCGTACTTGTCCATCTCCGGCTCGGGCAGCTCCATCGTCCCGGGCTTCGGGACGGCGCCCTCGGCGGCGACGATGATCGTCGCGAAGCGGCCCTTGCGATGCCGGTGGACGATCCGCTCGCACACCTCTGCGATGTCGAAGGGCTCCTCCGGCACCAGTGTGATCGCGGCGCCACCAGCGATCCCGGACCACATCGCGATGTGGCCGACGTGCCGACCCATGACCTCGACGACGAGGACCCGGTGGTGCGACTCCGCGGTCGTGTGGAGCCGGTCGATCGCGTCGGTGCAGATCTGCACGGCCGTCTGGAAACCGAACGTCATCTCGGTGAGGGAGATGTCGTTGTCGATGGTCTTGGGCACGCCGATGACGGGAAAGCCGTTCTCGTGCAGACGCGAGACGACATTCATCGACCCCTCCCCGCCGACCGCGACGATGGCGTCGAGCCCGTGCCGGTCGTAGGCCTTGCGGACCTTCTTCAAGCCGTCCTCGAAGGCGAACGGCTGGTCCCGGCTCGTGCCGAGGATGGTGCCGCCGAGGGGCAGGATGCCCCGGCAGCGATCGACGTCGAGCAGCTCGAAGTCGTTGTCCATGACGCCCCGCCAGGCGTTGCGGAAGCCGACGACGGTGCTGTCGTAGGTGACCTCGGCGGCGCGGACCGTCGCCCGGATGACGGCATTGAGGCCGGGACAGTCCCCGCCCCCGGTGAGAATGCCGATGCGCATGTGCAGCGTCCTTCGTGTGTGGTCTGCAAGAGTGTCGAGGCGGCGTTGACGCGACACTGTGAGCCTAGCCACATCGAGTCGTATGCCGCTGTGCCGGGTCCACGTGTCGGGACCCTCCGCGCAGTCCCGTCCCGTCCTCTCGACCGGCCTTCCCGTCTCCCCCGGCGCCAGGGGCCCCGCCGGTGGTTTCCTTGTGGAAACTTCGCCAGATGGACGACGGTGGCCGGCATGGTGACCTCCACTTCGACCAACCCGATCACCCTGCCCGTCGACGTCGTCATCCGCTCGGTTCGAGCGCTCGCGCGAGCCGCCCGCTTCGACGAGGCGCGCGCGCTCGCCGAGAGCGGTGCCGATCCCCGCCTGGCCGTCGTCCTGGCCGAGCTCGCGGTCGACGCCCGCTACGTGACCGGGGAGGGGGACGGCGTCGAGGATGCCCTCGAGGCGGCCGGCGCAGCCGTCTCGTCAGGGGTCGTCGGGGACGCGGGCTCCGCGTGGGACGTCGAGTTCCTCCGCGTGCGCGAGTCCTATGCCCGGGAGCTCTTCGCGCCGGGGACAGAGCTGGGCTCGCCGGCAGGTCGTGATCCGGGCGACGTCGATGCGTTGCGTGATCGGACGGTCGGGGTGCGTGATGGGGCGCCGGACCTGCGCCGCCGGGGCTGGGCCGAGTTCTACCTCGGAGTCATCCACGACAACCTCTACGGCGCGCGGGACGTGGCTCCGTCGCACCTGCACGCCGCGCTCGACGCGGCCCGCGCCGCCGGGGACGACTACCTTGCCTTCGAGGCCTTGCGCCACCTCGGCGACCACGCCCGGGACGACGGCGATGCGGCGACGGCGAGGGAGATGTGGGAGTCCTCGGCGTGGCACGCCGCGAGGGCCGGCGGCGTCACGCAGGTCCTCGCGCAGCTCATGGTCCTGGCCCTGCTGGCCCGTGACCGCGGCGACGAGTCGGGAGCCGTGCTGCTCGCGGCGGAGGTCGCCCGGTGGGCGCAGGCCATCGGCGCCGTGCGGCTCGCCGAAGAGGCGGCGGCCATGTCGTCGCCCTCGTGACGGAAGGTGCCTCACTCGTTGGCGGGACCGTGGTCGTCGACCGACCGCGTGACCTTGCGCAGCAGGTCGGCGAGCGCCTGACGCTCATCCGGCGACAGGCCTGACAGCGCCGAAAGCTCGGACCGCTCCTCCTCGACCATGAGCCGCTCCACGGTCTCCAGTCCGCGGTCGGTGAGACCGACGGTGACCCGTCGCCCGTCGGCGCCCTCCTGGCGGCGCGCGACGAAGCCGAGCCCCTCCAGCCGGGCGAGGCGCTGCGACATGGCACCACGGGTCAGGCCGACGAGCTCGGCGAGGGCGGATGGGTTGGTCTCCCACGGCGACCCGAGCTGCCTGAGCTTGACGAGGGTCTTGTACTCGCGCAGGGTGAGGTCCTCGTCGAGGATCAGGCCGGACCGGGTGTGGGTGATGTGCCGGACGACCATCGCCATCCGCGTGAGGATCGCCTCCTTGACGGGGTCGAGCCACGGCAGCTCAGCGGCCCAGGCCTCCACGTGGTCGTCCACCGTGTCGCGCACGCCGCAAGTGTAGGAGCGGTGCACGGGTTGCCGCCGTCAATAGAGTGGAGGGCATGAGCGACGAAGCCGTCATCCCCTCCACAACCGCGCCCGGTGCGTCCCCCACCGTGCGGCTGCGCCAGGTCCTCGGGCGGATGCCGGACTACAAGCCCGGCCAGCCGGCGACGGCGCCCGTGGGAGTGACGCCCTACAAGCTGTCGTCCAACGAGAACCCTTACGGGCCACTGCCATCCGTCGTCACGGCGATCACCGAGGCTGCGGCGTCCATCAACCGCTACCCGGACATGGCCGTGGTCGCGCTGCGCGAACGGCTGGGGCGGGCCTTGAGCGTGTCGACGGACTGCATCGCGACCGGCACCGGCTCGGTCGCCGTGCTCGCCCAGATCGTGCAGGCCGCGTGCGACGCCGGCGACGAGGTGGTCTTCGCGTGGAGGTCCTTCGAGGCCTACCCGATCGTCACGCAGCTGGCTGGGGCCACGCCCGTCATGGTCGAGCTCGACGACCGCGCGCGCCACCGGCTCGATGCGATGGCAGACGCGATCACCGACCGCACGCGCGTCGTGCTCGTCTGCACGCCCAACAACCCGACCGGGCCCTCGGTCCATCGCGCGGAGCTGGAGGCCTTCCTCGACCGGGTGCCCGTCGACGTCATCGTCGTCATCGACGAGGCCTACGTCGAGTTCGTCCGGGACCCGGAGGCCGTCCGCGGGCTGGAGGTCTGGCGCGAGCGGCCCAACGTCGTCGTCCTGCGCACGTTCTCCAAGGCCTACGGACTCGCGGGGCTCCGCGTCGGCTTCGCGGTCGCCCACCCGGAGGTCGCGGCGGCGATCCGCAAGACGGCTACCCCGTTCGGGGTCAACTCTCTTGCCCAGGCCGCGGCGGTCGCCTCGCTCGACGCCTTCGACGAGCTGAGCGAGCGCGTCGAGTCCCTCGTCGCCGAGCGCGAGCGGGTGGTCCAGGCGCTCGAGGACCAGGGGTGGAAGCTTCCGCAGTCGGACGCGAACTTCGTCTGGTTCCCGCTGGGCGGCGAGTCGACGGCCTTCGCGCAGGCGTGTGAGGAGGCCGGGCTCATGGTGCGCCAGTACGGCGACGACGGTGTCCGCGTGACGATCGGAGAGACCGAGGCGAACACCAGGCTCCTCGAGGTCGCCGAGAAGTTCGGCGCGCGGTAGCAGACCAGGCGACGACGGTGTGGGACGGAGGGCGGCGGATGGGCGTCAAGGTCGTCCCGGGCCGGACATGGAGCGGCCTGCTCGCCCTGGCAGGCGCGATCGCGCTCGCGCCCTCGATCATCTGGCCGACGGCAAGAGTGGTCTACCGGCCTGAGGTGTCGTTCTCGGTGGACCCGGCCGAGGGGTTCGAGGACCTCCCGCAGCCTCAGGAGTTCGTCCAGCTCGTCTGGAGCTGGGGTCGGTTCGAGCTGGCGGACCCGCCCGCTGGGGTCGAGCAAGGCCCCATCATGGCCAACACGCCGTTGTTGGCTCTGCTCATTGCGGTTGTCGTGGTCGGCCTGGCCGCAGCCGCCCTGCTCCTGCTCGTGCCCGGAGTCCATGCACGGACACTCGGCGCCATCGGCGCGACGGTCGTTGGCACCTACGCCCTGCACTCCCTGGTCCAACGCGTGGGCCAGGCCGGGTCCGGGTGGTTCGGACCCGAGGCCGGCACCTCGGTGGAGGACACTGCCGCGGGGGTGCTCGAGGCGATGAGCGTCGTGCTGCTTGCTCTTGCGGTCGTCGTCCTGGCCTGGCGTCCGGGCGTCGTCGTCGGACGCCGGGTGTGGCAGCAGGCAGCGGCCCGCGCCGCGGAGGCCCGCGCAGTGGAGGACCGCGCGCCGACGTCCGGGCGCAGCGGCGCTGGGGGAGTCATCGTGCACGGTGAGCGGACGCAGGCGACCTCGCTCGCCGAGTCATCCCGGCCGACCGCGTCCGAACCCGCTGAACCGGTGGGGTTCACCGACGCCTCGCCTGACGACGACTGGTTCCGCAACCCCGGTCGGACCTGACCCGCCCGTCGAGTGGCCACGAAATGCAGGTCGAGTGGCCACGAAATGCAGGGTCGGGCCCGAGCATTCGGGGCCACTCGACCAGTGGGCAGGCCCCGTCGTCCACACTCACCCGGTCGAGTGGCCCGAAATGCAGGGGGAAGCCCCGGCATTCGGGGCCACTCGACCTTGGGGGAGGTTTCGTCGTCGACACCACCCGCTCGAGAGGGAAATGGGGTGCGTGCCGCACGGGGCGCGCTCATGCTGGACACATGGACGCTGACGTCATCGACCTTGCGGACAAGCTCTCGCTCTTCTCGGAGCACTGGTCGCCCAAGGCGGTCGCCCGACTGAACGACTACGAGGTCAAGGTCGTCAAGATCAAGGGCGAGTTCGTCTGGCACAGCCACGAGCACACCGACGAGCTGTTCCTCGTCATCTCCGGTCGCCTGACGATCCGGTTGCGCGACCGCGACGTGGTGCTCGGACCGGGACAGCTCTTCGTCGTCCCCCGCGGCGTCGAGCACTGCCCGGTGGCGGAGGACGAGGTCCACGCCGTGCTCATCGAGCCCGAGGGAACGGTGAACACCGGCGATGCTGGAGGCCCACTCACCGCCGTCGTCGAGTCGCTCTGACACTCAGACCTGGGGCGACTGCACGGTCCCCGCGAGGGCGGCGTCGAGTGACTCCTGGTTGCTGAAGTCCCCCGGCGTTCCCACGCCGGTCCGGATGAGGTTCCGCAGGCTGCCGAGGACGTACTGTCGCCAGGCCGTGTCGCAGACGCCGAAGCACTCCTGCTCGGGGCTCAGGCCCACGTGGGTGAAGGTGAGCCGCGTGGGGCCGTCCGGTCCGGACTCCTCCTGGATCTCGAAGCGGACGGTCGTGCCCGTCCACTCCTGCTTGTCCTCGATGAAGCTGAGGTGGCTGTCGACGACGAGCCACTCCACTCGCTCGCCGGGGATCAGGGCGGTCGTCCGGAACTTCGAGAAGTGGATGTCGGCGACGGCGTAGACCCACTCGGCCCCGACGGTCGTGGTGTCCCCGACCACCTCGCCCCACCAGCCGCGCACGTCGTTGATCGCGTCGAAGACCTGCTGGCGGTCCTGCTCGACGGTGTAGCTCAGGGTGAGATCGCTGCTCATCTGAGTGCCCTTCCATGGGTAACTTGCATGATGCAAGCGAATCTAGAACAGGCGCTTTTGTCACGCAAGGGATATGTGAGACCGACGCGGTGTCGACGGCGGCAACCCGGGAGCGAGCGCTCGGGTGCGGCAGCGAGCCCAGCGGCATACGACCGGGAACGGGGGAGTCTCGGCCGTCCACCGTCCCGCATTGTGAGATTCCTCGGGGGCTCCGGTAAGTTCCGTGCCGAGGACCCTCATGTGTCCGCCGTCACCCTCGGCGGGCGCGTGTGACACAGCCGTCAGCGGGCGACCCCCGCGCGGCCCGACCAGAATGCCGGATCTCCACTCCGGTGAAGGAGCCCCAGTGAGCGACAAAGTAGTCGCCGAGCTGCACGAGCCGACCCCCGCAGTCGGCGACGGTGGCCCGGACATGATCCAACTGCTGACCCCCGAGGGCGAGCGCATCTCCCACCCCGACTACGACAAGTACGTCGCGGACCTCCAGCCCGACGACCTGCGCAGCTTCTACCGCGATCTCGTCCTCATCCGACGCCTCGACGCGGAGGGCTACGCGCTGCAGCGTCAGGGCGAGCTCGGGCTCTGGCCCAGCCTGCTCGGCCAGGAGGCTGCCCAGGTCGGCTCGGGCCGCGCCCTCAAGCAGCACGACATGTGCTTCCCGACCTACCGCGAGCACGGCGTCGGCTTCGTCCGGGGCATGGACCCGCAGAGCTCCCTCCAGCTCTTCCGCGGCGTGAGCCAGGGCGGCTGGGACCCCAAGGAGCACAACTTCCACCTCTACACGATCGTCATCGGCGCCCAGACGCTCCACGCGACGGGCTACGCCATGGGCGTGAAGATGGACGGCAACATGGGCACCGGCGACCCCGATCGCGACACCGCCGTCATCTGCTACTTCGGTGACGGCGCGTCCTCCCAGGGCGACGTCAACGAGGCCTTCGTCTACGCCGCGTCCTTCGACGCCCCGGTCGTGTTCTTCTGCCAGAACAACCAGTGGGCCATCTCCGAGCCGGTCTCCAAGCAGACCCGCATCCCGCTCTTCCAGCGCGCCCGCGGCTTCGGCTTCCCCGGCCTGCGCGTCGACGGCAACGACGTCCTCGCGACGTATGCCGTGACGCAGCACTGCCTCGACGAGGCGCGCAACGGCAACGGCCCGCTGCTCATCGAGGCCTTCACCTACCGCATGGGTGCACACACGACGGCCGACGACCCGACGAAGTACCGCGTCTCGGCGGAGGTCGAGCAGTGGAAGTTCCGCGACCCGATCCTGCGGCTCAAGACCTACCTGTCCCGGGAGGGCTGGGCCGACGACTCCTTCTTCACCCAGGTCGACGAGGAGGCGGACCACTTCGCCGCCGAGCTCCGTGAGGGCTGCATCACCATGGCGACGCCGCCGGGAGAGACGATGTGGGACCACATCTACGCGGAGGACCACCCGGTCATGGAGGCCGAGCGCGCTGCCTACCTGGCCTACCAGGCGAGCTTCGAGGAGGCGAACTGATGGCGCTCGAGAAGGTCACCCTCGGCAAGAGCATCACGAGCGGCCTGCGCAAGGCGATGGAGCGGGACTCCAAGGTCGTTCTCATCGGGGAGGACATCGGCAAGCTCGGCGGCGTCTTCCGCATCACGGAGGGCCTGCAGAAGGACTTCGGTGAGGAGCGCGTCATCGACTCGCCGCTCGCCGAGTCGGGCATCGTCGGCACGGCGGTCGGCCTTGCCCTACGCGGCTACCGGCCGGTCTGCGAGATCCAGTTCGACGGCTTCGTCTACCCGGCGTTCGACCAGATCG
>NZ_JAJJPG010000118.1:0-10569 GCF_032907665.1 Intrasporangium sp.
GGCTCAGCGGCATACGTCCCGGTGACCTGCGGCCGAACCGCTCACGCCCGCGGTTCGGCCGAGGGGCCGGCTCAGGCACGCCTCACTGCTGTTGGGCAAGCGACTGCAGGCTCAGCGTGGCCCGCAGGAGCTCGTCGTCGGTCGCGGTGGCATCGAGCCGCACCTGCTCCGCCTCGGCGACGGCGTCGGCAAACTGCGACAAGATCTGCCCGTCGGCATCGCTCCCGAGACTCCCCGTGGCGTAGTTCAGCCACACCGCGAGCAGCTCCCTGTCGAACTGTGCCGCGCGGGACATCGCGTTGGGCGCAAGGACAGTGACCGCGTCCGATGGTCCGACCAGCGGGGTGATCTCACCGAGCACCCCACTCATGTGAGCAGCGATCGCCAACGCACACCCCTTCTCCCGCTCGTCGAACGGGTCCGAGGGCCGCTCGTCTCCGATGTGCGCGTACTCCTCGTACCACCATCCGCGGGGCCCAACCCAGTCCGCGTCGCCGACCACGACGACCGGGGCCCGTTCGAGGGCGGTTCCGGCATCGTCGTCCTCGGCAGCGACGTCGACGAAGTAGAGACAGTTGAGCAGGTAGGTGTGGACGGCCGAGGCCGACACGTCGCGCGGTTGGATGGACGGACTGGGCAGGGGATCGGCGGCCGGTGGGTTCACCAGGTCGGTGACCGCGTCGGCCGGAGCGCCGTCGCCCCACGTCCAGGTGAGCGTCTCGTCGTCGCTGCCCGGGTCGGACACATTGGCGCCGATCTCGAGCGGCACGTCGACCCGGGTCAGGAACGTCGGGCCGCCTGGAGTATCGAACGTCGTCGACCGGTCGATCCCGACGTCGGGATCGACGTTGTCGACCTCGACGGGGATCGTCGTCTGCACGATGCCCGTGTCGTCGTCGATGACGGCGATGGTGACGTCGAACAAGCCGTTGTCGCCCCACGCGTGGCGGATCATCGCCTCCCGGTCGCCGATCGGGACCGCGACCTCCCTGCGGAAGCCCTCGCCGACGCCCCAGTCGACGATGATCGAGTGGCCGTCCTGGAGGCCGGGGTCCGTCCAAGCGACGTGTAACTCGACAGCCTGGCCCTCGATCAGCTCCTCGGTGACGATCTCCACGTCGAGGTCCGCGGGCGCAACATTCTGGACCGGCTGGTCGAAGGTCCGCGAGTGCGTGCCCTGGTCGTCGTCAGCGAGGACGATTCGCAGCCGATAGGGATCGACGGGGGTGCCGGTCGGGTTGTCGTCCCGGTAGGTGTGGGTGAGCGCGACCGCGCGTTGCCCGGCCGGAACGTTCACCGCCTGCACGCGACCGTCGCCCCAGCTGACGTTCATCCGGTGGTTGTCGGGCAGGCCCGGGTCGTCGAAGGTGACGGTGAAGCTCTGTGGGCGCCCCTCCTCGACCGGGCCGGCGGAGGTGATCCCGCTGATCACCGGTGCCACGTTGCGGATCGTCACGTGGGACTCCAGCTCCCGAAGGTCGTCGGAGGTCCCTGCACCCGAAGACAGGTCGGACACGACGATCCTGGCCAGGTCGCTCGACGTGAATGACGGGTCGTCGTCGGCGTACACGTGGTCGAGCGCGAAGTCGGCTTCCCCGACGGCGACGGTGACCTCCTCCACCTGGCCGTCACCCCAGGCAACCCGCACCTGGTGGTCGGCAGCGACGGGCTGGCTGAACGACCCCTCCAAGGTGAACTGCTCACCCTCGGTCACGAGCTCCGGCACGACGAGCGTGGTGAGCACCGCCTCCGTGTCCCCGACGTCCGGCGTCGCGGTGAACAGGTCATGCTCGAAGCCATGGCAGGTGGCGCTTCCGGGGCTCGCGATCTGCTCGATGATGGACGTGACCAGGTCGTCCACGCTCGCGACCGGATCGGTGACGTCCAGGCCGAGGCTGAGGCCGAAGTCGACGCCGAAGACCGATCCGACCATCGTGAGGTCACCGAACGCAGCGCCGTCGCCCAGCTCGGTGTAGAGCTCCGCGCAACTGAGCCTGAGCAGTGGCTGGTCGTCGATCAGTCCGACCAGGCCGTCGATCAGGTCCGTGATCTCCTCGATGCCGGAGAGGTCGGCGACTGCACCCATCGACTCCTCGTAGGCAGGGATGACGTAGGTGTCGACGATGCCCTCGAGGGTGCAGTCGTCGAGGCCGGGAAGGACGTCGCACAGGCCGTCCGTGCCGCCGAAACCCGGGAAGTCAATGCACTCCTCGAAGGGTCCGACGCCGAAGCAGATCTCCCAGCCGCCATACGACGGAATGCCATTCATGATCAGGTTGAACGTGTTCCCGCCGACATGGTCGATCGCGAAGTCCCAGACATCGACGAAGTCCTCCGCGCGGTCGACGAAAGCCTCCAGCTCCGAGGGCACCTCGATACCGGCGGCCTCCATGTGGTCGACGATCCGGATCAGGTTGTCGAGGTCCGCGTCTCCTGCAAGGGCGCGGGCCTCGTCGGCCGCCGCGGCCAAGGCGATGAGCGGGTTGAGCGTCTCGTCAAGCTGGTCGGCGAGCAGGGAGACCAGGTTGGGGCGGCCAAGGTGGTACTGGTCGGTGGCGAGCAGGAGGTGCAGTCGGAAGTTGGGGACCCCGGCGGACCAGACGTCGTACTCGGCGGTGGTGTCCACCAGCGCACGCAGGCCGAGGGCCTGGACGTCACCGAAGGCGGTGAAGCTGCTTCGGTCGAACCGGACCCGGAAGCGCCCGCCGGCGATCGGGTCGGGGGGAGCTCCGGTCGGGTTCACGAACCGGGCACCGCCGCTGGCAACGAGGTGTGCGTCGGCAACGCTCAGCACCACCTCGAGATCGAGATCGTCGACCTCGATGGGTCCGGCCTCGAAGCCCGGGATCTGGAGCATGCCGGAGATCCCGGTGGTGGACACGCGCAGGCCGCCGCTGGCGAGACAGCCATCCGCCCGACGGTTGAGACAACGATCCTCCTCCTTCTCGGGGACAACGGTCTGCTGACCCGTGCACGTCGGCACGACCCGCGGCGCGTCGGCGGAGGGGTTGACGTACAGGTCGGCTCGAACGGTCAGGCCTTGCGGCATGCAGAGGTCGGGCACGCCCTTGGGCGAGAAGGCGACGTCGACGTTGCGCAGGTTGACATCAGGCAACCCCATGGTCGCGAGGTCGAGCCGGGGAGCTGGGCCCCCCGCCGCCTGCACCAAGAGGTGCTGCAGGTCCAACAGGTGCCCGGTGTCGAACCCGGCGCCGCTGGCGACGCGGATCCCGTCGAGCTCGACGATCACCCACGGTGCTTCGGCCATCACCTTCACGGAGAGCTGGACCGCCGCCAGGAGGTCGGCGGCGTCGTCGGCGAAGGCGATGTCTCCCTCGAACCCCAGCTGGAAGTCGAGTGAGTCGGCGCGAGCGACGACGCTGCCCTTGGCCCGGAGCTCGTCGATGCCGAACCAGGTGACCCCGAACGGGTACCAGGGGTCGGGCGGATGTGGGGTTGTGATGCGGTGATCGATCCCGAGCTCGACCGAACCGTCCGCCTTCGCAGTGATCGAGAAGCGTCCTTGGAGTCTCAGGATGTCGTAGCACGCCACGTCGGGGTCGTCGCTCGTGTCGGTGCGGTCGACCGGCAGCGGCTCTCCCGTCGAGCACTGCTCGCCGTCGGCGAGGGTGTGGTGATCCGTGACCGGGATGAAGGCGTCGTTGAGGGGTCCTGCGACCTCGGAGGGCAGGCCGGCCGGGAGGCGGAGGTGGAGGTCACCGACGAACTCGACCGAGATCGAGGGGCCGGTGTCGCCCTGTTGGGCCGTCCCAGTCAGGACGATCGAGCCGTCGACCTGATGAATGATCTCGGGCAGCAGGTCGGCCGACTGCAGTGCCACTTCCAGCTCCAAATTCGCCGTGGGTGGCGCGGACGGCACGAGGGGCAGGGTGCCCCGGGCTGTCACCCGGGACTGCCAGCCCAGGCGATCCACGATGTCGGTGAGTTCTTCGGGCAGCTCGAGGCTACCGAGCACCGAGAAGCCGGCTGGGATCGACACCTCGAACGGGCTGGCGTCGTCCTCGGTGTAGCCGTGCAGGGGCCGAAGGAACCGACGCATCGCGACGGGGAGGTTGTTGATTTGGGCATCGATCGCCTTGGTGGTGAACAGCAGCCCGAAGCTGGCGGCCCCGTCCTCGCTCGCCAGCGTGAGGTCGAACACCTCGGGGATGTCCACGCCGGGCAGGAGCGAGCTCAGTGGCAGGTCCGAGTCGGCCCGTGCCGCGACGGTGACCTGGCGGTCCCCGCCCACCGAGAGGAAGAGGTTGGCGCCGAGCGGGATGCCTCCGCCCACGGGGAGGGTGACCTGCACAGAACCTGCCACTGACACCGTCGGGACGGTCCGCGTCACCGGAGGAGAGCCGATCTCCGCAGGCCCGAAGTCGACCCGGATCGACACGTTGTCGATCTGGGCGTCGAGGTGGTCGGGCGGCAGGCTGTCAGGCAGGGCGAGCGGGCCGAGGTCGATTCCGTCGATCTCATCGGCCTCGACGAGGTCGAGCACCTCGGCGGCCGTGATGGTGTCGTTCATCCGGACCTCGATGGTGCCACTTGGCCGGCTCGCGGCAAGCTGTCCGGTCACGTTGACCGTCACGTCCTTGCCCGCGACGAGTGCGTGCCCGAAGACTCCGAACCCCACCGTGGTCTTCCGCTTGCCGTCGTCGCCGGTCGTGCTCGCGAATGTGCCCGTGACCTGCAATCGGTCGACGTCGAGCCAGTCGACGCCGAACGGCGCCGGCCACTCGCCTGCCAGCACCCCGACCACGTCCACGCTGATATCAGCGGGGTTGCTCGGCGCGAACGCGATCTGCGCCTGAAGGGTCACGGTCTGGGGATTGAACAGCTCGAACGTGGCATCAACCGCGGCGGTGAAGGCCACCCGGGAGGCCTGCGCGTCATAGGCGATCTGGCCCCGCCATCGAGCTGCGTCGACGAAATCCAGCCAGTCGGGCATGAGCGCGCTCTCGGCCGGCGATGTGGGGAGCAGGCCGCTCAGGCGCCAGGTCGAGGCGGATGGTTCGAAGGGTACGCCGAAGCCGATACCGAGGCTGCCCTCGAGCACCGCCCGGTCGTCGTCCCCCCACCCGAACGCGTCCGTGGCGACATCCGGGAAGGTGCCGAGACCCAGTCCCAGGCTGAGGAAGACGCGCTCGTCCGGGTGCTCGAGAACGGGGACGATCGGACCGGGCAGGTCGCCCGGGCCATACACCGCTCGGAAGAAGGCGGCGGCGGCGGGCGGGAGGTTCGCGGGGCGGCCGACGTAGTCCGGCGCACTCGTCTCGATGTTCTCGGCGAGGGTGGCGACGGTGACGGTGCGGCGGTCCACGTCGACACCCGAGAGGCCCGCTGCGTCGCCGAGCGCGCCGGCCAGGGTGGTGGCCGCGAGGTGGCCGGAGACCACGACGCTCGCCTCCTCCTCGCTCCCGCCGAGCCAGTCGAAGAGGACGAGCACGTCGGCGGGTGCCTGCGCAGAGGCGCCGGGGAAGTCGTCCGACGAACCCCGGATGGCGATGGACGTCGTCGGCTCGTGGATCTCCACCGTGGCGTCGTGCAGCGTGATCGTCGACGTGCCGAGCAGACTGGCGATCGGGATCTGGTTGACCACGGTGGGGTCAGCAGCCTCGATCGCCGGGACGGCGGACCAGTAGGTCCGGCTCTGCAACGGGATGGTGTCGGGCTCGCCGGCGGGAAGGCTGCCGATGCGGAAGTCGAAGGTGTCGGCAGCCACAGCGCCCGGAGGCGAGCCCATGAGCAGGCCGAGGAGCGCCACGCCCACGCAGATGAGTCCGGACAACCACCACTTTCGGCGCCTGCGTGCCTTCGCGGTGCTTGTCAACGCACCGGTACGACCTGATGTCCGTGTGTCATCGCTCATCGGCCCTCGCCCCCTCGTTAACCGCGCTCGTCGCCCGAACAGTCCCGGCGACGATACGAGCGACGAGGTCGGAGCCTCTCAGTAGCCGACTACTGGTTTTCGGGTGAGGCGGCGGGACCGACGCCGAGCACCCCGGACAGGTCCTCGCGGTGGCTGATCCCCAGTTTGGCGAACGACTGGTAGAGATGGGACTCGACGGTCCGGACCGACAGGGACAGCTGCTGGGCGATCTCGAGGTTGGTCAGGCCCGTGGCAGCGAGGTGCGCCACCTCCCGCTCCCGTCGTGAGAGCGCCGCGGCCGTTGAGTCGTTCTCCAGGGTGAGCGCGGGCGTGCGGGCGCCCTCGCAGCGCATCGCCAGCGACCTGCTCCGGGCCGCCGTCCTGGCCGCTCCGGCTCGCACCGCTGCCCGCGCGTGCGCTGCGGACGCCTGTGCTGCGACCTCGGCTGCCACCAGCCACATCCCCCGCGACTCGAACTCGTCGACCAGGCTTTCCAAGGCTACGCCGTCGCCGGACGCGAGCCCGGCGGCGTGGGCGTGGTAGAGCGTGGGCAGGTCGCACTCGGTCACCGCTGCCACATCGACCAGCTGGCCTGCGATCTCGGCCGGCGCAGCTCCCAGACGCAGAGCCAGGTGCAGCAGCCGGGCTCGGTTGACGTGTGGCTCGCCCACCACTGCCGCGCCGGCTGCGGCGATCTCCGCAGCCCGAGTGAGGTGTCCGTCGGCGACCGCGATGAGCGCGTCGGCGGTGACGAAGTCGGGGTCGTAGCGGACGATCCGGCCGGTGACGTCGATCTCCCGGCTGGCTTGCCGGGCCCGCCGGGCGGAGACGACGTCTCCGGAGAGCGCCTCGGCTTGCGCCAGCATTGCCAGGGCCCAGGCCCGGTTCCCGGCGAAGTCCCAGGCGCTGAGGGTGGCCACCGCGCTCCGCAAGGTCCGGCGGGCGCTCACCGGTGTGCCACGCAGCAACTGGGCCAGACCGAGCGACATCCAGACGAGTCCGCGTTGCCCTTCGTCGCCCGTGGCAGCCAGCATGTCGTCGTACATCTGGAGCTGTGAGATGAGCTCGGTTGCCCGCCCGTCGTAGTACTGGCACTGGAGCGACTGAAGCGCGGCGATGATCCCGGCCTGTCCCAGACCCGGCACGTACTCGGCCCCGAGCGCATTCAACCGCTCGTGGAGTGGAGCCGCGCTCCGGGTGAGGCCGAGGTCGATCAAAGCCTGGCTCTTCGTCGAGGCGCACAGGAGGACGCTGGTGTCATCGACGTCGGGGTCGTCGAGAACCTCGTCGGCCAGCTCGACGGCCTCCTGCAGGCGCCCCCCGTCGATGAGGACTCGGGTGCGATAGCCGGCAACATGGTGCAGGGTCGGCTTGTCACGATGACGGGCGGCCATCCGGTCGAGCATGGCGAGGGCCTCGTCGGGTCTGCTCAACCCGTGGAACAAGGCGGTGGAGCGGGCGGCGAGGTAGGCCCGGCGGAGGTCCATCCCCGAGGCGGACCAGTCATCCGTGGCCAGCACAGCGTCCTCCACGTCGGCGAGCACGGCCTCGGCGGCATCGAAGCGGTTCTGGCCGTTCGCGGCCCGAGCGACCGCGATCGCCGCCGGCGGTCCGCCTCCGCGCTCGAGGGAGCCGCGGGCGAGTCGCTCGGCCAGCGCGTTGTCGAAGCGTCGATCGGCAGTCGCCGCGGCTGCGAGCAACGCCTCAGCGGTGACGTCGCCACCGGCTTCCAGGCGCCACGAGGCGATCCGCATGGCATCGTCGGCGGTCAGTGACGGCTGAGACTCGACGGCATCGGCCACGGTGCGCATGAGGCGGCGGGTCTCGACCGCACCCAGCTGACCCAGCAGGATCTCGCCGTAGAGCGGGTGACCCAGACGCAGCATCGCCGGTGTGACGGTCGGACCGATGGCGCCGGAGGGGGTCGCGACGGTCTGCTCCTCGATCCGCAGCAACCCCGCACCCTCCAGACCGGCGAGCCGGATCACGTCCGTCACCTTCTCGGCAACGGGCAACGGCAGCGGGTCGCCGATCGCGACCAGGCCGAGCGCTGTCCGTTGCTCCGCTGTCAGACCCTCCAGACGCTGACTGACGACGTCGACGAGCCGGGGTGTCAGGGGAACCCGGCCGTCCCACCGCCAGATGCCGTCCACCTCACGCAACGATCCGGTGTCGATCGCCGCGAGGACCAGCTCCCGAGTGAAGAGAGCGTTCCCTGCGCTCACCCGTACCAGGCGCTCGATGTCCCGCTGTGCCATGTCGCCACCTAGGGCGCGGCGCACCAGGTCGCCAATCTCGGCCGGTGCGAAGGGAGGCAGGTCGAGCCGTCGACAGAGCCCGTCCTTCCACAAGATGGTGACGGCGTCGTCGACCGGTTCGCCGAGACGAACGGTGGCGAGGAGCGTGACGGTCTGCGACAGCACCAGGCTGAGCAGCAGTCCGGCACTGCCGTTGTCGAGCAGCTGGGCGTCGTCGACCGCGAGCACGAGGCGCCGGCTCCCGTATCGCGCAGCGACGGCCTCGGCGAATGCCCTGTGCAGGGACAGCGCGGCGTCGTGCCCGTCGAGCCTGGCCTCTGGGACGACGGGGACCAGCGCCGAGAACGGTGTCATTGCCGAGGAACGGGTGGCTGTTGTCCACGCGGTGGGGTGGCCCCTGTCGGCTGCCATCGCGACGGCTTCGCGCATGAGCCGGGTCTTTCCCACGCCCGCCTCAGCGAAGATGATGGCCCCGGCGGGGGCGACTGGCTCACTCGCCGAGGGAGTGGCGGCTCCGGCCGCGACCGCTTCCGTCAGCAGCCCCAGCTCCTCCTGCCGCGCAACGAGAGGCCACTCGCGCTGCGCTACGGGCCCGTCCATGCCCTCCCGACCATGCCCCGTCGGCTCCTATGCGATCGACAGTCTATTCGCGCCCGCCACCCGTTCGCAGCGCATTTCCCCCGGTCGAAGTCGCGGGCCCGGGGCGACGTGTTTCAGGGGTCCGGCGCTGCTGCGCTCAGTCGGAGGAGACGAGTGAGCGGGCCTCAGCAACGAGCGCCTCCCGGACCACGCGGGTGACGGCGCGCTCGGCGTGGTCGCGCCGCGACAGGACCGCGATGCGGCGGCCCAGCGCGAGGTCGCGCGTCGGCAGGAGGCGGAGACGCTCCCCCTCCCGGTCGTCCGCGGCGAAGCGCGGCAGGAGCGCGACGGCGAGACCCGCTGCGACGAAGGACTCCTGGAGACGCAGGTCGGTGAAGCGGTGGGCCACCTGTGGCCCTCCGTCCACGGCCGCGAACCACCGGTGCAGGGCGTCGTCGAAGGGCCAGCCTTCAGGGACGCTCACCCAGGTCTCGCGTCGCACGTCCGCGAGCCGCACCGACCGGCGGCTGCCCAACCGGTGACCCGGTGCGACCGCGACGTCGAGCGGCTCGACGAGGAGCCCGGTCACGGTCAGACCCTGCCAGGTGCGCGGTGGTCGACTGCTCGCTCTCGGAATCGCCTGGCCCACAGCAGGCGCCGCGAGCTGGGTCGCATGGTGCCCGACGACGAGGTCGACGTCGTCGACGAGCTCCGGATAGCGGTCGCCGTGCAGGTCCGCCTCGACGATCTCCACCGAGACGTCCGGCCACGCCTCGAGTCGACGAACCGTCCCAGCGAGCAGCAGCTGTCCCGCGGTGGGGAAGACACTGACCCGCACCGTGCCGCGCACGTCGCCGCGGTACTCGTCCCAGCGTCCGCGTAGCCGCGCCAGGGACACCTCCACGTCCATCGAGGCGTCGACGAGCTCCCGTCCGGCCGCGGTGAGCTCGACCCGACGGCCGACCCGGCGCAAGAGGGGCAGGCCGGCTTCGCGCTCGAGCAGCTTGAGCTGCTGGGAGACAGCCGTCGGGGTGAGGTTCAGGGTCCGCGCGACCTCGGTCACCGTCGATCGTCGGGCGAGCTCACGAAGCAGTCCCAGGCGCCGCACATCCATGAAGGGAAACTACAAGACCTTGCCAGAAAGTCTCGATGGACTTGGTCTTTGAGAACCCGCCATCGTGGACGCATGGACCTCGGAACCCAGCGACGCGACCTGCTCTGGGCCGGCGCGGTCGCGGTGATCTGGGGGGTCAACTTCGTTGCCATCCACGCGTCGCTCGAGCACTACCCGCCCTTCCTCCTCGCCTCGATCCGGTTCCTCCTGCTCGCGGTCCCCACTGTCCTGTTCGTGCGGCGCCCGCGGGTCGCGTGGCGGTGGCTGCTCGGCTACGGCCTCGGCTTCGGCGTCCTCCAGTTCGCTTTCCTCTACCTCGGCATGGCGCTGGGCATGCCGGCCGGTCTCTCCTCCCTCGTCCTCCAGGCGTCGGCACCGTTCACGGTGGTCCTCGCCGCTCTCTTCCTCCACGAGCGCCCCGGCCGGGCCACCATGGCGGGGGTGGCCGTGGCGCTGGCGGGTCTCGGGGTCATCGCGGCCTACCGGGGCATTGCCGTCTCGGTGCTCCCCGTCGCGCTCGTCGTCGCGGGCGCGCTCGGCTGGGCGATCGGCAACGTCTGCTCGCGGCAGGCCCAGCCGGACTCGCCCTTTCGGTTCATGATGTGGATGACGGTCATCCCTCCGGTTCCCCTGCTGGCCCTCTCTCTGCTCGTCGAGGGCCCCGAGGACATCACCTCGGCCCTGGCCGACGCACCCTCGGCGTGGACCGCGAACCTCGGGCTCGCCTACACGATCGTCATCGC
>NZ_JAJJPG010000119.1:0-5196 GCF_032907665.1 Intrasporangium sp.
CCCCTACTCTCCCCGAGCGCCTTCACCGTTCGACGAAGGGTCCATGAAGGTCCGGTGAAGGTGACGCGGTCGCACGCGACTCGGGTGCGTCCTCGGGCGTCACGTCCGGCGCGGTTGCGTCCGGCTCCGGCAGGGGGAGCCGCTTGAGCATGAGGGCGTTGACGGCCACGATGAAGCTCGACCCGGACATCGACAGCGCAGCGACCTCGGGTCGCAGCGTCAGTCCCCAGGCAGCGAAGACACCCGCCGCGATCGGCAGCGCGACGGCGTTGTACCCGACCGCCCAGCCGAGGTTCTGGCGCATCTTGCGCAAGGTCCCACGACCGACGCGCAGCGCCGTCGGCACGTCGAGCGGGTCGGATCGCATGAGCACGACGTCGGCGGTCTCGATGGCGACGTCGGTGCCGGCGCCGATCGCGATCCCGAGGTCGGCCTGCGCCAGGGCTGGTGCGTCGTTGACGCCGTCACCGACCATGGCGACCGAGCGGCCCTGCTGCTGCAGCTCCGCGACCTTCGCCGCCTTGTCACCGGGGAGGACCTCGGCGATGACCGTGTCGATGCCGAGCTGGCCGGCGATCCGCTCCGCCGTGGCCTGGTTGTCCCCGGAGAGCATGACGACCCGCACTCCGAGATCGTGGAGGGCGCGAACCGCCTCGGCCGAGGTCTCGCGCGCCGCGTCGGCGAGGCCGATCACGGCGACACCCGTGCCGTCGACGCCGACGAGCACCGCGGTCTGGCCGGCGGCCGCGAGCTCGTCACGCCGGGCGAGCAGCCCACCGAGCTCGACGCCCTCGGCCTCCATGAGCTTGCGGTTGCCCACCACGACGCGGTGTCCACGCACCTCGGCGACGGCACCGTGGCCCGGAACGTTGCGGAAACCGGTGGCCACCTCGCCTGCGAGACTGAGCCCAGCGGCATACGACACGACGGCCGCGGCGAGCGGGTGCTCGGACTCCTTCTCGACCGCGGCGACGAGCGGCAGCACCTCCGCCTCGGGAAGGCCCTCCGTGACCACCCGGGTCACCTCGGGCGCGCCCTTGGTCAGCGTGCCGGTCTTGTCCATCACGACGGTGTCGATCCGGGCCGAGCTCTCGAGCGCGGTGGCGTTCTTGAAGAGCACGCCTCGCTTGGCCCCGAGGCCGGTGCCGACCATGATCGCCGTGGGGGTCGCGAGGCCGAGCGCGTCGGGGCAGGTGATGACGACGACGGTGATGGCGAACAGCAGCGCGACCTGGACGTCGGCGCCGATCCCCAGCCAGGTGAGGAAGGTCGCCAGACCACCGATGAGGGCAACGAGCACGAGCCAGAACGCGGCTCGGTCCGCGAGTCGCTGACCGGGCGCCTTGGAGTTCTGGGCCTCCTGGACGAGCGCGACGATCTGGGCGAGCGCCGTGTCGGCGCCGACCTTCGTCGCGCGCACTCGCATCGTCCCGGTGGTGTTCATCGACGCACCGATGACCTGTGACCCAACGGATTTCGCGACGGGCAGGCTCTCGCCGGTGACCATCGACTCGTCCACGTCCGACTGGCCGTCCTCGACGGTGCCGTCGACCGGCACCTTGCTCCCCGGCCGGACGAGCACCAGGTCGCCGACGACGACCTCGGCGGTCGGCACCTCGACGGGCTCGCCGTCGCGCAGGACCGTCGCCATCGGGGGTGCGAGGTCGATGAGGGCGCGGATCGCGTCGTTCGCGCCGCCACGAGCCCGCATCTCGAACCAGTGGCCGAGCAGGACGAACGTCGTCAGCATCGCCGCGGCCTCGTAGAAGACCTCTCCCCCACCGGTCACGGTGACGTAGACGCTGTAGAGCCAGCCCGCGCCGATCGCGACCGCGACGAGGACCATCATGTCGAGCGTGCGGTTGCGCAGGGCTCGGACTGCCCCGTCGAAGAAGATCCACCCGGAGTAGAAGACGACCGGCAGGCTGAGGATGAGCCCCCACACGTCGTCGCGCAGCCCGAACGGCGCGGGGACGCCGAAGCCGAGCATGTCGCGACCCATCGGCGACCAGAGCATGATCGCGAGGGACAGGATCGCCGCGACGACGAAGCGGTTGCGCATGTCGCGGGCCATGTCCTCCATCGACATGCCGGCGTGGCCGCCGTGCCCCATCATGTCGTGGGGCGAATGCGTGGCCGGTGCACCCGGGTGGGTGGCGTGGTCGTCATCGGGTGTATGCCGCTGAGCTTCCTTGTGCTCCATGTGCTGGGCCGGGTGGGTGCTCGAGTGGCCGGGGTCCGTGTGCCCACGCTGCTCGTGGTCGTGGGGCCCGTCGGCGTGCTTGTCCATCGGGGGGCACACGTGCGTCGGTACTGACTCGCCGGCGCAGTGGTAGCCGCACTCGCGCACCCACGCCGCGAGCTGCTCGACGCTCGTCCTGTCTGGGTCGAACTCCACCGTCGCCGTCTGTGACACGGCATTCGCCTCGACCGCGTTGACGCCCGGTCGGTTCATCAGGGCCTTCTCGATCGCCGGCTCGGATGTGGCCCAGTGCAGGCCCCCGACGTGCAACACCGTTTGTGCAGTCATCACTTCTCCAGAGTTCGGCTGGGACTCCCAACAATACCCCTAGGGGGTATATCCGCACAACCGTTTCCCTGATGGTTCCATTCCTGCAGCGGCGAGTGATACGGACCCTCAGTGCGCGTGTCTCAGGATGTCCCGCGTCCGCTCGTATTCCTCGACGTCGATCTCGCCGCGGGCGAGTCGCTCGTCGAGTAGCCGCAGCGGCTCGGTGGACGTCTGTGCCGAGGGGGCTTCGTTCGTCCGCCGCCCGAGGACGACTGTCCGCACGATGTACGCAACGAGCAGCCAGAAGCCGATGGTGCCCAGGAGCATGAGGCCCCACATCCACCAGCCCGGGCCGTAGTCCCATCCGTGTCCCCACATGGCCAACGCCTCCTCACGAGGTTCGGGAACTGCTTGACATCCATCCTGCGCCGGGGAGGTCAGGAGGCCCCGAGGTATTCCATGAAGGTTTGACGAAGTTCCGCGCGGCCAAGCCGGCGCACCGGCACGCGGGCTCGGCGAGCGAGCAGACTGGCCGGATGGAGTCACCTGCGGTCGAAGCCGTCGCATCCTCCTCACGCGTCCTCGTGGTCGACGACGAACGCGCCCTGGCGCAGATGATCGGCACGTACCTCACGCGGGCCGGCTACTCGGTGTCCGAGGCCTTCACCGGTCCCGACGCCGTGACGATCGCGCGGGAGCTCGACCCCGACGTCATCGTGCTCGACCTCGGGCTGCCGGGACTCGACGGGGTCGAGGTCTGCCGTCAGGTGCGGACCTTCTCGGACTGCTACGTCCTCATGCTCACCGCTCGCGGCGACGAGGTCGACCGCATCGTCGGACTGTCAGTCGGGGCGGACGACTACATCACCAAGCCGTTCAGCGCCCGAGAGCTCGTCGCTCGCGTCCAAGCGGTCCTGCGTCGCCCACGCCGGAGCACCGGCTCCTCGCTCGGAGTGGCCGGGTCCGGCTCCGCGCCGAAGGAAGAGCCGGCCAGGGTCTTCGGCGACCTGTCCATCGACCCGGCGAGACGCACCGTCTCCGTGGCTGGGGAGACGGCCCCGCTGACCCGGACCGAGTTCGACCTCCTCGACGTCCTCTCGGGTCGCCCCAACTACGCGTTCTCGCGGCGCCGTCTCATCGACGAGGTCTGGGACGTCGCGTGGGTCGGTGACGAGCACATCGTCGACGTCCACGTGGGCCACATCCGCCGCAAGCTCGGTGATGATCCCGCCGCGCCGCGGTACATCGAGACGGTTCGCGGCGTCGGCTACCGCATGGGCAAGGGTTGAGCGGGATGAGATCGAGCATCATGACACTGGGCGGTGACCAGCGGGCCAGGGCCACCGGCAGAGGTCGCGGGCTGGCCTCGCGGCTCATGTTCGCCCAGGTGCTCGTGCTCCTGGCCAGCGTCCTCACGGCGGCGGTGGTCGCGGCCTTCGTCGGACCACCGCTCTTCCATCAGCACCTGCTCGAGGCCGGACACGCCCCGAACTCACCCGAGCTCGCACACATCGAGGAGGCCTACAGCGACGCCTCCCTCGTCTCCCTCGGCGTCGCCCTCGTCATTGCACTCGCCTGCGCGGCCGCGGTCACGTGGCACGTGACCGGTCGGATGCGGGCGCCGCTCAGCGCCCTGGCCGACGCCGCCCGTGAGGTGTCGCGTGGTCACCTCGGGGCCCGGGTCGATGCCTCCGGATCGGGCGTCGAGTTCGACGAGCTCGGCCGCGCCTTCAACCTCATGGCAAGCCGGCTCGAGCAGACGGAGGACACGCGACGCAGGCTGCTCTCCGACCTGGCCCACGAGCTGCGCACGCCGATCGCCACACTCACCGTCTACTGCGAGGGGCTGCGCGACGGAGTCACGACGTGGAGCGCCGACACAGAGCGCGTCATCACCGAGCAGACCCAGCGCCTGGCCCGTCTGGCCGCCGACCTCGACGACGTGTCCCGGGCCGAGGAGGGACGTCTGGCCCTCGATGTGTCGCCGACGCCGGTCCGCGACCTCATGTGGTCAGCGGTGCAGGCCAGGCGGGAGGACTTCGCGCAGGAGGGCGTCGAGCTCGTCGCCGATGACGCTGCCGCCGCCCGGTCGCAGGTCGAGGTCGACCCGCGGCGTATCGGCCAGGTGCTCGACAACCTGCTGGCGAATGCCCTGCGCCACACCCCTCGAGGTGGGTCGGTGCGACTGTCCGCCCTGGCAGTTGGCGACTCGGTCGAGATCTCCGTCGCAGACACGGGTGATGGGATCGACACGGACCAACTTCTGCACGTCTTCGAGCGGTTCTACCGCGGAGACAGCGCGAGGGACCGGCAGCGGGCCGGGTCCGGCCTCGGCCTGACGATCAGCCGCGCCATCGCCGACGCCCACCGCGGCAGCCTCGTGGCGGACAGCGATGGACCGGGTCAGGGCTCGACCTTCACACTGACCCTTCCCCGCACACCTGCCCACCGCCCCTGACCCCACTCAGCCCCCACTCAGCCCGACGTCGAGTGGCCACGAATGCCGACCCACACCCTGCATTTGGGGCCACTCGACCACCACCGAGCCACAGGTCAACGAGCCCCACGTCAGCGACCCCCACACCAGCGCCGGTGCCCACGTCGAGTGGCCACGAAAGCCGGCCCGCACCCCTGCATTTGGGGCCACTCGACCACCACCGAGCCACAGGTCAACGAGCCCCACG
>NZ_JAJJPG010000119.1:5296-7985 GCF_032907665.1 Intrasporangium sp.
CCCTGCATTTGGGGCCACTCGACCACCACCGAGCCACAGGTCAACGAGCCCCACGTCAGCGACCCCCACACCAGCGCCGGTGCCCACGTCGAGTGGCCACGAAAGCCGGCCCGCACCCCTGCATTTGGGGCCACTCGACGGAGTGGGGGCGGGTGGCTGGGTGCCTCGAGGCGGCGATCGGGTAGGGCACCACATGATCCGCGAACCCTGATGGTCACGGCGCGACCGGCGCGCCGGGAGAGGTGAGTCATGAACACTCCCGACAGGTCCACCGAGCGCGCGCCAGGAGCCGGGACGGCGGCGGCTCTCGCTCTCGCTGCCCTCGGCGCCGCCGTGGCAGTGCGAAGCAGGCGCAGACGGACGGACCAGCACGGCAAGGGCCGCCCGGGGCCGCTCTCCCTCAGGGCGTCGGTCACGGTGAACCGACCACCCGACGAGGTCTATGCCTACTGGCGCGACTTCGCGCACCTGCCGACCTTCATGACGCACCTCGAGTCCGTCACCACCTCGGACGACAACCGCTCCACGTGGGTGGCGACGGCACCCTTCGGCAAGACCGTGCGATGGGAGGCGGAGATGACCGGCGACGAGCCGGGTCAGCGGATCTCGTGGCGCAGCCTGCCCGGTGCCGACATCGACAACTCGGGCACCGTCCACTTCGCGCCCGCACCGGGTGACCGTGGGACCGAGGTCAGTGTGGCCCTGCACTACGACGTCTCGGGCGGAAGGATCGGCCAGACGATCGCCAAGCTCCTCGGAGAGGAGCCCGAGCAGCAGGTCCGTGACGACCTGCGCCGGTTCAAGCAGGTCCTCGAGACGGGGGACGTCGTCCGCAGCGACGCCCTGCCCGACGGCATCAAGGCGAAGCACGCGGTCGTGCAGCGGCATGCCCAACCGGCCACGGACGACATTCGGGACCGGGGCGACCACGAGCTCAACAAGGAGAACGACCGATGAGGGCCCTCTGCTGGGACGCGCCGAACCACGTCACCGTGCGCGACGTCGCCGATCCGCAGCTACTGTCCAGCCGGGATGCCATCATCCGCGTGACGAGCACCGCCATCTGCGGCTCCGACCTGCACCTCTATGGCGGCTACATCCCGAGCATGGTCCCGGGGGACGTCCTCGGTCACGAGTTCATGGGTGAGGTCGTCGAGCTGGGTTCCGCCGTCACCAACCTTCGGGTCGGCGACCGCGTCGTCGTCCCGTTCCCCATCGCGTGCGGGGCGTGCCACGCCTGCGAGCGGGACCTGTGGTCCTTGTGCGAGAACTCCAACCCGAACGCCGCTCAGGCCGAGAAGCTCATGGGGCACTCCCCCGCCGGGATCTTCGGTTACTCCCACCTGACCGGCGGCTACCAGGGTGGGCAGGCGGAGTACGTCCGGGTTCCCTTCGCCGACGTCGGTCCGCTCAAGATCGAGGACGACCTCACCGACGAGCAGGTCCTCTTCCTCAGCGACATCCTGCCGACGGGCTACATGGGCGCCGAGCTGTGCGGGATCCAGCCAGGCGACGTCGTCGCGATCTGGGGGGCCGGGCCGGTCGGCCAGTTCGCCGCGCTGAGCGCGTCCCTGCTCGGCGCGAGCAAGGTCATCGTCATCGACCGTCTCCCGGAGCGTCTGGCCATGGCCGCGGAGCACGCGGATGCACAGACCCTCAACTACGAGGAGACCTCCGTGCTCGGCGAGCTGCGCGAGCTCACGGCTGGACGGGGCCCGGACCACTGCATCGACGCGGTGGGCATGGAGGCGCACACCGACGTCACACCAGTCGAGCTCTACGACAAGGGGAAGCAGCTGCTGCGGTTGCAGACCGAGCGACCGGCCGCCCTGCGCGAGACGATCCTCGCGTGCGCCAACGGCGGCACCGTGTCGATCATGGGCGCCTATGGCGGGGTCGTCGACAAGTTCCCCATCGGCTCGATCATGAACCGGTCGCTGACGATCAAGAGCGGGCAGTGCCACGTCCACCGTTACATGCGACCGCTCCTCGACCGCATCCGCAGTGGCGAGATCGACCCCACCTACATCGTCAGCCACCGGCTCCCCCTCGAGCAGGCCCCGGAGGCCTACGCGATGTTCAAGAACAAGGAGGACCACTGCACGAAGGTCGTCCTCACGCCGTGACGTCCTCCGGTGACCGCCCACTCACCTCGGCCGTATGCCGCCCCGCCGGCTCAGCGGCATACGGCTTGGTGCCGCTCCTCCCGAGCTCCGCGGTGATGGTGCTCCGGTAGCGAACGAGCTCACGGACGTGGCCGTGGGTGATCGCCCCGACGACCCGGTCTCCGTCGCGGTACTCGGCCAGGAAGCGGCCGTCGACGCCCTGCCTCACAAGGTCGAAGCGGTAACGGGCGCCTGTGAAACCGACCGAGTGGAGGCGGAGCCCGTGGATGTGGGCCCAGAAGGACGGCAGGTGCTCATGGGGCCGGGCGTCTCCGAGCAGGGTTCCGGCGACATGTGACCCCTGGGAGAGCGCTCCGTTGTAGTGCTCGACCCGGAACGTGCGGTGCTCGTCCCAGGGATGTGGCCACCGGGCGACGTCGCCCGCCGCCACGATGCCCGGGGCGGCCACACCGAAGTGGTCCACGAGCACACCGTCGTCGAGGGGGATGCCGGAGCCTCGCAGCCACCCGGTGTCCGGCTCGGCGCCCATGGCCACGATGAGCAGGTCGGCGGGCACGATGGTG
>NZ_JAJJPG010000119.1:8085-10480 GCF_032907665.1 Intrasporangium sp.
CGTGAGACGTGGTCGCGGAGCCGCTGGAGGTCGTCGAGTCCACGCAGGGTGAGCACCTCGGGCAGGTTGCGGTGCAGCCTCACGGGCAGCTGCCGGGCCCGGGAGCCGGTCGCGACGACGAGCCCGTCGTAGTCGAGCGCCAGCCCGTCGCCGACGTGGACGACGCGACGCTCCGGGTCGAGGCGCTGCGCCGCCACCCCGAGCATCCAGCTGGCTTCGAGGCGGTCGGCCTGGGCGAGAGCCACGTCGGCGTGTGAGGTGGGCAGTGGGTGCTTGGAGAGGGGTGGCCTGCGGTAGGGCCGGTGGCGCTCCGCTCCGACGATCGTCAGGTGGCCGTCGAAACCACGGCGGCGCAGCTCCTCCGCGGCGCTCAGTCCGGCCAGACCGGCGCCGACAACCACCACGCGCCGCATCGCTCACGCCTCGCGGATCGTGATGGCACCGACGGGGCACGAGGCGACGGCACGCTCGACCGCTGCCCGGTGCTGCGCGTTGGGCTCTGAGTCGTAGACGAGCTCGTCGTCGGCGTCGAGCTCGAAGACCTCCGGCGCCTCGAAGACGCACTGTGCATGGATCTCGCACAGGGTCCGATCGACGGTGACACGCATGGTCGTTCTCCTTCGGGGGGTTGGGCGGGTGGGGTTCCGTTCGAGACGGCTCCCACGGGTGGAAGAGGGACTACGCCGGGTTGAAGCGGGAGTACCGCTCGAAGCTCCAGGACAGGGAGCTGGCGTGGTCGACCTGGATGACCCGGTCGACGTCGAAGTCGATGTGCCGCAACGCTCCCGGCTGAGCCGCGGCCCGGCCCGCGTCCCAGTCGACGCGGGCCCTTCCGGTGAGGTGCAGGGAGTGGCCGTGCTCCCAGTCCAGGAAGAGCAGGCTGGTCCGGGGCTCGATCTCGAGGTTTCCCAAGGTCATGAACATCGAGTTGCCGACGTAGTCGGGCCAGCTCAGCGACCCTCGCCCCACCGTGACGAACCCGGGATTGCCGCCGCGGTGGGAGGTGTCGACTCCGAGGCCAGGGGAGGCGGTGCCGACGAAGAAGGTGTCGGCCCCGGCGATCCAGCGCTCCTGCTCGGGTGCGAGCGTGTCGCTCTCCCGGCGGCCCGTGGTCGGCCGGTCGCCGGCCGAGTGCGGGGTCCGGGTCTGGATGTACTTCGGGCAGTTGGCGTAGACCTGCTGCGTCGTGATGACAAGGTCGGAGTCGACTCGCACCGCGACACCGTTGATCCTCATCCTGCGGCGGGTGGTGGGCTCGAGCGCGAGGATCCCGACCTCGACCGGCGCAGTGTTCGGCGGGGTGGTGGCTGACGTGCCCAGCACGTCCGCCAGTGGGTCCAGGCCCGAGAGGGCGGCCGTCACCCGGATCTGGTCCTCCGCCTCGACCCGCACGAGGCCGGGCGCTCCCGTCAGCTGCGTGGTCCAGGGGTTGCCGGCGCCGTCGAGCGCGGTGATCGACAGGAACCGCTGTCGGCCGAGGAAGTCGGCTGCAACGTGAGGGATGGTGCGGCCGACACCGCTCGAGCCCCATGCGTCGGCCTCGACGCCGGCACGGACCTGGACGGCCTTCTCACCTGGGTGGAACATGACAGTCTCGAATCGTTCGGGGTGCGGGCCCGGGTGGAGGTCCGGGCCCACACCAGGTCCGGTCAGAAGAAGCCGCAGGTGGGCGCACTCTTGACGGGCGCCTCGGCACCCTCGGCACCCGTGGGTGCATAGATCTCGAGTCGGACGCCGTCCGGGTCGGCGAAGAAGATGCCGCCCGAGGCGGCCCCCTCGCCGTGCGGCACGATGCCGTCGTAGGCGAACTCGACGCCCAGCTGCTTGAGGGTTGCCTCGGCCTCCCGCACCGTGGCGATCTCGGCGACCTCGAAGGAGAGGTGGTGCAGGCCGGGCAGGCCGGTGGCGAAGCTGCCCTCGCTCTGTTCCCAGAGGGCGATCTGGACCCGTCCGTCCGTGCCGAGCAGGGCGAAGGCCCGGTCGCCGTCGGGCTCCTGGGCGATGACGTCGAAGTCGAAGAGGCGACCGTAGAACTCGATCGACCGGGCGAGATTCGTGACGTTGAGGCCGATGTGGCCGGGCTTGAGGGGTGCGGTACTCATACGGTGTTCTCCTCGGAATCTAATGGTTCATCAGCGTGTTTGCGTTAGGCACGCTATGGCCCGGCCTAATGCCTGTCAAGGGATAAACTGTTGGTCGGTCCGGCACCACGTGCTGGAAGAGGAGTGAACGTGTCCGAGGTTCCGCCCGAGGTCCCCGATCTATATCCGGGCGAGCCGACCGCCGTCCGGCTGATGAACACCGTGTGGGCCGACCGGGCCGGGGTCCACGACGCCCTGCGCACGACGTCCCAGCTCGAGGCCTGGTGGTCGCTCATCGGCTTCGCCTCCCGCGA
>NZ_JAJJPG010000120.1:0-10460 GCF_032907665.1 Intrasporangium sp.
CCACCACCGCAACACGCCCGGATATTCGCAAAGCCACCCTGAAATATCACGGGTCGGTTGCACGTTACCGGGCGTGTTGCGGGTGGAAGGGCGGGAGGAGCGGGGAGGGGAGGGCCCCGGGGACCCAGCCCGGCGGCATACGGGTTAGACTGTTCTGTGGCCGACCGGACTGGACTCCGTGCCGAGCCGTCCCGCACCTGTGTGGGATGTCGAGGATCGGATAGCTGGTCGGCTCTGCTGCGAGTGGTCGCGGCGAAGGACGCAGATGCCTCGGGGAGCTCCCCCGTGCACCTTCGGCCCGACCCGGGACACCGGATGCCGGGACGTGGTGCATGGCTGCACCCGCGACCCGAATGTTTCGAGCTGGCAGTGCGCCGCAAGGCGTTCGGACGTGCCCTGCGCCTGCAGGCCGCGGTTGACGTGAGCGCGGTGGCACGACATCTCGGGGTCCAGCACCCGTAGCACGGGATCCGGCATCGGGTCCACGATGATCGGCCGCCACCCGGCGGCCGTGCAACACCTCAACGAACCAAGGCGGGTCAAACGCTATGAGCCTCCGATGAGTCCTCAGCGATGAGCAAGCCCCAGCAATAACCCAGGTTCGGCCTCCTGTCAGGTCCGGACCGAGACAGGAGAAATGTGGCCAAGGTCCGGGTCTATGAGCTCGCGAAAGAGCTCGGAGTCGAGAGCAAGGTTCTGCTCGCACACCTCAAGAGCCAGGGAGAGTTCGTCCGGTCGGCGTCGTCGACCATCGAGCCCCCGGTCGTCCGCAAGATCAAGGAGACGTTCCCGACGGAGCTGCGCTCCGGCGGCGACGGCAAGCCGGCGGCGAAGCCCGCCGCCAAGAGTGCTGCCAAGGCGGCACCATCCACACGAACTGCACCAGCACCGACGGCGCCGGGGACGGCGACGCCGGTCGCGCCTGCCGCCAAGGCAGCACCCGCCGCACCGGCGCCGAGCCGTCCCGCGCCGGCAGCGCCAGCACCAGCGGAGCCGGCTGCGGCACCTGCTGCGGCGCCTGCCGCCAAGGCAGCACCTGCAGCGCCAGCCACGGAGGCGCCCGCAGCCAAGGGCGGCCCCGCTGCGCCGACGCCGGCTCCTGCTGCACGACCGGAGTCCCCCGCACCGGCCACCCGTCCCGCGGCCCCGGCCGCTCGCGAGGGTGGCGCGCCCACCCCCGGACCGCGTCCGGCGCCACGCCCGGGCCAGCCCCGTCCGGGCAACAACCCCTTCGCGCCGAGCCAGGGCATGGGCCAGACCCGTGCCCGGCCGAGCGACGCCGGTCCGCGACCGGGCAACAACCCGTTCAGCCCCAGCCAGGGCATGCCGCGTCCCCAGCAGCGTCCGGGCGGCTCCCGTCCCGGTGGCCCGGGCGCCGGTGCCCGTCCGGGTGCCCCGGGTGGTGCCGGTGCCCGCCCGGGACCGCGTCCCGGTGGCCCCCGACCCAGCCCCGGCATGATGCCCGAGCGCAGTACCGTCGGTCGCCCGGGTCAGCGCCCGGCCGGTGGTCCCGGTCGCGGCGCCCCCGGTGGCGGCCGTGGCGGCTTCGGGCCCGGTGCCGGCACCGGTGCCCCGGGTGGCCCTCGTGGCGGCTTCGGTGGCGGTCCGCGCGGCGGTGGCCCCGGTGGTCGCGGTGGCACGCAGGGCGCGTTCGGTCGTGGTGGCGGGCGGCCCGTCCGGGGCCGCAAGTCCAAGCGGGCGAAGCGCCAGGAGTTCGAGCAGATGCAGGCGCCGTCGATCGGTGGCGTCACCGTTCCCCGTGGCGACGGCTCGACCGTCATCCGGGTGCGTCGTGGCTCGTCACTGACCGACTTCGCAGACAAGATCAACGCCAACCCGGCATCGCTCGTCACCGTCCTCTTCCACCTCGGTGAGATGGCCACGGCGACGCAGTCGCTCGACGAGGACACCTTCAAGCTCCTCGGCGTCGAGCTCGGCTACGACGTCCAGGTCGTCTCCCCGGAGGAGGAGGAGCGCGAGCTCTTCGACTCCTTCAACATCGACCTCGAGACCGGTATCGAGGGCGAGGACGACGCCGACCTCGAGGCGCGTCCCCCCGTCGTCACCGTCATGGGTCACGTCGACCACGGCAAGACGCGACTGCTCGATGCGATCCGCAACGAGGACGTCGCTGCCGGCGAGGCCGGTGGGATCACCCAGCACATCGGCGCCTACCAGGTGCGCAAGGAGCACGAGGGCGTCGAGCGGGCGATCACCTTCATCGACACCCCGGGTCACGAGGCCTTCACGGCCATGCGTGCCCGCGGTGCCAAGGTGACCGACATCGCGATCCTCGTGGTCGCGGCCGACGACGGCGTCATGCCGCAGACGATCGAGGCGCTCAACCACGCCCAGGCGGCCGACGTGCCGATCGTCGTCGCGGTCAACAAGATCGACGTCGAGGGCGCCAACCCGGCCAAGATCCGCCAGCAGCTGACCGAGTACAACCTCATCGCCGAGGAGTACGGCGGCGAGACGATGTTCGTCGACGTCTCGGCAAAGCAGGGTGTCAACATCGACGGCCTGCTCGAGGCGGTCCTCCTCACGGCGGACGCGGCGCTCGACCTCCGTGCCAACCCGGAGCGCGAGGCGCGTGGTGTCGCGATCGAGGCCAACCTCGACCGTGGCCGTGGTGCCACGGCGACGGTGCTCGTCCAGGCGGGCACGTTGCACGTCGGTGACGCCATCGTCACCGGCTCGGCGTACGGTCGCGTCCGTGCCATGCTCGACGAGCACGGCAAGAACGTCCAGGAGGCCGGGCCGTCCCGCCCGGTCCAGGTGCTCGGTCTCTCGTCGGTGCCGCGCGCCGGTGACACGTTCGTCGTGGCACCGGACGACCGCACCGCCCGACAGATCGCCGAGAAGCGCGAGGCTGCGGACCGGCAGGCCAGTCTGGCCAAGGCCCGCAAGCGCATCTCGCTCGAGGACCTCAACGAGGCCCTCGCGGCGGGCAAGGTCGAGACCCTCAACCTCATCCTCAAGGGTGACGTGTCGGGCTCGGTCGAGGCGCTCGAGGACGCGCTGCTCAAGATCGACGTCGGCGACGAGGTCGACCTGCGCATCATCGACCGCGGCGTCGGCGCCATCACGATGAACAACATCAACCTCGCGATGGCCTCCAACGCGATCATCATCGGCTACAACGTTCGGGCCGAAGGGCAGAACGCCGAGTACGCCGAGCGCGAGGGCGTCGAGATCCGCTACTACTCGGTGATCTACCAGGCCATCGAGGAGGTCGAGGCAGCGCTCAAGGGCATGCTCAAGCCGGAGTTCGAGGAGGTCGAGCTCGGCACGGCGGAGATCCGCGAGATCTTCCGCTCGAGCAAGTTCGGCAACATCGCGGGTTCGCTCGTCCGCAGTGGCGAGATCAAGCGCGGCACGAAGGCGCGGATCACCCGCGACGGGGTCGTCGTCTCGGAGAACGTCGAGATCGCCGGTCTGCGTCGGTTCAAGGACGACGTGACCGAGGTCCGCGAGGGCTACGAGTGCGGCATCAACCTCGGGTCGTTCAACGACCTGCAGATCGGTGACCTCATCGCCACCTACGAGATGCGCGAGAAGCCGCGCGCCTGAGCACCGACGTCCGGGGGTCACGTCTCCCGGCGGGCACCACGCCCGCCGCGGACGTGGCCCCTCGGTCGTCCACCCACCAGGCCGTATGCCGCTGAGCCGGCCCCGCTGGCTCACCCCCGACCGCTCCGGCGGGCCGGGGACCACCCGCGGCTAGGGTGGGTATGCGGCCCCACGGCCGTGATCCACATCGAGAAGAAACGAGGTTGGAGCCATGGCTGACCCAGCTCGCGCCCGCAAGATCGCCGACCGCATCAAGGTCATCGTCGCGGAGTACCTCGAGTTCCGTCTCAAGGACGAGCGCCTCGGCTTCGTCACGATCACGGACGCCCGGGTGACCGGAGACCTGCAGCACGCCTCCGTGTTCTACACCGTCTTCGGTTCCGACGAGGAGCGCAAGGCGACCGCAGAGGTCCTCGAGGCCAACCGCGGGCGGATCCGCTCGTTCGTCGGCAAGCAGATCGGGATCCGACTGACGCCCTCCCTCGAGTTCATCGCCGACGCGCTCCCCGAGGGTGCAGCACACCTC
This sequence comes from Intrasporangium sp., assembly GCF_032907665.1. Taxonomy (GTDB): domain Bacteria; phylum Actinomycetota; class Actinomycetes; order Actinomycetales; family Dermatophilaceae; genus Intrasporangium. The sequence continues at coordinate 4,100 of NZ_JAJJPG010000120.1, forward strand.
GAGGACCTCGTCGCCCAGACCCGGGCCCGGGACGAGGAGCTGGCTCGCGCCGCGGCCAACGCCAAGCACGCCGGCGAGCCCGACCCCTACAAGAAGCCGATCGACCGCACGGCGAGCGACGCCGCAGGGGAGCCCGCAGCCGATTCCGCGTCCGATTCCGTGTCCGATTCTGCGTCCGATTCTGCGGCCGATGAGGTCGGCATCGACGTCGAGGCTCGGTGACGGCTGCGCGAAGCGGGCTGCTCGTCGTCGACAAGCCCGCCGGGTGGACCAGCCACGACGTGGTGGCCCGCGTCCGGCGCCTCTGCGGGACGAGGCGGGTCGGCCACGCCGGGACGCTCGACCCCATGGCGACCGGGGTGCTCGTCCTCGGGATCGAGAAGGGGACGAAGCTGCTCACCTTCCTCGTCGGCCTCGACAAGGCCTACACGGCAACGATCCGGCTCGGTCAGGCCACGCTCACCGACGACGCCGAGGGAGAGGTGACCGGCTCGGTCGGGATCACCGACCCGGCAGCAGTGGCGGCAGCCCTCCCGTCGGCCGTCGCCGCCCTCACCGGGGACATCGAGCAGGTGCCCAGCTCGGTCAGCGCCATCAAGGTCGGGGGGGAGCGCAGCTACGCGCGGGTCCGCAAGGGCGACGACGTGGACCTGCCCCCCCGACCCGTCACCGTCAGCCGCTTCGAGGTGCTGGGGGTGACACCGACGACGGCCCCCCTGACCGGCGGCGAGGTCCTCGACGTGCTCGGCGTCCTCGACGTCGACGTGGAGGTCGAGGTCTCCTCAGGGACGTACGTGCGCGCGTTGGCGCGCGACCTCGGCGCGGCTCTCGGGGTCGGAGGCCACCTCACCGCGCTGCGCCGCACCCGAGTCGGCCGGTTCGGCCTCTCCGACGCCGTGCCGCTCGACGAGCTCGTCGCGCGGATCGAGGCCGGTGCGGACCCCGCCACCTGCATCCTCCCGCTCGCCGAGGCGGCACGCGCGCAGCTCCCCGTCCACGAGCTGTCCGTCGAGGAGGCCCGAAGCCTCGGACATGGGCAGCGGATCCCCAGCGGGGACGTCCGGGCCGAGGCGGTCGCGGCCATCGACCCCGGTGGACGGCTCGTGGCCGTCCTCGACGAGTCGCGCAGCATCGCCAGGGCGAGGGTCGTCTTCGCGCCGGCCGGGTGACCGGATGGCTGATCCGGACGGGTGGCGACGTGGTCGGCGGATCCCGACTACTACAGTGGTCGCCGTGCAGCGCTGGTACGCCCTGGAGGACATCCCCTCGGACCTCGGACCCACGGTTGTCACGCTCGGCAACTTCGACGGCGTGCACCGCGGGCACCGAGAGGTGCTCGGACGGGTCGTCCGCGAGGCGCGCGAGCGGGGAGCGACGCCCGTGGCGGTGACCTTCGAGCCGCATCCGGTGGCCGTGCTCTACCCGGAGCGGGCACCGGCGCGGATCATGTCGCTCGAGCAGCGCCTCGACGCCCTCGAGGCGGTCGGGCTGGGCGCCGCCCTCGTGCTCACCTTCACTCGCGAGTTCGCGCAGCAGACGCCGGAGGAGTTCGTCGAGACCACCTTCGTCGACCGGCTGGGTGCCGTCGCCGTGGTGGTCGGCAAGGACACCCGGTTCGGCGTGCGCAACTCCGGTGACGTCGGCACCCTGACCGAGCTGGGGAAGCAGCACGGCTTCGACGTCATCGCCCTCGAGGACATCGGCGAGGCCGCCCCCGAGGGTCGTCGCTGGAGCTCGACCCAGCTGCGGGCGGAGATCCTCGACGGCAAGGTGGGCCACGCGGCGGAGATCCTCGGCCGTCCCCATCGGGTCGCCGGCACCGTGGTCCACGGCGACCACCGCGGCCGTGAGCTCGGCTTCCCGACCGCCAACCTCTCGCAGGACCATGCGGGCCTGGTCCCGAGCGACGGTGTCTACGCGGGGTGGCTCGTGCGGCTCGACCTCGCTCCGGGCGCCGCCGACCGCACCCTCCCTGCGGCGATCTCGGTCGGCACGAACCCCACCTTCGACGGACACCAGCGGCGCGTGGAGGCCTACGTCCTCGACCGGACCGACCTCGACCTCTACGGCGAGCGGGTGGGCATGGACTTCGTCTCCCACCTCCGGCCGACCCTGCGGTTCGACTCGGTCGAGGCGCTCATCGACCAGATGCGGGAGGACGTCGCCCGGTGTCGCGAGATCCTGTCCGCGACCGTGCCCGCCTAGGCCTGCGCAGCGGTCCGCCGCCCACGGTGGCGCGGTGGCTGCGGCTCGACCTCGGGCTGTTCATCGGCGCCGCCGGGCTGTCGGTCGTCGGTGTCGTCCTCGTCTGGTCGGCGACGAGGGTCGAGAGTGGCGCTGCAATGGCGGCCAAGCAGGCGCTGGCCGTCGTCGTCGGAATGGTCGCGGCAGCGGTGATCACCCGGCTCGACGTGCGCCTGGTCCGGGCGGCGGCCCCGCTCGTCTACCTGGCGGCCCTGGGCGGCCTCGTCGCGGTGCTCTCGCCACTCGGGCGGCAGGTCAACGGGTCGCGTTCGTGGATCGGGCTGCCCGGGGGCTTCAGCCTCCAGCCCTCGGAGCTGATGAAGGTCGCCCTGGTGATCGGGCTCGCGATGCTGCTCGCCGAGCGGGCGGACCGGGGTGAGCGACAGCGGCACCGGGACATCGCCGTGGCCTGGGTCATCGCGGGCCTGCCCATCGTCCTGGTCCTGGCCCAGCCGGACCTCGGCTCGGCCCTCGTGCTCGTGGCGATGTCAGCAGCTGTCATCGCCGCCGCGGGTGGGCCGCTCGTCTGGACGCTCGCCGTGGCAGCCGCGGGCGTCGCGACGGTCGTGGCTGCCTTCACGACGCCCCTCCTCAGTCCCCACCAGCAGGACCGGTTGCGTGCTTTCCTCGACCCGTCGCTCGACCCGCAGGGCATCGGTTACCAGACCGGGCAGGTGCGGATCGCCATCGCGTCGGGCGGTGTGGACGGGCAGGGGCTGTTCGCGGGGCGGCAGACCCAGGCGGGCGTCATCCCCTACCAGGAGTCCGACTTCATCTTCTCGGTCGCGGCAGAGGAGCTCGGGTTCGTCGGGGCCGCCGGTGTCGTCGTGCTGCTCGCCTTCCTCGTGCTTCGGGCACTCGTCGTCGCGCGCCGCGCGGACACCTTCGGCCGGCTCGTCACCACCGGCATCGGTGTCTGGCTTGCCGTCCAGGCGATCGAGAACATCGGGATGAACCTCGGCGTGCTGCCCGTGACCGGGCTGCCGCTGCCGTTCCTGTCCTACGGAGGAACCTCGATGGTCGCGGTGTGGGTCGCGGTCGGCATCGTCGGCAACGTCGCCTCGGAGACCGCGGACCGGCGTGCCCTCTCCCGCAGATAGGCGGCGCAGCCAAGTTACCCGTGGGTCACGGACTGGTGCCGATTCCACCGTGAACCCGTGACCTTTGGCGACAATTGCGGCATCATCCCGCACAACGTGGTTGCCCGCCGTCGCCGAGGACGGGCTGCCGCTGTCGTGACAAAGGAGTCCTCATGCCCCTGCACGCCGTCGCCGACCGACAGGTCGACCAGGCAGTCCTCGACCAACGGGCCCCGAGCGTGGGCGCCCTCTTCCGCAACCGGGTCCAGGCGACACCGGACAAGCCTGCCTACCTCTACTTCAAGGATGGGGGGACCGAGCTCACGACGCTGACCTGGCGCCAGACCCACGAGATCGTCCAGGACTGGGCGGCGGGTCTCATGAGCCTCGGCGTCGAGCTCGAGGACCGGGTCGCCATCGCCTCGACGACGAGCCTGCAGTGGGTCCTGGCCGACCTCGCGATCGTCTGCGCCGGCGGTGCCACGACGACGGTCTACCCGACGACGATCGCGGACGACGTCGCCTACATCCTCAATGACTCCGGCAGCGCCATCGTCTTCGCCGAGGACGACGGACAGGTGGCCAAGCTCTCCGAGCGCCGGCACGACATCCCGCACGTCAAGCAGGTCGTCGTCATGTCCGGCCAGGCCAGCGAGGACGGATGGGTCATCACGACCGACGACCTCGCCGCCAAGGGACGCGAGCTGCTCGCGTCGACACCCGACGCCGTCGACGCACGGATCGACCAGCTCGGCCCCGACAACCTTGCCGTCGTCATCTACACCTCCGGCACGACCGGCCGCCCCAAGGGTGTCCGGCTGGTGCACGACAGCGTCGTCTACGAGGGGGCGGTGATCCAGGCCATGCACACCATCCGGGAGGACGACCTCCAGTTCCTGTGGCTGCCGCTCTCGCACGTCTTCGGCAAGATGCTCGTCGCCATCGGCCTGCAGATCGGGTTCCCGACCGCGGTCGACGGGCGCCTCGACAAGATCGTCGACAACATGGCCATCATCAAGCCGACCTTCATGGCCGGTCCGCCGCGCATCTTCGAGAAGGCCCGCGGCCGCGTCGAGCTCATGCTCGGGCAGGAGACGGGCGTCAAGAAGAAGCTCATCGACTGGGCGCTCAAGGTCGGCGCCGAGATGCGTGACGTCCAGGAGCGTGGGGAGACGCCGTCGTCGGGCCTGGCTCGTCGGCACGGCCTGGCCACGAAGCTCGTCCTCCACAAGATCCAGGAGCGCTTCGGCGGCCGGGTTCGGTTCATGATCAGCGGCTCGGCCCCGCTCAACGCCGACGTGGCCAAGTGGTTCGGCGCGGTGGGCCTACTCCTCGTCGAGGGCTACGGCCTCACGGAGACGTCGTCGGGCACGACCGTCAACCAGCCGACGCCGGGCTCCTACCGCTACGGCTCGGTGGGCTGGCCACTGCCAGGCACCGACGTGAAGATCGCCGAGGACGGCGAGATCCTCATCAAGGGTCCCGGTGTCATGCGCGGCTACCACAACCAGCCCGAGGCGACCGCCGAGGTCATCGACGCGGATGGCTGGTTCCACACCGGCGACATCGGCCGCATCGACGAGCGCGGGTTCGTCTTCGTCACCGACCGCAAGAAGGACTTCTTCAAGACGTCGGGCGGCAAGTTCATCGCGCCTGCGGAGATCGAGGCGAAGTTCAAGGGGATGTGCCCCTACGTCAGCCAGTTCCTCGTCCACGGGGCCGGGCACAACTACGCCACCGCGCTGGTCACCCTCGACCCCGATGCCATGACTGCGTGGGGCGCCGCGAACGGGATGGCGGGCCGGTCCTACGCCGAGATCGTCACGTCGGACGCCGCGCGTGACCTCGTGCAGGGGTACGTCGACCGGCTCAACGACAGCCTCAACCGGTGGGAGACGATCAAGAAGTTCACCATCCTCGACCACGACCTGACCATCGAGATGGGCGACCTCACGCCGAGCATGAAGCTGCGCCGCCGGGCCGTCGTCGACAAGTACATGGACAAGCTCGACGCCCTCTACGAGGGAGACTGAGCCCGCCCCCACGTGTCGTCGTGTGCCGCTGGGTGTGAGCCCAGCGGCATACGACGTTTTCGGGGTGGCTGCGCGGGCGACGTAGCATGGGCGAATGCCCGGAGAGTCCCTGTTCAACGCTCTCGAGCCGCTGCTGGAGCGGGTCAACAAGCCCATCCAGTACGTCGGCGGCGAGCTCAACTCCACCGTCAAGTCCTGGGACGTCGGCGGCCTCGGGCCGTCCGGAGAGGACCTCACGACCCGCTGGGCGCTGATGTATCCGGATGCCTACGAGGTGGGCCTGCCCAACCAGGGCGTCATGATCCTCTACGAGGTCATCAACGAGCGCGCCGATGCCCTCGCCGAGCGCACCTACGCCGTGTGGCCCGACATGGAGGCCGCGCTCCGCGAGGCGGGCCTGCCGCAGTTCACCGTCGACGGGCACCGTGCGGTCCGCGACTTCGACCTCTTCGGTGTGTCGTTCTCGACGGAGCTCGGCTACACCAACCTGCTCACGGCCCTCGACCTCGCGGGCATCCCGCTCCATGCGGTGGACCGGACGCTCGAGGACCCGATCGTCATCGCCGGTGGCCATGCCGCGTTCAACCCGGAGCCGATCGCCGACTTCATCGACGCCGCCGTCATCGGTGACGGTGAGCAGGCCGTCCTCGCGGTCACCGACATCGTGGGGGAGTGGAAGGCGCAGGGCCGCCCCGGCGGGCGCCGCGAGGTGCTGCTGCGGCTCGCGCGCACGGGCGGGGTCTATGTGCCCGCCTTCTACGACGTGTCCTACCTGCCCGACGGCCGGATCCAGCGGGTGGCTCCGTCGCCTGACGTGACCGGCGTGCCGTGGCGAGTCTCGAAGCACACCGTCACCGACCTCGACGCGTGGCCCTACCCGAAGCAGCCGCTCGTCCCGCTCGCCGAGTCGGTCCACGAGCGGATGTCGGTCGAGATCTTCCGCGGGTGCACGCGGGGGTGCCGCTTCTGCCAGGCCGGCATGATCACCCGTCCGGTGCGTGAGCG
>NZ_JAJJPG010000121.1:0-10044 GCF_032907665.1 Intrasporangium sp.
CGTAGGGGTGCTCGCCCAGCTCGGCTCCGGCGATGACCGGCGTCCACTCGTCGAGGAGGCCGACGAGGGTGCGGAGCAGCCGGGTCTTGCCCTGGCCACGCTCACCGAGGAGCACGACGTCGTGGCCGGCGATGATGGCCCGCTCGAGCTGTGGGACCACGGTGTCGGCGAAGCCGTGCAGGCCCGGCCACGGGTCGCGGCCGTCGCGCAGCGCCGCGAGGAGGTTGTCGCGCAGCTCGGCCTTGAGGTGCTTCTGCTCGTGTCCGGAGGCCCGTAGTGCCCCGAGGGTGCCGATCGCAGGAGGTTGGGTCACCCCTTCACGCTAACCCGGCGCGTCAACCCCCATTCCGACGACGAGGCCGTATGCCGCTCAGCTCGCTCCACACAGCCGCTCGCTCCCAGCCCTCCCGCCCTACTGGCCGCCCACGCCTCAGGTGGCCATCCGAGACGAGGCCCGGGCCTCACTGCCCGAGGAGGATCGGACCGGTGACGAGGAGTGCGGCTCCGTAGGCGCCGACGCCCGCGACGACGGTCACCAGCATGGATCGACCCAGTCCGGCGCAGACCGCGGCCACCCCGAGGGCCACGACCACCGGCAGCACCGGGAGGCCCGCCGCCGGCTGCAGGATGCCAACGATCCCGAGGACGAGCAGCGCGGTGATCGCCCCCATGCCGGCGTGCCGCAACCCTGCCTGGGCCTGCTCGGACGGGTGCACGCGACTGCCCAGCACCAGCGGCAGGACCCGCAGGACATAGCTGACGATTCCTGCGGCGAGGACGGCGAACCAGACGGTCATCGGTGGACCTCCTGTCGGGAGGCGAGGAGTCCTGCGGCTGCCGCGACACCCATCGCCAGCAGCGGAATCGCTCCGGACGGCAACGACATCCGCACACCGCCCACGGTCGCGGCGGCCGCCGCGAGGACGGCAGCGAGGCCGCCCGGGAGTCGCAGGTGCGGCAGGACGATGGCCAGGAGACAGATCGGCCCCACGATGGAGAGCACCGGCAGGCTCAGCTGTCCCAGGGCCAGGCCGGCCGTGACCACCAGGAGCCACCCGAGCGTGAGGGTCAGCGTCGCGCCGGCGAAGTGCCACCGCCGCTCCGCGTCGGTCCCCGGGGACTCGGCGCGCTGCAGGGCGACCACCCACGTCGGCTCGATGACGAAGGCTGCGGCCACGAGCCGCACGGGCAGGGCGGCCGACGCGAAGGTCGGGACGAGCGCCAGGCTGTAGACGAGCAGCCGAGCGTTGATGAGCACCGCCGCCCCCGCCGCGGTCCACGCGGCCGCGCCGCTCGCGAGCAGCTCCAGCAGAGCGAGCTGCGCGCTCCCGCCGTAGACCGTCAGCGTGCCGGTCCAGGCCGCGAGCACGTCGGTGCTGCGGGCGACGGCCACACCGACGACGAGGGCGAAGGGTACGTACCCGATGACCAGAGGGAGCATGGCAAGGGCGCCGGCCCCGAGCTCCCTCCGCTCGGTCCGACCGCTGCGCAGGAGGGACCGGTCGGTTCGGTCCCGCATCGACATGATCGCTGACATGAGGACCACGGTCCCCTGCCTGGCTCAGCGGGACTCGGACCGGAGGTGCACCTTCGCTGGACGTTTCATGGACTGCTCGACCGTTCGGGTCATCCGCTCTTCCACCCCCGGCGTCTGCCGACGACGTGGCACGGCCCGTCGGCGCTCAGTCCCGCCAGAAGCCGTTCGCCTGGGCCACCGTCTGGAAGTTGATCGCGACGACCTGCGAGGCCGCCGTCAGGCTGTCGGCGTTGTCCGCGTAGTCGGCGCGCAGGCGCTCGCGCGTCTCTGCGCTCGGCTGGGTGAACTTCACGCCCAGGCGGGAGAGCTTGATCGCCAGCTGGAAGCCCTCCTCAGGAGTCGCGGTGAGCAGGGTCGGGAGATAGGGCTCGGACATGGTGCCTCTCCAGGTCATCGTGACGGGTAAAGCATTGTGTACGATTTGATCGTACACAACAGAACCTGTCAGCGGGCGACGGAGAGGGTGGTGCCTCGTGGCCCCAGACGTGACGAGGGAGCCGGCGCGGCTCGAGGACCAGCTGTGCTTCGCCCTCTACGCGACATCGAAGGCGGTCACCGGCGCCTACCGTGAGCGCCTCGCCGATGTCGGCCTCACCTATCCGCAGTACCTCGCGATGCTCGCCGTCTGGGAGCGCGAGGGCCGGACCGTGGCAGAGCTCGGGGCGGCCCTCGACCTCGACTCCGGGACACTGTCACCCCTGCTCAAACGGCTGGAGCGCGCCGGGCTCGTGCGCCGCGAGCGCAGCGCCACGGACGAGCGCGTCGTGCGGGTGCGGGCAACGCCTGCCGGACGCGTGCTGGAGGACCGGGTGCGACCCATCCGGGCCGCTGTCGAGTCGGCCACCGGCCTGACCGATGCGGAGTTCGCCGACCTGCGGCGCACCCTGCTCCGGCTGCGCGAGACCATCTCCATACCGGGAGGACCCGGCGCTCCTGACCCCTCCTGACCGCTCCTGACCGCTCGCCCGCCGCTCGCCCCTCGTCCTCGGCGGCGCGTGGTTCAGGCAGGACTCGGGTGGCTCACCGGTCGACCTCGTCCGGCTCGGTCAGCCCGTCCGCCACGGGCCGGCCCACGACCATCGCGTCGAGCAGGTCGGCCGGGAACGCCGCCGCCGTCTCGGGGTCGAGCTGCGCGCCCAGGCCATCAAGGACCGCGGCGAAGAAGCACCGAGCCGCCGCGGCGAAGGTGACGTCGGCGATCTCGGCGTCGGACAGCCCCACCGCACGCAGCCGCTCGACGTCGGACGCGGCGACCTGCGAGGCGTCGGTGGCGACCGCCGTGGCGAACTCGTACACCGCCCGGTCCTCCTCCTCGAGCCCGGACCCGTCGGGCCGCACGGTGATCGACCGCATCGCCTCCTCGTCGTCGCACACGTCGCGGAGGAACAGCGAGTGCGCCACGGTGCAGTAGGTGGAGTGCCGGGCCCGCGCGGCGGCGATGGTCGCGATCTCGTAGCGCCTGCGGTCCATGCCGCCCCGGATCGCGAGGTTCAGGGCCTGCCACGCCTGGGCCACTTCGGGACGGTGCGAGAACGCAGCGGCGTAGTTCGGCAGGAACCCCCACGACGCGCGCTGGGACTCGTAGTACGCGGCGACGTCGCCCTCGGCGGCGCCCTCGTCAACTCCGGCGATGAACATGGCCTGATTGTCGAGTCAGCACGACCCGACGGCAAGACGCCGGCGCCGTCGGGCTGGGAGGTGGCTCAGCGGCATACGACGTCGTCGGCCAGGGACTCAGCCCACCCAGACCCGGGCGTTGCGGAACATCCGCAGCCACGGGCTCTCGTCCTCGACCCGGCCCGACGTCCAGGACAGCTGGACGTTGCGGGCGACGCGCTCGGGGTGCGGCATCATCGCGGTGAACCGACCGTCCGGCGTCGTCACTGCGGTGAGCCCGTCGGGGGAACCGTTGGGGTTGTGCGGGTAGGTCTCCGCCGGCGCTCCGTGGTGGTCGACGAAGCGGGCCACCCGGTGGACGTCTCCGACGGCACCGCGGGTCGAGAAGTCCGCGAAGCCCTCGCCGTGGGCGACGGCGATCGGGATGCGACTGCCGGCCATCCCGCTCGTGAAGATCGACGGCGAGTCGAGCACCTCGACGAGGGTGAGGCGGGCTTCGTACTGCTCCGAGCGGTTGCGCGTGAAGTGTGGCCAGGCGTCGGCGCCGGGGATGAGGTCGGCGAGGGCGGCGAACATCTGGCAGCCGTTGCAGATACCGAGCCCGAAGGTGTCGTCGCGGTGGAAGAACGAGCGGACGTCGTCGGTGAGCCGCTCGTTGAAGAGCACCGAGCGGGCCCAGCCCTCGCCGGCGCCGAGCGTGTCGCCGTAGGAGAAGCCGCCGACGGCGACGAGCCCCACGACGTCGGCGAGGTCGAACCGACCGGTCTGCAGGTCGCTCATGTGGACGTCATAGGTCTCGAAGCCGGCGCGGTCGAAGGCGAAGGCCGTCTCGACGTGGCTGTTGACGCCCTGCTCGCGCAGGATGGCGACCCTGGGCCGCGCGCCGAGGTTGAGGTAGGGCGCGGCGACGTCCTCCGTCGGGTCGAACGTCGGGGCGACGACGAGGCCGGGGTCGTCGTCGGCGCCGAAGGCCGCGTGCTCCTCGTCGGCGCACGCCGGGTTGTCGCGCAGCGCCGCGATCCGCCACGACACCTCGTCCCACGCCTGCGCGAGGTCGCGCACCGGCTCGTCGAGCGCCGGCTCCCCGTCCACCGTGACCCGGACGCGCCGATCCGGGTTCGTGCGGCCGACGGTGGACACGAGACCGCCGAGGCCGTGGTCGGCGAGGACCTCCTCGACCGTCCCCGCGGCAGCGGTGGGCACGCCGAGGACGACCCCGAGCTCCTCGGCGAAGAGGCCTGCGACCGAAGGGACCTCGACATCGACCCCTGTCGCGCTCGCGAAGGCCATCTCGCACACGGTCGCCCAGAGGCCCCCGTCGGACCGGTCGTGGTAGGCCACCTCGATCCCGCGGGAGCGCAGGTCGGCCAGGGCAGGGGCGAGCGCGACGAGGCGGGCGGGGTCGTCGAGGTCGGGGACCTCGCTGCCGAAGGCGCCGGAGACCTGGGCGAGGATGGAACCGCCGAGGCGGTCCCTGCCGGCGCCGAGGTCGACGAGCAGGAGCACCCTCCCCGCGTCGCCTGCCCCCAGCTGCGGGGTCCACGTGCCCCGCACGTCGGGCAGCGACGCGAAGGCCGAGACGACGAGCGACACCGGCGAGGTGACCTGCTTGTCCTCCCCGGTCGCCTCGTCCGTCCAGCGCGTGCGCATCGACAAGGAGTCCTTGCCGACCGGCACCGACACCCCGAGCGCGGGGCACAGCTCCATGGCGACGGCGTGGACGGTGTCGTAGAGCGCGGCGTCCTCGCCCGGCTCGCCGCAGGCGGCCATCCAGTTGCACGAGAGCTTGACGCCACGCAGGCCGTCGAGGGGCGCGGCGAGCAGGTTGGTCAGCGCCTCGCCGACGGCCATCCGCCCCGAGGCCGGTGCATCGACCGCCGCGAGCGGCATGCGCTCACCGCTGGCCATCGCCTGGCCGGCGAAGCCGACGTGGTCGGACAGCGTCACGGCGACGTCCGCCACCGGGACCTGCCACGGCCCGACCATCTGGTCGCGGTGGCTGAGGCCGCCGACCGTGCGGTCGCCGATGGTGACGAGGAAGCGCTTGGACGCGACCGTGGGATGGCGAAGGACGTCGTATGCCGCTGAGCGCAGGTCCAGCGCATCGACGTCGAGCTCGTCCCCGCGCCACGTCACGCGGGCGACGTCCCGGGTCATCCGCGGCGGCTTGCCGAGCAGCACCTCCATGGGCATGTCGATGGGCCGGTCGTCGCCGGGCTCGTCCTCGGCCGACGGCGCGAGCACGAGCTGGGCGTCGTCACGGGCCACGCCGACGACGGCATACGGGCACCGCTCCCGCTCCGCGAGCGCGGCGAAGCGGGGCAGCGACTCCGGGGCGATCGCCACGACGTACCGCTCCTGGCTCTCGTTGCACCAGATCTCCTTGGGCGCCAGGCCCGACTCCTCGACCGGCACGGCGGACAGGTCGAAGCGGGCCCCGAGGGCGGCTCCGTCGACGAGCTCGGGGAAGGCGTTGGACAGGCCGCCCGCGCCGACGTCGTGGATCGCGAGGATCGGGTTGTCCTCCCCGAGGCTCCAGCAGTGGTTGATGACCTCCTGCGCGCGCCGCTCCATCTCCGGGTTGCCGCGCTGGACCGAGTCGAAGTCGAGCTCGGCCGCGTTGGCCCCGGCAGCCATCGAGGACGCCGCTCCACCGCCCATGCCGATGCGCATGCCCGGGCCGCCGAGCTGGACGAGGAGCGTGCCCGCGGGGAACATCACCTTCTCGGTCTGGCTCGCGCTGATCGAGCCGAGGCCGCCGGCGCTCATGATCGGCTTGTGGAAGCCGCGCCGCACCCCGTCGACGGTCTGCTCGTAGACGCGGAAGAACCCGCCGAGCGCGGGGCGCCCGAACTCGTTGTTGAACGCCGCGGCACCGATCGGCCCCTCGACCATGATGTCGAGCGGACTCGCAATGTGGCCCGGCGCCCCGTAGACGTCGCGCTCCCACGGCTCGTCCGTGCCGGGCAGGTGGAGGTTCGACACCGCGAAGCCGGTCAGGCCGGCCTTCGGCTGGCTGCCCCGGCCGGTGGCCCCCTCGTCTCGGATCTCCCCGCCCGCGCCGGTCGCCGCGCCCGGGAACGGGCTGATCGCCGTGGGGTGGTTGTGCGTCTCGACCTTCATGAGGACATGGACCTCGTCAGGGCGCGGGCCGTAGCGGCTGGGGCCGTCGCCGCCCTCCGGCAACCAGCGGGTGACGGGGCCGCCCGCCATGACCGAGGCGTTGTCCCGGTAGGCGACGACGGTGCCCTCGCCGGCCACCTGCTCCGTGTGCCGGATCATCGCGAAGAGCGAGCGCGTCTGGGGCTCGCCGTCGATGATGAAGTCGGCGTTGAAGATCTTGTGCCGGCAGTGCTCCGAGTTGGCCTGGGCGAACATCGTCAGCTCGACGTCCGTCGGGTTGCGGCCCAGACCTGTGAACGCCTCGACGAGGTAGTCGATCTCGTCGTCGGACAGCGCGAGACCATAGGCGGCGTCGGCCTGCTCGATCGCCACCCGACCCCGTCCGAGGACGTCGACGTGCTCCATCGGCTCCGGCTCCCGCTCGTCGAGCAGCGCGCGTGCCGCCTCCACGGACGGCAGTGCCGACTCGGTCATCCGGTCGTGCAGGAGGTCGGCTGCGGCCACCCACTCCTCCTCGCCGAGCGGGGCGGACGAGGCGAGGACGTACTCGGTGATCCGCTCCACGCGCCGCACGTCGACCCCGCAGTTGTGCGCGATGTCAGTCGCCTTCGACGCCCACGGCGAGAGCGTGCCCAGACGGGGTGAGACGACGACCGTGGACCGGTGGACGCCGTCGGGCTCCGGCCCGGCCGGCGGACCGTAGCTGAGCAGCCGCGTCACCGTCTCGAGCGTCGCGTCGTCGAGGGGGTCGTGGCTGGCGACCTGGTGGACGTATCGCGCCGAGAGCCCCGTCACCGATCCGACGACCCCCTGCAGGCGCACGAGCAACGCGGCCGCGCGGAAGGGTGAGAGGGCGTTGCCGCCCGGGACGGTGGTCAGCACGAGGTCGTGCGACGGGGCCATGCGCAGGTCTCCGATGGTGCGGGGGGTGGCAAGGGCGGGCTGCCGGCTCACAGGTTACCGGTCACTGCTGCGGCCCACGCCGCGCGGGAGGCCACGCCGGAGCGGCGGCGAGCCCAGCGGCATACGGCTGCCATCGTCCGGGGACGCGCCGAGGGCCACCCCCAGCGGGAGTGGCCCTCGAGCGTGAGGCGGTCAGCGCCGTGTCACAGACCAGCGATGCGGCTGTCCGGAGCCGTGAGGCCCGGGTTCGCCTTGAGGAACGCGACCAGGTTGGCCAGGTCCTCCGGTCCACCGGTGATGTTCGTCCCCTCGAGGAAGCCGGTGAACAGGTCTCCACCGTCAGCGAGGAAGTTCAACGTCGACACACGGTAGGTGGCGTTCATGTCCATCTGGACACCGTTGAGGAACATCGTGCCGTCGACGACCCGCATGTTCGTCGCGTCCCACTCGTAGGTGAAGCCCTCAGAGACACCCAGCGCGAGCATCGGGCGCGAGCCACGGTCGGGGACGGGCTGGTACTGCTGGTTGAGGATCGTCTTGATCTGCGCCCCCGTGAGGTCCATCGTCACGAGCAGGTTGCCGAACGGCGCCACTGCGTAGGCCTCGCTGTAGGTGATCTCGCCCGGCTGCTCGCCCGCAGCGATCGCGTCGTAGATGAACGACGCGCGAACGCCACCGACGTTCATGAGGGAGAGCTGCGCGCCACCCTCGTCGGGGTCGTTGGTGCCCCACAGGATCGAGTCAGCAACGAGGTCCGCCATGGGAGTCTCGAAGGCCCGGCTCGTGTTGGAGTGACCGACGATGTCCTCCTTGACCGTGCCGACGACCTCGGCCGCGAGCGGAGCAGCGATGGCGTCCCACTTCTCGATGATCGCGGTCTGGTGCGCGTCAGGCGTGAGCGCCGCGCGCTCCACGATGTGGTTGGCCGCGGTCGACGCGCCGCGGACGACGTCCTTGGTGCGGCGGTTGATGACGAGCTCGGTCTCGGTGACGACCCGGCCGTAGGACGCGGCGCTCGTGACGAGACGGTCGACGCCGTCGGGGTCGGGGAGCTGGCAGATGTAGGCCTCGTGCGTGTGGCCGGTGATGACGGCGTCGATCTCCGGGTCGAGCTGGGCGGCGATCTGGGCGATCGGGTCCGAGATCCCCTCGCACTCGTTGACGGTGCCCTCCTGGTAGCCACCCTCGTGGAGGAGCACGACGATTGCCTCGACGCCCTTCTTCTTCAGGGCCGCGGCCTGCTTGTTGGCCGTCTCCACCTCGTCGAGGAAGTCGACCGAGGCGACACCCTTGGGGCTGACGAGCGTGTCGGTCGCCTCGAGCGTCATGCCGATGAAGCCGAGGTCGACGCCGTTGACCTTCTTGATCGACGTGGCCGGCAGCAGCGTCTCGCCGTTGTCCTTGCGGACGACGTTGGCCGCGAGGTACTGGAAGTCAGCACCTGCATACGGCTGGTCCGGGAAGTAGCAGCCATCGGTCGGGTGACAGCCGCCGTTCTGGATGCGCAGCAGCTCGGTGGTGCCCTCGTCGAACTCGTGGTTGCCGACGCTCGACACGGACAGGCCCATGGCGTTGAGCGTCTCGACGGACGGCTCGTCGTGGAACAGGCCCGAGATGAAGGTCGAACCGCCGATCAGGTCACCTGCGGCAACGGTCAGCGTGTTCTTGTGACCGGCCCGCAGCTCGTCGAGCTTGGCGGCCAGGTACTCGGCGCCGCCGGCGTCGACGCCCTCGATGCTGCCGGCGTCCCCGTCGGCCTTGATCCGGCCGTGGTAGTCGTTGAACGACAGGAGCTGGACCGACATGTTGGCGCTCGGGTTGGGCTTGGGCTTGTCGTTCTTCGCCTGGGCAGGACTCACGGCCAGTGCCGTGGCCCCCAGCAGCGCCGCTGCCCCGACAGCGACGACGCGGCTGATGCGATGCGTCATAGGTGACTCACTCCTGGTTCGGTGGTGCCGGACGGCACCTGGGTTCCCGAGATCATGCTCTCCGCGTGACCTTACGAGACAATGACGCGTTGTGGAACGAAGACGGCAGGATTGATTGCGATCGCCCTGTCGGTCCCGTGGGTGATCACCGGGACTGGAGGGCGTCGAGAGCCACCGCCATGGCCGCGGCGACCCGCCAGTCGAGGCGCCAGCCGTTCTCCTGGGCGGGCAGGTCGACGGTGTAGACGTCCTTGACGCCGACCTTCTTCGTCGAGCTCATCACGATCGAGCCGTCCGGCGCCCGGAAGTCGAAGTGGAAGAGCCAGGGCACCGGCACGTCACCGAGGACGGGGACGATGTCCCACACGCGCCGCAGCACCGCCACCTTGGCGTTGCGTTCCTGCCCGACGCACTCGAAGCCGTCGACCGTGCCGAGGTGCCAGGTGGAGTTGCCGAGGGAGGCGGCGAAGTCCTTCCGGAACCATCCGATGGGCTGGCCCTCGGCGTCGACGACGTCGTAGCCGGACCCGAGGTCGATGACCTTGCGGGCCGTGAACCCGAAGAGCGGGTGCGTCTTGGCGGCGTCGGTGAAGAAGGTGACCTGCTCCTTGAACGCCATCCGCTTCTGCTCGGCGAAGCAGATGAGTCCCTGCTCGGTCCCGGCTTCATCGACCTGGAGGATGTCGTAGCGGTTGACCATCATGGTCAGCCGCTGACGGACCTTGAACTGCGCGAAGCCTGAGGAGGGTGCGGGGGGCTGGGTCATGCGCCAAGGCTCGCACACCCTCACCGGCCTCCCCGCCCACCACCTATCGGACCCCGGCCCGATCCTGGTCGGCCTCCCCGCGCGACCACCACCACCTATCGGACCCCGGCCCGATCCTGGTCGGCCTCCCCGCGCGACCACCACCACCTATCGGACCCCGGCCCGATCCT
>NZ_JAJJPG010000122.1:0-9987 GCF_032907665.1 Intrasporangium sp.
GTCGTGGGGTCCTGCTGCTCGCGGTGGGTGGCGGCGTAGACGGCGGCCTGGGTGCGCGTCTCCATGCCCATCTTGCTGAGGACCGAGGAGACGTAGTTCTTCACGGTCTTCTCCGCGAGACCGAGCCGGTCGCCGATCTGCCGGTTCGTCAGACCTTCCGAGACGAGGTCGAGGATCCGCCGCTCGACCGGTGAGAGGGACCGCAGTCGCGGGTCGTGCTCCTCGCGCGAGGCCCACCGCTCTCTCAGGGCCCGGGCGTGGGGGTGGTCCGAGAGGTCCTCGCCGGCAGCCACCCGCCGGATCGCGGCCAGGATGCCCTCGCCGCTCAGCTGCTTGAGCAGGTAGCCGGACGCGCCGGCGAGCACGGAGGACACGAGGGCCTGGTCGTCGTCGTAGGAGGTGAGCACGAGCGCACGGATCCGCGGGTCGATCGAGCGGACCTCCCGGCACACCTCGATGCCGGACCCGTCGGGCAGCCGCACGTCGAGCACCGCGACGTCGGGCAGCAGGGCGGGGATGCGGCGGGTGGCCTCGCGCGCCGAGCCGGACTCGCCGACGACCTCCATGTCCGGTGCGGCCTCGACGAGGTCGCGAAGACCGCGCCGGACGACCTCGTGGTCGTCGAGCAGGTAGACCTTGATGGTCCCCTCCGGGGGCGGCGCCGTCATCTCGTTCCTTCCGGGCAGGCTTCCTTCGGGACGTGCCAGTGCAGGACCGAGCCCCGGGACGACCCGGGGAGGATCTCGAGGGAGCCGCCGTGCGTCCCGGCCCTGCTGCGGAGGTTGACGAGACCGCTGCGGGCCTCCGCCGGGTCGAAGCCGACCCCGTCGTCCGTGACGTCGACGGAGAGGCCGTCATCGCGCTCGACCCGAACGCCGGCCGTGGTGGCACCTGCGTGCCGCGCGACATTGGCCAGTCCCTCCCGGACGACCGCGATGACGTCGGCGCGCAGCTGCTCCGGCAGCGGCCCGAGCCCGCGCGGAACCGTCACGTCGGGCACGAAACCCAGGCTCACGGCATACGACTCCGCGATGGCTCTGAGGACGACGAGGAGGCTCTCGCCCGGGTCCTCGGTGTGCAGCTCGAAGATCGCCTTCCTGATCTGGCGAATGGCGTGGTCGAGGTCGTCGACGGCCTGGTTGACGCGCGCGCGGACGACGGGGTGCTGGGCGAGCGGCACCGCAGACTGCAGGGACAGGCCCGTGGCGAAGAGCTCCTGGATGACGTTGTCGTGCATCTCCCGCGCGATCCGCTCCCGCTCCTCCAGCAGGGCCACCCGTCCCCGGTCCGCCTGCGCCTGCGCAGCGAGGATGGCGACGCCGGCCTGGACGGCGTAGGCCGTCTGGGCGGGCAGCGCGTCCTGTGCGGTCAGGTCGTCGCTCGCATCCCACCCCGTGATGAGCACTCCGTTGCCGCGCGGGCCGGTGCCGAGGGGAACCACCGCCACCGGCGCCTCGGCAGCGAGGCCCAGCACGGCGCGGGCCTCCTCCGCCGGCAGAGCTCGCGAGTCGACGACCCCGCCGGGCACGTGGAGGATCGGCTGTCGCGAGTCGAGCAGCTCCTCCCACGCGTCACCGTCGAAGATGGCACCTGACGGCTCGCCCGCGGGCGGGACGACCACACCCGGGCCTCGGTCGATGGCGCGGATCTCCAGTCGGTTCGCCGCGTCGACGACGGCCACGGCGCTGACGAGAGCGCGACTCAGGTCGCGGACCTGCACGGCCATGAGGGCGATCGACGGGTCCTCCGACTCCCCCTCGAGCAGGGACTGGACGAGCTCGCTCGTCGCCGCGGACCAGCGCTGCCGGATCTCGCTCTGGGACAGGAGGCGGGCGTTGTCGAGCGCGGAGCCGGCAGCACCGGCGAGCGAGACGAGCATCGCCTCGTCCTCGCTCGTGAAGTCGCCGCCGTCGCGCTTCTCCGCGACGTAGATGTTGCCGAAGACGGTGTCCCGGATCCGGATGGGCGCGCCGAGGAGCGTCCGCATGGGCGGGTGGTGGGGCGGGAAGCCCACCGAGAGGGGGTGGGCGGTGAGATCGTGGAGGCGAAGCGGCCGCGGATCGGTGAGGAGCAGCCCGAGCACGCCGTGGCCCACCGGTGGCGGGCCGATGCGCTCGGCCTCCTCGCGAGAGAGCCCGTGCGTGTAGAAGGCGGAGAGGTGGTGGGCGTCGGGACCGAGCACCCCGAGAGCGCCGTACCTGGCGCCGAGGAGGTCGCAGGCCCCGGACACGATCCGGGTGAGCACCTCGGGCAGCTCGAGGTCGGCGCTCAGCGGCCTGATGGCGTCGACGAGCGAGCCGAGGCGGTCGTCCCCGACCGACTCAACCTCCCGCGTGTCGTCCATGTCCGTGCCGCCGCCCTGGACCGGGGCGCGCGACACCGGGCCCGATGTCATGACTCGATCGTATGCGTGACGCCTCGGCGCCGGGCCGATGCGCCGCCACGAGAGCACCTTCGGGACCTTCGGCCCTGCCCCGCCCCGGGAGCCGATGGTCTGCTGGGGTTGTCGGTTGGAGCCAAGGAGGCCATCATGCGCGCACGAGTCGGAGACCGCATCATTCTTGCGGCGGAGCACATCGACGAACCCACCAGAGACGGCGAGATCCTCGAGATCCGTGGCGCGGATGGGACCCCGCCCTACCTCGTGCGGTGGTCGAACGGCCACACCGGCCTCATCTACCCGGGCCCGGGGGCCGTCCTCCGGATCGGCTCGACCGAGTCCCCCGGTGAGCACCGAGAGCACGCCACGCCGGTGAGGACGCAGTCGGTCGCACCGGTGCGGGAGCCCTCGCCCCCGCGGCCACCGGCCTCATCGCCCATCCCGTCATCGGTGCCGGTGACGGCCTCCCGGAGACCCGAGGTCGGGCACGTCCGCGAGTGGAACATCCGGGTCTCGATCTTCGAGTCCGGTGACGACACCAGCGCGAACGTCCTGCTCATCGCGGACTCCCCGGAGCAGCTCAGTGCCCGGGGCACGGCACACCGTTCGTCGCACGACCCGGCGGTGCCCGAGATCGGCGACGAGGTCGCCGTGGCGCGTGCCCTGCGGCACCTGGCCGACAAGCTCATGGAGACAGCCGAGACGGACGTCTCGGAGGTGACAGGCGAGGAGGCCCACATCAGGGCCGTCTGAGCCGAGGCCGCGCGACGTCACCTCGGCGAGCGCTTCAGGGCTCGAGAGCGCTCACGAGCGGGACGCCGGCGCGGTACGAGAGGTGCAGGTGGCTCGGACCGTCGATGACTGCGAGCTCTGCGGGCCCGCCCACGGCGACCCGCCCGTCCAGTCCGAGCGACCTGCCCGACGTGGCCGTCGAGGCGTACAGCGCCTCGGCGGGTGTCATGCCCATCTCCCGCACGGCCAGCGCGATGGCGAAGGGGATCGACGACGAGTAGCACGTGCCGGGGTTGCAGTCCGTGGCCAGGGCGACAGCGACCCCGGCATCGAGGAGTCGGCGCGCGTCAGGATAGGGCGACCGGGTGGAGAACTCCACGCCGGGTAGGAGCGTCGCCACCGTCGTCCCGCGCGCCGCCACCAGCGCCTCCACGTCATCGTCGGTGAGATGGGTGCAGTGGTCGACGCTGGCCGCCTCGAGCTCGCACGCGAGCTGCACCCCGGGGCCATGGCCGAGCTGGTTGCCGTGGACGCGCAGCCGGAGGCCGCGGGCGCGGGCGGCCTCGAGGATGGTGCGCGACTCGTCGCCGTCGAAGGCGTGCGCCGAGTGGGGCTCGCAGAAGACGTCGACGTATGCCGCTGGGCTGGCTTCCAGCCCGTCGGCGAGGAGGGCGTCGAGCATGGGTCCCGTGACGAGGTCGACGTAGTCGGCGCGACGGTCGGCGTACTCCGGAGGGACCACGTGCGCGCCGAGGAACGTCGTGTGCGGCGTGAACTCGCGGGCGATCCGTAGGCATCGCAGCTCGTCCACGACCGTGAGGCCGTAGCCGCTCTTGATCTCCACGGTCGTCGTGCCCTGGGCGCGCATCTCGGCGACGCGGGCCGCCACGAGGGAGCGCAGCTCGTCGTCGGTCGCCGCCCGGGTGGCAGCGACCGACACGGCGATACCACCACCGTCGTAGGGAGTCCCGGTCATCCGGGCCGCGAACTCTGCGGACCGGTCGCCGGCGAAGACGAGGTGCGTGTGGGAGTCGACGAAGCCCGGGATGACGGCGCGACCCGCGAGGCTCCGATGGTCGTCGGCGTCGGGGGCCGTCGCAGCGGGCCCGACCCACTCGACGACCCCGTCGGCGACGACGAGCGCCGCGTCGCGGATGATCCCGAGGAGCCGGTCACCGGGATCGGCGTGCCCGTCGCCCCAGGCGGGGTCGTTGGTGACGAGCTCGGCGATGCCGGTGAGCAGGGTGCTCACGCGTTCACCGCGGTCGCGTTGACGACGCGTTCGATCGTCGAGCCGAGCAGCCGCCCCACGTCGCCGAGCCGGTGCTGCCCGTCGCGCACGACGATGTCGCCCCCGACGACGACGGTCGACACGTCGGAGGCGACGCAGGAGTAGAGGATCTGCTCCGGCGCCGACCCTGCAGTGTTGACGGTGTCGGTCCGCACCGTGACGAAGTCGGCGAGGGCGCCCTTCGACAGGTGGCCCCCGTCGGACCAGCCGAGCGCCCGGTATCCGTTGAAGGAGGCCGCGAGGAGCAGGTCGTTGGGCGTGAAACGGTCCCGCTCGTTGGTCACGAGCCGCTCGTGCATCTCGAGCCCGCGGAGCTCCTCGAACGGGTCGATGACGACATGCTGGTCGGAGCCGAGGGACAGGGGTGTGCCGGCGTCGTGGAGGGCGCGAGCGGGGCCGATGCCGTCGGCGAGGTCGCGCTCGGTCGTCGGACAGAAGCAGGCGCCCGTGCCGGTCGCGCCGAGCAGCTCGACGTCGTGCTCGGTCAGGTGGGTCGCGTGGATCGCCGTGAGGTCGGGGTCGAGGGCGCCGACGCCGTCGAGCAGCTCGGTCGGGGTGCAGCCGTAGTACATCTGACAGGCGAGGTTCTCGCCCGGCTGCTCGGAGAGGTGGACGTGGAGCGGCAGGCCGGCCGCGGCCTCGACGACCTTGGGCAGGTCCTCCTTGCGGACGGCCCGGATCGAGTGGATCGCCGCACCCAGCCGCACCCGGCCGTTCTCGGGCCGGCGCGCGAGCATCCGCTCGGCCCAGGCGTCCACGGTGCCGTCGCTGAACCTCAGCTGACCCGGGTGGAGCTCGACGTGGCCGCCGCCGTTGAGACCGCCCTCGAGGTAGCACGTGTCGAGCAGGGTCATCCGGATGCCGGCCTCGTCCGCGGCCTGCCGGAGCGCGAGGCCCATGGCGTTGGGGTCGCCGAACTTCTTGCCGCCCGGCCGGTGGTGAAGGTAGTGGAACTCCCCGACGAGGGTGAAGCCGGCGAGCACCATCTCGGCGAAGACGGCGCGGGCCAGCGCGAGATAGGTGTCCGGGTTGAGCTGCTCGGCGACCTGGTACATCTGCTCGCGCCAGTTCCAGAAGTTTCCGCCGCCACCGTTGACCCGGCCCCGGAGCGCGCGGTGGAAGGCGTGACTGTGCGTGTTGGCCATGCCGGGCAGCGTGACGCCGGCGAGGACGACGTCGGCGTCCTCCGGGTCTGCGTCCACGAGGACCTCCCGGAAGAGGCCGCCGCTGACGACCAGTCGCACCCGCTTGGCGAGTCCGCCTGTCAGCCAAGCGCTTTCACACCAGAATGAGGTCATGCGTGGAGGTCCTCCGTTTGCGTCCCTGGATCTCGATGGTCGGACGTGCACAGGTCGGTGACGACCGCGGTGAGCGCCGCGACCCCGCGGTGGCAGTCGCCGGGCTCGGCGAACTCGGCGGGCGAGTGCGAGATCCCCGTCGGGTTGCGGACGAAGAGCATCGCCGAGGGAATCCCGTGGGTGGCGAGGATGCCGGCGTCGTGCCCCGCTCCGGTCCCGAGCAGGGGCGCATCAGGCAGTATGCCGGTCAGCCTCCTCACGAGCGAGCCGTCGAAGCGGGTCGGCGCGGTCCACGACTCCTCCTCGTGCGAGCCGCCGAGCTCGCGGACGACGCCGATGACGCCGTCGACCGTGGCGTGCACCGCGTGCTCGTCTGCGCCGCGTGCGTCGAGCCACGCTGTCACGTGGCTGGGCACGGCGTTGACCCCTCCCGGCTCGACCAGCACCTTGCCGACGGTGGCGACACAACCGAGCGCGGCGGCATACGACCTCGTCTGCTGAACGACGGACGCGAGCCCGAGCATGGCGTCGTGACGGTCCTCGAGGCGGGTCGTGCCCGCGTGGTTCGCCTCGCCGGGGATCTCGAGGCGCCAGCGGCCGTGCGGCCAGATCTCGGTGCCGATGGCAACCGCCCTGCCCGGGTCGCTGAGGTCCTCGGTGCCGTCGGGGGCGAGCGCGAGTGCCCGGCCCTGCTCGACGTGGAGCTCGACGAACGCGGCGACCCGACCCAGGGCCTGGGGGTCGGGGCCCATCGTGTCGGGGTCGCGACCCGCAGCGCGCCACGCCTCAGCCATCGTCACGCCGTCGGCGTCCGTGAGGCCGCGGGCGCGGTCGGCCGTGAGCGCGCCGGTGATGATGCGCGAGCCGGCGCAGGCGATCCCGAAGCGCGCACCCTCCTCGTCGACGAAGTTGACGACACCGATCGGCCGGGCGGGCGCGACCCCGGTCGCGGCCTCACGAACGCGGAGGGCGTCGACGGTGGCGAGCGCGCTGACGACGCCGAGCGGGCCGTCGAACGCACCCCCGGCCGGGACGGAGTCGAGATGGCTGCCGATGACGATCCCGGGTAGCACGTCGGGGTCGCCCCACCAGGCCCACTGGTTGCCGGCCCGGTCCTCGGTGAGCTCGAGGCCGCGTGCCGCACACTCGGACGCGAACCACTCCCGCAGGTCGTGGTCGGTGCGTGTCCAGGCGAAACGGTGGTACCCCCCCGTGGTATCGTCACGTCCGATGACGGCGAGCTGGTCCCACATCCGGTCGAACCCGGTGGTCATCAGCGACTCCACCCACTCAACCTAGGCTCCTTCGATGACTCATGACCCGATGACGGACGACGCGATGACCCCTGCCATCGAGGCGATCCGCGCCGCGGGGATCGAGCACAGGGTGACACGGCACGGCCGGGTGCGCTCGCTGGAGGAGGCCGCCGCCGCCCGTGGGATCGAGCCGCGCGACCTCATCAAGACCCTCGTCGTGCGGGTGTCCGAGGGCGAGCACGTCCTCGTCCTCGTGCCGGGCGACCGGACCTTCTCGTGGGCCAAGGTCCGCGCGCTGCTCGGGACGAACCGGATCTCCATGCCCGACGCGGACGAGGCGAAGGCGGTGACCGGGTACGAGAGGGGGACGATCACGCCCTTCGGCTCGGCCACCCGCCTGCCGGTGATCGCCGACACCCACCTCTGCGGCCGCACCATCTCCATCGGCGGCGGCGCGCACGGCGTCGGGCTCACCGTGGCCGGCGACGACGTGGTCCGCGAGTTCGACGCGACGGTGGCCGACATCTCGGACGAGGAGACCCGGCCCACGACCTGAGCCCGCCCTGCCTCCGCAACACGCCCGGCAGTGCGCAGGTCCCCCTGAAATATCAGGGTTGCGTTGATGACTGCCGGGCGTGTTGCCAACGGGTGTCACGACTCCTTCATCGGGACGCGGACGCCCCGCTCGCGCGCGACCCCCTCGGCCCGGTCGTAGCCCGCGTCGACGTGCCGGATGACGCCCATGCCGGGGTCGTTCGTCAGAACGCGAGCGAGCTTCTGGGCCGCGAGCGCTGTGCCGTCCGCGACCGAGACCTGGCCCGCGTGGATGGACCGGCCGATGCCGACGCCGCCGCCGTGGTGGATCGAGACCCAGCTCGCGCCCGAAGCCGTGTTGACGAGGGCGTTGAGCAGCGGCCAGTCGGCGATGGCGTCGGAGCCGTCGGCCATGCCCTCGGTCTCGCGGTAGGGGCTGGCGACCGAGCCGGCGTCGAGGTGGTCGCGGCCGATGACGATCGGCGCGGAGATCTCCCCGGAGGCGACGAGCTCGTTGAAGCGCAGCCCCGCCCGGTCCCGCTCGCCGTAGCCCAGCCAACAGATGCGCGCCGGCAGGCCCTGGAAGGCGATCCGCTCCTGGGCGCCCCGGATCCACGTGTGCAGCCGGTCGTCGTCGGGGAAGAGGTCGAGCACGGCCCGGTCCGTCACGGCGATGTCCTTCGGGTCACCGGAGAGGGCCACCCAGCGGAACGGGCCCTTGCCCTCGCAGAAGAGCGGCCGGATGTAGGCCGGGACGAAGCCGGGGAACTCGAACGCCCGGTCGTAGCCGCCGAGACGCGCCTCGTCGCGGATCGAGTTGCCATAGTCGAAGACCTCGGCGCCGCCGTCCTGGAACTCGACCATGGCCTGCACGTGCTTGGCCATCGACTCGCGCGCCCGGTCGGTGAACTCCTCGGGCTTCTTCTCGGCGTACTCGTACCAGTCCTCGAGCCCGATCCCCTCCGGGAGGTAGCTCAGCGGGTCGTGGGCGGAGGTCTGGTCCGTGACGATGTCGATCGGCACGCCGCGGCGGAGCAGCTCGGGGAACACCGTGGCCGCGTTGCCGACGACGCCGATGGACCAGGCCCGCCGCTGCTCCTTGGCCGTGACCGCCTTGTCGATCGCCTCGTCGAGCGAGCCGGCGACCTCGTCGAGATAACGGTGGTCGACGCGGCGCTGGAGGCGCGCCGGGTCGACGTCGACGATGAGGCAGACGCCCCCGTTGAGGGTGACGGCGAGCGGCTGCGCGCCGCCCATGCCGCCGCAGCCGCCGGTCAGCGTGAGCGTGCCGGCGAGCGTGCCGCCGAAGCGCTTCTCCGCCACCGCGGCGAAGGTCTCGTACGTCCCCTGCACAATGCCCTGCGTGCCGATGTAGATCCACGACCCCGCGGTCATCTGGCCGTACATCGTCAGGCCCAGGTGCTCGAGCCGCCGGAACTCCGGCCAGTTCGCCCAGTCGCCGACGAGGTTCGAGTTGGCGATGAGCACGCGCGGCGCCCACTCGTGGGTCTGCATGACGCCGACGGGCCGGCCGCTCTGGACGAGCATCGTCTCGTCCTGCTTGAGCGTCGTCAGCGTGCGCACCATCGCGTCGAAGGACGTCCAGTCGCGCGCCGCCCGTCCCGTGCCGCCGTAGACGACGAGGTCGTCCGGCCGCTCGGCGACCTCGGGGTCGAGGTTGTTCATGAGCATCCGCAGCGGGGCCTCGGTGGCCCACGACCGTGCGGTCAGCTGGGTGCCGCGCGGGGCGCGGACGGGTCGTGCACCTTCCATGTCACTCTCCTTCGAGCGATTGATGTCGTATGCCGCTGAGCCGGCTCGGCCGGTCGTCTTCAGTTCAGTTGAGGGGGCCCGTGACGGCCTCGACGGCGGCGAGGGCCCGACCGGACTGGACCAGCGCCACCGCTGCCTCGATCTCCGGGGCGAGGAACCGGTCCGTGCCCGCCCCCTCGACGGACTCGCGCAGCGCGGCGATGACGGCACCGGTCGCGGGCGACGGCTGGAGCGGCGCTCGCAGCTCGAGGCCGCGGGCCGCCGTGAGCAGCTCGATGGCGAGCACCCGGGTCAGCCCGTCCACCGAGCGACGGAGCTTGCGAGCGGCGGACCAGCCCATCGACACGTGGTCCTCCTGCATGGCCGAGCTCGGGATCGAGTCGACCGAGGCGGGCGTGGCGAGTCGCTTCATCTCCGACACGACCGCCGCCTGGGTGTACTGCGCGATCATGTGACCGCTGTCCACGCCGGGGTCGTCGGCGAGGAAGGCAGACAGCCCGTGGGACCGGGCCTTGTCGAGGAAGCGGTCGGTGCGGCGTTCCGACATGGAGGCCACGTCCGCTGCCACGATCGCGAGGAAGTCGAGGACGTAGGCGATGGGTGCGCCGTGGAAGTTGCCGTTGGACTCGACCCGACCGTCCGTGGTGATGACGGGGTTGTCGATGGCGGAGGCGAGCTCCCACCCGGCGACTCGTGCCGCATGCTCCACGGTGTCTCGGGCGC
>NZ_JAJJPG010000123.1:0-9822 GCF_032907665.1 Intrasporangium sp.
GGCCCGGAATCTCATCCGGGCCCCCCTTCAACGATGCGTGGTCAGGTCAGCTGCAGCCGCTCGTGCTTCCGCAGCCCTCGCAGACGTAGCACGACCCTGCCGGCCGCATCTTCGTGCCGCACGTCATGCAGATCGGCGCGTCTGCGGAGATGCCGCCGAACTTCTCGAGCAGTTCCGCCGACGAGTGCACGTCGCTGGAGGCCTGCCGCGCCGAGGCAGCGCCTGCGCCGAAGTTCACGTCAGCAGCCACGTCCTTGTTCTCCGACTTCTCGGACTTGGGCTCGGCGAGCTTCTTCGAGACCGGCGCCGACTGCTGGAGCGTCTCCAGCTCCTCCTCGATGTCCTCGTCGGACTCGTCGCCGTCGGTCGCCTCGTAGGAACCGGTCTCGACCTGGCGAGCCCGCTCCTCGGCCGTGTGGATCCCCATGAAGGACCGCGTGTCGTAGTCGAGGTAGTCCAGCGCGAGACGGCGGAAGACGTAGTCCATGATCGACTGCGCCATGCGCACGTCCGGGTCGTCTGTGAGGCCGGCCGGCTCGAAGCGCAGGTTGGTGAACTTCTCGACGAAGGTCTCGAGCGGCACGCCGTACTGCAGACCCACCGACACCGCGATGGAGAAGGCGTCCATGACGCCGGCCAGCGTCGAGCCCTGCTTGCCGAACTTGAGGAAGATCTCGCCGAGCGTGCCGTCGTCGTAGGTTCCCGCCGTCAGGTAGCCCTCGGCCCCGCCGACGGCGAACGACGTCGTCTGCGACGTGCGCCGCTTCGGCAGGCGGCGACGGAGCGGCCGGTACTCGACGACCTTCTCGATCTTGGCCTCGTTGGCGGCGGCGTCGGCCGCGGCCTTGTTGTCCTTGGCGGTCGAGCCGCCGTCGGACAGCGGCTGGCCGACCTTGCAGTTGTCGCGGTAGACCGCGAGGGCCTTGAGGCCGAGCTTCCAGCCCTGGAGGTAGACGTCCTCGATCTCCTCGACCGTGGCCGACTCCGGCAGGTTGACAGTCTTGCTGATCGCACCGGAGAGGAAGGGCTGCACCGCTGCCATCATCCGCACGTGGCCCATCGGCGGGATCGCCCGGGCGCCCATCGCGGTGTCGAAGACCTCGTAGTGCTCCGGCTTGAGGCCGGGCGCGTCGATGACGTGACCCTTGTCGGCGATGTACTCGACGATCGCCTCGATCGACTCCTCCTGGTAGCCCAGCTTCCGCAGCGCCCGCGGGATCGTCAGGTTGACGATCTGCATCGAGCCGCCACCGACGAGCTTCTTGAACTTGACGAGCGAGAAGTCGGGCTCGATCCCCGTCGTGTCGCAGTCCATCATGAAGCCGATGGTCCCGGTCGGGGCGAGCACCGACGCCTGGGCGTTGCGGTAGCCGTGCTTCTCACCAAGCTTGATGACGTCGTCCCACGCCTTCGTCGCGAGCTTGTGGATGTCGGAGTCCATCGCGTCGAGGGTCCGGATGTCGTCGTTGGCCGCCTGGTGTTTGCGCATGACCCGCTTGTGCGCGTCAGCGTTTCGGGCGTAGCCGTTGTACGGCCCGACGACCCCGGCGAGCTCGGCGGACCGCTTGTAGGCGGCGCCGGTGAGCAGCGAGGTGATCGCCGCCGCGAGCGAGCGCCCACCCTCGGAGTCGTAGCCGTGACCGGTGGCCATGAGCAGGGCGCCGAGGTTGGCGTAGCCGATGCCGAGCTGGCGGTAGTTGCGCGTCGTCTCACCGATCGGGTCGGTGGGGAAGTCCGCGAAGCAGATCGAGATGTCCATCGCGGTGATGACGAGCTCGGCAACCTTCTGGAAGGTCTCCCCGTCGAAGGTGTCGTCGTCGCGGAGGAACTTGAGCAGGTTGAGCGAGGCGAGGTTGCACGAGCTGTTGTCGAGCGACATGTACTCGGAGCACGGGTTCGACGCCGTGATCCGGCCCGTCTCCGGGTTGGTGTGCCAGTCGTTGATCGTGTCGTCGTACTGCAGGCCGGGGTCTGCGCACTCCCAGGCCGCCTGGGCGATCTTCGTGAAGAGCTCTCGGGCATCGACCTTCTCGATGACCTCACCGGTCTGGCGCGCCCGCAGCCCGAACTCGCTGCCGTCCTCGACAGCCTTCATGAACTCGTCGGTGACCCGGACCGAGTTGTTCGCGTTCTGGTACTGGACCGAGACGATGTCCTTGCCGCCGAGGTCCATGTCGAAGCCGGCGTCCCGCAGCGCGCGGATCTTGTCCTCCTCGCGCGCCTTCGTCTCGATGAACTCCTCGATGTCGGGGTGGTCGACGTCGAGGACGACCATCTTGGCCGCGCGGCGGGTCGCGCCGCCGGACTTGATGGTCCCCGCGGACGCATCCGCGCCGCGCATGAAGGACACGGGCCCGGACGCGGTCCCACCGGAGGAGAGCAGCTCCTTGGACGAGCGGATCCTCGACAGGTTGAGGCCCGCACCAGAGCCGCCCTGGAAGATCTTCCCCTCCTCCTTGTACCAGTTGAGGATCGAGTCCATCGAGTCGTCGACGGAGAGGATGAAGCACGCGCTCACCTGCTGCGGGGACTTCGTGCCGACGTTGAACCACACCGGGGAGTTGAACGAGAAGACCTGGTGCAGCAGCGCATAGGTGAGCTCGTGCTCGAAGATCTCGGCATCCTCGTCGGAGCCGAAGTAGCCGTGGTCCTTGCCCGCTTTGACGTAGGTGAGCACGACGCGGTCGATGAGCTCCTTGAGCGACTTCTCCCGCGCCTTGGTGCCGACGGCCCCGCGGAAGTACTTCGTCGTGACGATGGTGCTCGCGTTGATCGACCAGAAGTCGGGGAACTCGACGCCACGCTGCTCGAAGATCGTCTCGCCGGTCTTCCAGTTCTGCTGGACGACGTCGCGGTGCTCCCAGGTCACCTCGTCGTAGGGGTGCACCCCGGGCGTGGTGTAGATGCGCTCCACCTTGACGCCCTTCCTGGCGCCACCTCTCGAACGTGCGCTGCGGTTTCCGATCTCCGTCATGCTGCGGCCTCCCTGACCGTTGGTGCGTGTGGGTCTTCTCGTCTTCAGTCAGTCTCTCGCCGGGGTCTGACAAACCCGCAACCCGGAAGACCCGGGTGGCGAAAAGGGGGGTGGAGGGCGATTACCGCTTCGCGCCGATCTCGGACCGAGCCGGTGGCTCCTGTCCGAGCGCGTCACGTTCGGCTCGAAGGACCGCGATGGCTCCTTCGAAATCCTCGAGCGTCTCCCAGGCCTGGTAGACGCTGGCGAACCGGAGGTAGGCGATCTCGTCGAGCTCGCGGAGCGGCTCGAGGACGGCCATGCCGACCTCGTGTGCCTCGATCTCCGCGCTCCCCTGCGCCCGGATCGTCTCTTCGACGCGCTGGGCGAGCAGGGCGAGGTCGTCCTCGGTGACCGGGCGGCCCTGGCACGCCTTGCGCACCCCCGACAGGACCTTGGCCCGGCTGAACGGCTCCGAGGCCCCCGACCGCTTGATGACGCTGAGGCTCGAGGTCTCGGTCGTCGTGAAGCGTCGGTTGCACTCGGGGCACTGACGCCGGCGGCGGATGGACGTGCCGTCGTCAGTCGTGCGTGAGTCGATGACGCGCGAGTCCGTGTGCCGACAGAACGGGCAGTGCACCTGCGCTCACCTTCCTTCACAGCCGTTTTTCGTATGCCGCTGAGCTCGCTCTGGGGACAGAGCTGGGGACAGCGTGTGGATGACCTGTGCGTAAGGTCCGAGCCCCTGGGGACTACATGTGGACGACTTACAGGCATGTAACTACTAGATGTTGGGGTAACTGTAGGCATGTGACCGGCGCGTTATCAAGCGAATCGCACAACTTCGGCGCGTCGCTTCCGGCCCTGGTCCCCGAACCGTCCCGTGACCTGCACAAACGTCACAGGAACCCCAACCGTCCCGGCGTGTCACTCCAGGACCACCCGACCTCGGACCCAGCCCCCACACCAGGTCGAGTGGCCCCGACGTCCCCACCCAAACCCCGCCGCCCCGGCCCGACCCAACCTCGTCGAGTGGCCCCAAAGTGCACAGTCAGTCCCGCTTCTCGCCGGAGTCGAGGTGTGACCAGACCAGGACGAGCACCAGTGCCGGGATGAAGCCGAACGCGGCCCAGCCGAGCGTGAACTCGATGGTGGTCCCCAGGTCCGGCCATGGTGCGGTGGTGATGCCCATGGCCAGCGACCCGAGCAGCCACAGCGACCCGATCACACCTGCGGCGGTGCCCGACACGAGCGTGCGCCCGTCGCGATCCTTTGTCATTTCCGTCTCCTTCATCTCGGTGGGATTCCTTCTTGTTCGGAGGCCCGCGTCATCCGGTGGCCTCGTCGTCGGTGTGCTCGGTGTGCTCGAGCGGTCAGTGCGGCAGCCCAGGCCTCGGGACCACGAGACAGGGCCCGCCCGGCCGGATCCGTTGCTCGGGTCGACCCGCCGCGATCGCCGCCAGGTTGTGCTCACTCGTCGTGCCGTCATTGAGGTAGGCGCTGTGCCCGGACGAGCCCTTGAGCGGCTCGTTGGTCGATCCCGGCTTGAGCGCGCAGTCGGCGGAGAGGATGGCGACACCGGGCACATCACGCGGGTCTCGCACGAACCACCCGGAAGCGGCGACGGGATCGCTCGGAGACGCGAGCACGTTGAGGCTGCCTGGCTTGAGGCCCGCCGCTGCAAGCGAGTCCAGCGACGTCCCCGGGGAGCCGAAGAGCGCGACGTCGTCCATGCGCATGCTGTGCTGCAGCGCGAACCCCGCCAGAACTGAGCCGTAGGAATGTGCCCAGAGGCCCTGGTGTGGAGGTTCGTCGCGGCTGGCCGCGATGCCGTTGGTGAACGAGGCGAGGTCGTCCGACCAGTCCCGAGCGAGGTCGTCGCGCAGCACGGATCGAGGTCCCAGCCCTCCATCTCTCCACTGCGGGGCGGGGTAGCCCATCCACAGGACGATCGCGACCTCGCCCGCCTCGCCGGCACCGCGCGTCTTCGTCCACGCGAGCTTCCGCATGTCGACGAACCGCTCGTCGTAACGCCGCAGGTCGTGGTGCGGACTGGTCGACAGCCCCCCGACGAAGGTGGTCACGTGCCCCGCGCGGTCGACGTTCCCGACGGTGGTCACGGCCCGGACGACCGGCCCGGAGCTGTCGACGAGCAGCAGGTGCCGGGTCACCCCGTCGCGCTTGGCCAGCACCGCATCGATGGCGGCGATCGAGGCCGCCCGCTCCCAGGCCACGACATCGTTGCGATGGGCAGGAGGCGGGACCCGCCCCAGCGCGTCATCGGCGGCAGAGCGGGCTCTGGAAAGCAGGAGGAGGTTGGCCTGGTGCCGGTCCCAGGCCGGGATCCCGTCGCGCGGACCGACCCACTCGGGACGATGCCCGATGGCCCATCGCCGCTCGACCACCGTGAGGCTCCGCCACCAGGCCGCATTGGCGAATGCGCCGTCCGGCCGGCCCCCGGCACCCTCGGGAGGCGGCGGCACGACGCCAAGGCCATCGGTGGGCCCGGGGGCGTGACTCCGAGTCGCCGCCCCGAGCAGAACCCGGTGCGTCTCCGTGTCCGTCGCCGCGGCCACCCGCACCGCCTCGTCCAGCCACCGCCGCACCTCGTCCACCATGAGGGCATCCAGCCGACTGACGTGGGCATCCGTCGTGGGATCGCCGGTGGGGAGCCGATGCGGCACCTGGACGAATCCGTCCGGATCGGTCCAAGCGCCGCGCCCCCACGCGACCCGCTCGGCACGCCGCAGCAGGGCGAGGCTGGCCTCCATCCGCCCGGCCACCCCGCGCAGCACTGAAGCGGTCACCCCGATCGCGGTCGCGACCTCGGCCAGGCGGGCGAGCGAGCCGGAGTGCCGCGCCGCGGCAGCGAGCGCGGCAGCTCCGGTCCACGACTGGCCCGACGACCGGGCCCGGAGCACCGCCTCGGTCGCGGCGATCACCCTGCGTCGTTGCGTCTCGAGCTGGTGCGCGACCTCGAGGACGGCCGCGGGCTTGAACCTCCTGATGTCCCGGACTCGAATCTGCGGCATCAGGGCGTGTCCCCGGTCCCGAGTGCCCGCCGCGCACCCTGCTCCACCGCCGCATACGAGGAGCCCGCCGTCGCGAGCCCGGAGCCGACCTCCTCGAGTGCCAGACGGACGCGCACGAGCCGGTCGTGCCACGCCTCGCCAAGGGTGCGGATGGCGGCCGCCGTCAACCCGCCGGGGAAGGCCGCTGCGAGTGGCGCCAGTGCTGCTGCGACGTCCACTCCGTCCAGCGTCCGCACCGCCTCGCCGTATCGTCCCGAGTCGCGGCCCAGCGCCGCGGGGTCGACCCCAAACCTCATCTGCAGACTCCTCCCAGCCCCATCCCGAGGAGGCTAAGCGGGGCGGGCGGATCCACCCCTCGAGTTGTCCACAGCTCGTCGTTGCATTTCGTCAGTCGATGAAAGGCGTTGCGGGACAAGGCAGAACGCCGCACCACGGTCTCTATGGTGACCGAGGTACGGCGTTCTGGGTGCATCCGGCGGGGTCGAAGCGCCGGCACACCAGCCGCTGATGGTGGAGCCAACGCGGCCGATCTGGGTTCAGCCCGCTCAGCGGCCGGACGGGACCGGGCTGAGCGGCATACGCCTCAAGGGCGGGGGCTCAGAGGTCAGGGATGACGAGGGTCTGTCCCGCGTGGACGTGGGCGGTGGACAGGTTGTTGGCGAGCTGGATCTCGACGATGCCGTCGACGATGGGCAGCTGGGGCAGCTCCCGGGCCGCGATCTCCGACAGCGTCTGGCCCGACCGGACCGAGACCGATCGTGGCTCCCCCGCTGCCGACGCGAGCTGTCCAGCCACGGCCAGCAGGGCCACCGTCAGCGCAATGGCGGCGAGAAGGGCGGTGACTACCCGGCCCCGTCTGGTGAGCCGATACGCAGGCTCAGGGAGCGGCTCGGGAGCCGGTGACGGGACGAGCACGAGCCTCGGCCTGGGAGCCGGTGCGGGTGGGGCCGACACCGGGAGGTGCAGAACCTGTGCGCCCATGGTCTCCTCCTCTGGCGAACGAATGTTCGAATAGAACGTCTGTACGAATGTCTAGCACACGTGTTCGAAGAATGTCGAGCGACACGTCGAACAAATGTTTGGCACCTGTGTTCGAAAACCCGTAGGCTTCATCCACAACAGAAACCACACCAGTCACCACCGACAGTGGGGTCTGTGACAGCCTGAGAGCGTCGCCACCGAGCCACCGCGTGAGCACAAGAAGGGATCACCATGGGCGTGACCGAGCTTCCCGACCGCGACAAGGGAGACGGGCTGACGGTCCGCCAGCGCCGTGTCCTCGAGGTGATCCGCAACTCCGTCGACCGCCGTGGCTACCCGCCCAGCATGCGCGAGATCGGCGACGCCGTCGGTCTCTCCAGCCCGTCGAGCGTCTCCCACCAGCTCAACGCCCTGGTCGCAAAGGGTTACCTGCGCCGCGATCCCAACCGCCCCCGAGCCATCGAGATCGTCTCCCCCGACTCCCCCGCCGAGGCGCTCGGCTACCGCGGCCGTGGGGGCAGCCAGGCAACGGGCTTCGATCCCGACGTCGCCTCCCCGCAGGACACCGAGACCGGCTCCGGCGACGCCCGGCCGGCGGCCGCGTACGTCCCGCTCCTGGGTCAGATCGCGGCCGGCGTGCCCATCACCGCCGAGGAGGTCGTCGAGGACGTCTTCCCACTGCCGAAGCAGATCGTCGGCGAGGGCAACCTCTTCCTGCTCAAGGTCGTCGGTGACTCGATGATCGAGGCAGCGATCTGTGACGGTGACTGGGTCGTCGTCCGACAGCAGCCGACCGCCGACAACGGCGACATCGTTGCGGCCCTCCTCGACAACGAGGCGACGGTGAAGACCTTCAAGCGCAAGGACGGCCACGTGTGGCTGCTGCCGCACAACCCGGACTTCTCCCCGATCGACGGCGACCACGCGACGATCCTCGGCAAGGTCACCGCGGTCCTGCGTCGAGTCTGAGTCCCACCAGCGGGTCGTATGCCGCTGAGCCGGTTCCCAGCCGACACCGTCCGCACGCTCGGGATGCGTATCACCCTCGGGAGCGCGACACTCTGAGTCTCACCACGGTGCCGCTCGGAGGGACTCATGACGCAGTCACACGAAGCCGCAGTCCTCAACACGTATCGCTACCTGCGTCTCGCGACGATCCCACTCCTGCTGATCCTGCTCATCGCCGTGGGACTCGAGTCGCTCCGCGGTGAACCGTGCGCGCTGGGGTCGATCAGTGCGTACTTCCACACGCCTGCGCGGGGAGCGTTCATCGGTGGGCTCTTCGCCGTCGGAGCCTGCCTCATCGTCTACAAGGGCAACGACCCGCTGGAGGATGTGCTGCTCGACTTCTCCGGCTTCATGGCGCTCGTCGTCGCCCTGGTCCCGACCGTCGTCGACGAGTCCTGCGGCGCGAAGTACCCCGCACAGAACCTCGACCTCACCGCCGAAGCGGTCCGCAACAACATCACCACGCTGCTCATCGCCACCGCCCTCGCCGTCGGAGCCAAGTGGTGGCTCGTCCGCCGGGACCGCCGCCGCGTCCGGCCCGCCGACGACCTCGACCTGCCCATGCAGCCGATGCCCGAGGGGGCACCTGCCCACAACGGCGCCGTCGTCCGGTGGGCCCGGCGGGCGTCGTGGATCTGCCTGGTGATCCTCGGGGTCGAGCTCGGCCTTTTCCTCTTCTGGCCCGACACCTTCAAGGACGTGAGCCACGGGGTCGCAGCCGTCACGATGGTCCTCGGCGTCATCGGCGTCATGATCGCCAACGCGCGCGGACTCGCCCGGGTCGAGCATCCCGCCGACGAGCCCGGACCACGCTTCTGGGTCAACCGCTACAGCGTCGTCGCCGCCGTGATGTTCGTCCTCCTGGGCCTGACCGTCGTGGCGCACCTCAACGGCATCGCCGAGAACCACCTCATCCTCATCCTCGAGATCGTCGTCATCCTCAACTTCCTCGTCTTCTGGGGCATGCAGACAGCGGAGCTGTGGGACTACCCGACGCGCGAGGACAAGGCCGCCGCCGAGGGGTCGGCGCAGGGCGTCTCGATCATCCCCTTCGAGCGTTTCTCCGCTCCGGACGTCCCGCCACGGGACGTGCCGGGACCATAGCCCCTGTGCGGTCGACACCGACCGTGGTCCCATGGCCCTCGGGGTTGCGACACGATCGTGTGCCGCTCCCTGATGGCCGGCACGGATGGTGTCGGCAGAGAGGGATGTCGATGAACGTTCTCGTTGCTTACGCCACCAGGCACGGCTCCACCGCCGGGATCGCGGAACGGGTCGCGGCCACGCTCCAGGCAGCGGAGGTTCCCGCGGAGGCGCGCGCCGTCAGCGAGGTCCGCGACCTCAGTTCCTACGACGCCGTCGTCCTCGGTGGCGCCGCCTACATGTTCCACTGGCTCAAGGACGCGACCGGCTTCGCGAAGCGTCACCAGAAGGAGCTGCGCGAGCGACCGGTCTGGCTCTTCAGCAGCGGTCCGCTCGGCACTGACCAGGTCGATGCTGAGGGCCGCGATGTCACGGAGACGAGCCGCCCGAAGGAGTTCGAGCAGCTGACCGAGCTCCTCCAGCCGCGAGGTGAGCAGGTGTTCTTCGGCGCCTGGGACCCGGAGTCGCCCGCAATCGGCCTGGGCGAGCGGCTGGTCCGGCACATGCCCGCAGCGAGGGAGGCGATGCCGGCCGGCGACTTCCGTGACTGGGACGCCATCGAGGCGTGGGCCAACGACATCGCGGAGGAGTTGAAGGCCGCGGGGTGACAGTCACCGCGGGCCACAACGCGAACACTCACGCACTGACCCGCGGCGATGGCAGATCACAGCTGGCCACCACCCGATGGCTCACGCACTGACCCGC
>NZ_JAJJPG010000124.1:0-9796 GCF_032907665.1 Intrasporangium sp.
GTGCTGGAGGTGCTGCGCCTCGGCGAGCGAGAGCCGCCAGTGCTCGGAGAACGGGATCATGTCGCACATGTAGAAGTAGTACGGCGTGATCGATGCGCCATCGGCGAGGGCGAAGCAGAGGTCGAGCAGCTGCTCGGGGGAGTCGTTGACCCCACGCATGAGCACGCCCTGGTTGCGGACGTCGCGCACGCCGGCCTCGAGCATCGCCCGGGAGGCCCGAGCGACGGCCGGCGTGACCGACTGGGCGTTGTTGACGTGTGTGTGGATCGCGAGGGACACGCCTCGAGCGCGCGCCTTCGTCGCGACCCGGGCCACGCCCTCGACGACGTCATCGGCGAACCAGTGCTGGGGCAGTCCCATGAGCGCCTTCGTGGCGAGGCGGATGTCGCGGATGTTGTCGATCTCGAGGAGCCGGTCGAGGAACGCCTCGAGGTTCTTCCAGGGCATGTTCGCGACGTCGCCGCCGGACACCACGACGTCCCGCACCGCGGGCGTGTCGCGGAGGTACTGGAGCATGGCGTCGTAACGGTCGACGGGCTTGAGGTCGAACTTCAGCTTGTTGACCTGGGGCGTCGAGTTGCCCACGAGGTCCATGCGGGTGCAGTGGCCGCAGTACTGCGGGCACGTCGGGAGGAGCTCCGCGAGGACCTTGGTCGGGTAGCGGTGCGTGAGACCCTCGGCCACCCACATGTCGTGCTCGTGCAGCGAGTCACGCGTGGCGTGCGGGTGCGACGGCCAGTCGGTGCGACGATCGGAGAAGACCGGGAGCATGTAGCGCCGGATCGGGTCGGCGTAGAAGGCCTCCGTGAAGTCGCGACCCCCCGTCGGCATCGGCGTGTCGGTCGACGGCACCATGGTGTTGAGCATCTGCGGTGGCACGAGCATCGACATCGTCGCCCGCTCGGCCTGGTCCTTCTCGAGGTCGGCGTAGAACCGATCGTCGAGGAGGTCTCCCATGAGCGCGCGGAGCTGCTTGATGTTGCGGACGCAGTTGACGCGTTGCCACTGCGCGCTGTCCCAGTCCTCCTGGGTCACGTCCCGCCACCCGGGAAGGCGGGTCCAGTCGGGCTCCACGAGCTCGCGCTGTCGGTAGGCGTAGGGCTGCTCAACCTTGCTCATACGACCACGATAGCCGAAGTTTCAGCGCCCAATCTTCTATGATTCGGCAATATCTTGCGTTCGCCGTTACTCCGACCGAAGGATCTCCCTATGACCCAGGGCTCCGCCTCGTCACCTGTCGGGCTGCACCGCGTCCTCGAGCCGCGGGGCGACGCGATCACGCTGCCCCAGGCGGCACGTCGGCTCGACGCCCGACCGGAGCTGTGGCCGGACGAGGTGCGCATCGAGGTGGAGACCCTCAATCTCGACGCGGCCTCCTACCGTCAGCTTGCCGACACGCACACCACGGACGGGCACCTCGACGGTCCGGCCCTCCGAGCGGAGGTCCTCGCGATCATCGCTGAGCGCGGCAAGATGCAGAACCCCGTCACCGGCTCCGGGGGGATGCTCATCGGCACGGTGGCCGAGGTCGGCCCGGAGAGCCCGACGGGTCTCGCGGTGGGGGAGCGCGTCGCGACGCTCGTGTCCCTGTCCCTGACCCCGCTGGCCATCACCGACGGGCTGGCGCGCTGGGACGGCCGCTCGGAGCAGGTCCCGGCCGAGGGCCACGCCATCCTCTTCGGGCGCACGATCGCGGCGCGACTCCCCGACGACCTCGACCCGCGGCTCGCCCTCATGGTGATGGACGTCTGTGGCGCTCCTGCCCTCGTCGAGCGGGTCGTCTCAGAGTACGCTGCCGCACTGCCCGGCGAAGCCGGCGATGTGGGCGCCCCGACCGTCGCAGTGCTCGGCGGGGCGGGCAAGTCCGGCTCGTTGTCGCTCGCCGCTGCCCGCCGCGCAGGCGCCGGGCGCCTCGTCGCCGTCGTGCCCAACGAGCGCGAGCGCGCCCTGCTGACGCCCACCGGCCTCGCCGACGAGGTCGTCATCGCCGATGCCCGCTCGCCGTTGGGACTGAGCCGGGCGGTCGAGGGCGCGGGAGGGCCCGCCGACGTCACCGTCGTGTGCGTGGACGTGCCGGGGTGCGAGCAGCCAGCGATCCTTGCGACCGCCCAGGGCGGGACGATCATCTTCTTCAGCATGGCCACGAACTTCGCGGCGGCGGCGCTCGGCGCGGAAGGCCTCGCCGCGGACGTCCGGATGCTCATCGGCAACGGCTACGTGCCCGGACACGCCGAACTGGCCCTCGACCTCGTCCGTGAGAACGCTGCCGTGCGAGGCCTCTTCGAAGGCCGCCTCGAGTCCTGACCGACCCGACCTCAGAAGAGCGAGGTCGTGATGGTGAGCCCGGGGTCCTGGGCGAAGACCCAGAAGAAGGCCAGCGTCGCCCCAGCGAGGGCCAGGTCCTTGTTGAACTGGACCATCTCCGTCTGCTTGGCCATGGGTTCGGTCTCCTTCCAGAAGGCGTGCATGAGCACCGCCGTGGGCAGGAGGAAGACGAGGAGCAGCAGGGACCCGAGGTCGCCCCACACACCGAGGAGCACCATGAGGGCCCCGACGATGATGAGGGCGCCTGAAGCCTGCGTGGCCAGCTTCGGGGAGGGCACGCCGCGCGCTCCGGCGTAGGCAGCCATGTCGGCGGTCTTGGTCAGGTGCGCGAAACCCGAGCCGAGGAAGAGAAAGGCGAAGAGAAGCCTGCCGATGAGAAATGCAACGTCCATGACGTGCTCCTGAGGAGGTGGAGGGACGGAGGTGGAGGAGGCCCGGGGGCCGAGGTAGTTACATCTTCAACGGGTCCATCCTGCTCCCTTCTGTCCCAGATGTCACGCACGGCACCACCGCACGTGACAGATGGGCGGGCCACGATGGATCCTTCGGTGACGACGCCTCCCGACCGAAGGATGTCCCGCGTTCGCTAGGCTGGCGCCGTGACTTCTCCACCGCGTCTCGAGCTCGACCCCGAGGTCGTCCGGAAGGCCCGCGCCTTGGCCCGCAAGGCGACGGCTCCCGTCGTCTCGATCGCCAGGCGGCACACGACGGTGTCCGTGGAGCGGGCCACGCTGCGTCTGGCCGGGCTGGCCGGCGCCGACCACGAGCGGGTGCCGTGGGTGAACCACCTCGTCTCGGCAGTCCGTGACGAGGTCGGCCTCGAGCACGGCGTCACCACACCCGTGTATGACGCCCTGCTGCGGGGAGAGGCACCCGACCTGGTGACCCTCGCCCAGAAGGCCGCGAGCGGCAGCGTGGCCTTCCGGCTGCCCACCGGCCGAGAGGAGAAGGCCGCGCAGCGCGCGGCCGCCCGGGGAGTCTCCGTCGGCCTCAAGCGCATCGACGCGGCCCGTCGCACGAGGGAGCGGCTCGTCGCCCGACTCGGCGACCCGGGCCAGAAGCCCTGGATCTACCTCATCGTCGCGACGGGCGACATCCACGAGGACATCCCGCAGGCCCAGGCCGCGGCCCGGGAGGGCGCCGACGTCATCGCCGTGATCCGGTCGACGGGGCAGTCACTGCTCGACTACGTCCCCGAGGGCGCGACCCGGGAGGGCTTCGCGGGAACCTACGCGACCCAGGAGAACTTCCGCCTCATGCGGGCCGCCCTCGACGACGTCAGCAAGGAGCTCGGCCGCTACGTCCGCCTCACCAACTACGCCTCGGGCCTGTGCATGCCCGAGATCGCCACGCTCGCGGGCATGGAACGTCTCGACATGATGCTCAACGACTCCATGTACGGCATTCTCTTCCGCGACATCAACCCGATCCGGACCTTCGTCGACCAGCGCTTCTCGCGCCAGATCCACGCCCGCGCCGGGATCATCATCAACACCGGTGAGGACAACTACCTCACGACTGCGGACGCGGTCGAGGCGGCGCACACGGTGACCGTCAGCCAGCTGCTCAACGAACGCTTCGCCAAGGAGGCCGGCCTCGAGGACTGGCAGCTGGGACTCGGCCACGCCTTCGAGATCAACCCCGACCTGCCGGACAGCTTCCGGCTCGAGCTCGCGCACGCCCTGCTGGCCCGCGAGCTGTTCCCGAAAGCACCGCTCAAGTGGATGCCCCCGACCAAGCACATGACCGGCGACATCTTCCGGGGCTACCTGCTCGACGGCTTCTTCAACCTCGTCGGCGCGATGACCGGGCAGGGCATCCTCCTCGTCGGGATGATGACCGAAGCCGTCGTCACCCCGTTCCTCTCGGATCGTGACCTCGCACTGCAGAACGTCCGATACGTGATGAACGCCGCGAGCGGGCTCACCGAGGACTTCCATCCGCCCCGGGACGGCTTCATCCAGACGAGAGCCCGTCAGGTGCTCAGCGAGGCGGTCGAGCTGCTCGAGCGCATCGTGCACGACTCCGATGCGGCCGGTGACCCGCCGCTGCTGGCCGCGATCGCCGACGGCACCTTCGGTCTGATGAAGCGCCCCGCCGACGCCGGCAAGGGCCTCGACGGTGTCGTCCGCCGGGCGCCGGGCTACGACAACCCGGCCATCACCGCCCTGGACGCCGGTGTCCCGAGCCGGAAGGGAGCCCGGTGATGTCGACCATCATCCGCCCCTACGGGGACACGACGGGCGACGGCATGGTCCAGATGTCGTTCACCCTTCCGATCCCGCACGACAAGCGGGCCGAGGGCGCTGCGCTCCAGCTCGCCCGAAAGATGGGCCTCGACCCGGCCCTCATCGTCCACGCCAAGCCGATGGGCCCCGACTACACGTTCTTCGTCGTCTACGGCAGCGTGCACCACCTCGTCAACCTCGACGACGTCCACGTCGTCGAACGGGAGTACCCCCTCCTCACAGCCAAGGAGGCCAACACGGCGATCCGCAAGACGCTGCGCCGCCGGCTCGTCGTGGTGGGCGCCTGCATCGGCACGGACGCGCACACCGTGGGGATCGACGCGATCCTCAACATCAAGGGCTTCGCGGGGGAGAAGGGTCTCGAGTACTACTCCGAGATCAAGGTCGTGAACCTCGGTGCACAGGTCCTCGTGCCGGACCTCGTGGCCCGTGCGAGGGCCGAGAAGGCCGACGCGGTCCTCATCAGCCAGGTCGTGACGCAGAAGGACGCGCACATCCACAACACGATGCAGATGTCTGCGGCCTTCCGGGAGGCGTACCCCGCCGGCCAGGTCCCGGTCCTCGTCGCGGGGGGCCCGCGCTTCGAGGAGGGCTCGGAGGCTCGGCTCGGGATCGACCGGATCTTCGGCCGGGGCACCACCCCGTCCGAGGTCGCCAGCTACCTCGTCCACGAGATGTCCGTCCGCAAGGGGAGGAAGTCATGACCGAGAGCCCGACGAAGGCGACCGTGGGCGCCCGCGTCACCCACCGCCGGTACGTCCCGTACAGCCACGCCCACTACGCCGGCAACCTCGTCGACGGCGCCTACTCGCTCGCCGCCTTCGGGGACGTCGCGACGGAGATGTGCATCCAGACCGACGGTGACGAAGGTCTGTTCGCGTCGTACAGCGACGTCCAGTTCAAGGCGCCGGTCCGCGCCGGCGACGTCATCGAGATCTCGGCAGAGATCGTCCGCGTCGGCAGGCGCAGCCGGGAGATGGACTTCGAGGTGCGCGTCGTCGGCCGCGGAATGCCCGAGCGTGGGCAGTCGGCGGCAGACGTCCTCGACCCCCCGATCGTCGCGACGACCGCGCGAGGAGTCGTCGTCGTCCCCTGAGTTCGGCCACCGGGGGCCGTGCCGCATACGGTTGACGCGTGCTGCCTCGTGTCATCGGTGCCCTCGTCAGCGGGGGAGTGCTGTGCCTCGCGTTCCCGACGTTCGACCTGTGGTTCCTGGCCCCCGTCTCGCTGGGCCTGCTCGTCCTCGTCCTCACCGGTGTGCGGGCGTGGGCGGCCTTCGGCCTCGGACTCCTCGCGGGGCTCGCCTTCTTCGTGCCCACGCTGCACTGGTCGGGCGTCTACGTCGGCAACCTCCCATGGTTCGCCCTGTCGACCCTCCAGGCGCTCTTCTTCGGCCTTGCCGGGGCGCTCTACGCGTGGCTGGGCCGATCGGGCCAGGTGCGCCCCGTGGTGTTCGCCCTGGTATGGGTGGTCTCGGAGGGGCTGCGTGCGCGGGCCCCCTACGGCGGATTCCCCTGGGTCAAGCTGGCCTTCTCACAGGCTGACGGCCCGTTCGGCCCCCTCGCCGCCGTGGGTGGGGCGCCGCTCGTCGGCTTCGTGCTGGCCTTGACCGGTGGCCTTCTCGCTGTAGTCGGCTCACGCGCCCGGCGTCGTATGCCGCTCCGCTCGCTCGCCCTCCCGGCTGCCCTCGCGGTGGGGCTGGCGTTGTCCGGCCTCGCGGTGCCCCTTCCGACGGGAGGGCCGACGGCGAACTTCGTCGGCGTGCAGGGCAACGTTCCGAGGCCTGGCCTCGACTTCAACGCGGAGCGACGGGCCGTGCTCGACAACCACGTCAACGCCACGCTCGCGGCGGCCGCCGAGCTCGCCTCTGGCGAGGATCCGGTCCCGGACCTCTACGTCTGGCCGGAGAACGCCTCCGACATCGACCCGCTGCGCAACGAGGATGCCAACCAGCTGATCCGCAACACGGTCGCACAGACCGGGGTCCCTCTTGTCGTCGGAGGTCTGCTCGAGGAGCCGGAGGGTTACGTCTCCAACGTGTCACTCCTCTTCGAGCCGGGCAGGGGCGACACGGACCGTTACGTGAAGCTGCACCCGGTCCCCTTCGGCGAGTACATTCCCAACCGCGACTTCTGGCGCACGTTCAGCGACAAGGTCGACCTGGTGCGGCGGGACTTCTACCCGGGCTCCGAGGTCGGGGTCTTCACCGTTCCCACGGCATCGGGGCAGCAGATCAGAGCCGGCCTGTCGATCTGCTTCGAGGTGGCCTACGACGACATCATGCGCGACGTCGTCGATGCCGGCGCCAATGTCCTCGTCGTCCAGACGAACAACGCCACCTTCGGCTACACGGCCGAGTCCCCCCAGCAGCTGGCCA
The DNA here is from genome assembly GCF_032907665.1 of Intrasporangium sp. Classification (GTDB taxonomy): domain Bacteria; phylum Actinomycetota; class Actinomycetes; order Actinomycetales; family Dermatophilaceae; genus Intrasporangium. The sequence continues at coordinate 6,952 of NZ_JAJJPG010000124.1, forward strand.
TCAGCAGGGTGCGTGCGATGGAGCTCGGGCGATCCGTCATCCACGTATCGACTGTGGGGCAGAGCGCCCTCATCACGCCTGATGGAACCCCCCACCAGGTGACCTCGTTGTTCACACAGGCAGTCGTTCGCGGTGCCCTACCATTACGGGACTCGAGGACGCTCGCCCTGCGGCTCGGCGAGGCCCCCGAGCTGGTCGCTGCCCTGGGTGTGCTGGCAGTCGCGGTGGTCACCACGCGCCGGCGGCCGGCAAGACGACCGGATCGACCTGGCGACACGACGACGAAGGACGAGAATGACCACACCCGAGCGTGAGCCCCTGACCCGAGTCGCCGTGCTCGTTCCCACGTACAACGAGCGGGACAACCTCCCGCGGGTCGTGGCGCGCCTGCGCTCCAGCGTGCCGGACGCGGATGTCATCGTGCTCGACGACAACTCGCCCGACGGCACCGGTGCCGTCGCGGACGAGCTCGCCGCCGGCGATCCGAGGGTCCGGGTCGTGCACCGCCCCGGGAAGGAGGGTCTCGGACGCGCCTACCTCGCCGGCTTCGCCATTGCCCTCGAAGAGGGCTACGACGCGGCCGTCGAGATCGACGCGGACGGATCGCACCAGCCCGAGCAGCTGCCGTCGCTGCTCGCCGCGCTCGCCGACGCCGACGTCGTCATCGGCGCTCGATGGGTCCGAGGTGGCGAGGTCCGCAACTGGCCGGGGCACCGCAAGGCCCTCTCCCTCGGCGCGAACCTCTACACCAAGGTGCTGCTCGGGATGAGGGTCAACGATGCCACGGCCGGGTATCGCGCCTACCGGACGAGCGCCCTTCGCACCATGGGCCTGCAGCAGGTCGAGTCGCACGGCTACTGCTTCCAGATCGACCTGACCCTGCGGGCCGTGCGGGCCGGGCTCACGGTCGTCGAGGTTCCCATCACCTTTGTCGAGCGCGAGGTCGGCGTGTCGAAGATGGGCCGGGACATCGTTCGCGAGGCGCTCACGAGCGTCACGAAATGGGGCATCGAGCACCGGGCTGCACAGGTGAGGGCGCTCGTGCAACGTGCGACGGGCCGCTCCCCGGCTCCTGCCCCGGGGTTGGGCCGGGACCGATGAGCACGCCCCCGCGTCGCGGTCGGCTGCGACCGACCAGGGTCGCGGCCCTGCTCCTGCTCGTCGTGCCCATCCTCGAGGTCATGGCTCTCGTCGGCGTCGGGCAGGTCATCGGGGGTTGGCCGACCTTCTTCCTCCTCGTCGCCATGTCGATCGTCGGCGCCTGGCTCATCCGGCTCGAAGGGGCACGGGCCTGGACCGCGTTGACCCAGGCACTACAGAGCGGGCGCATGCCGGCGCGCGAGCTCGCCGACGGGATGCTCGTGCTCATCGGCGGCACGCTGCTGCTCACACCGGGGTTCCTCACCGACATCGTCGGCCTGGCCCTCGTCCTGCCCTTCACGCGGCCGGTCGCGCGGCGACTCCTCGAGTCGGTCATCAGCCGCCGGCTCATCGCGCAGACGTCCTTCATGGGTGAGGTGCCGGGTTTCCGTGGCCCCGGGACGGCGCCGACGGCCGGTCCGGATGCGGGCCGCCGCCCCTCCAGCGCCGGGGGCGACGTGGTCGAGGGCGAGATCATCGACGAGTGATGGGCGGGGGCCACCGAGACACGGGGGCGGCCGGCCTCCGCCGGCCGGGACCCGGTGGCCACGGCGCGTCCGCCACCCGGCCACCCCCAGCGGCCACGATGGAGCGTGCGTCAGCTGGGCGGCATACGACCACACGAACGAAAGAGCCCGCCCCCACGAACGGGGCGGGCCCTCTGGCGAAGCGGTGAGGGAGTCAGGCTGACTTCTTGCGGCGCGGCTTCTCACCGCGGGACTCGCGAAGCAGCGTCAGCCGCTCCTCGAGGAGCTCCTCGAGCTCCGGGATGGAGCGACGTTCGAGCAGCATGTCCCAGTGGGTGCGCTGGTGCTTGACCGGCTTGGCTTCCGGCTCCGGTCCGCCACCCTGGAGTCGGGCGTCGAGGCCGCAGCGGCACTCCCACGTCGGCGGCACCTCGGCCTCGACGGAGAACGGCAGCTCGGTGCGGTGTCCTTCGGGGCAGACGTAGACGGTGAGCATCCGCTCACTGGGGACGACGTTCTCGTCGCTCTCAAAGCTGCGTGCGCCGAGGTTCGACCCTCGTAGTGCTCGATCTGCCATGTGGACCCCTCCCAAGAAGTCTGTTCTTGGCCTGTACCCACCCGGGTACTACCCTCACAGACGCTTGAACGAGCCAGACGGTTTCCTTGTTCCCTGGAGCCGGCGCGCAGCACGTGCGTCAGACGATGACCGGCATGGGGTTGCCGGCCTCCTCGATGCCGCGGCGCATGTCGACCTTGGCGAGCAACAGCCCGCCGACGACGAAGAAGAGGATGAGGACGATGATCGCCCACCGGTAGGAGCCGGTGAACTGGAACATCAGGCCGAAGGCAAGGGTGCCGAGCCAGCTCGTGCCTCGCTCCATCGCCTGGTAGAGGCTGAAGAACTCCGCCTCACGCCCGCGCGGGATGAGCTGGCTGTAGAGCGACCGGGAGAGTGCCTGCGTGCCTCCCAGGACGATCCCGATGAGGAAGCCGAGGGCGAGGAACACTCCCATCGCGTTCTGCGGAGTGACGAAGGCCACGACGACGACGACCGTCCAGAGGCCGATGCCGTAGAGCACGGTGCGCCAGGCACCGATCCGCCCGGCGACCCGTCCGAAGAGCCGGGCTCCGAAGAACGCGACGAACTGGACGAAGAGGAACACGCCCAACACGAACGTCTCGTCGAACTTCAGCTCCTCGATGCCGTAGAGGCTCGAGCTGCCGATGACGGTCTGGAT
>NZ_JAJJPG010000125.1:0-9769 GCF_032907665.1 Intrasporangium sp.
CGCGGGGGATTCGGAACCCAGCTCGTCACGGACGTCCCGCTCCGCCATGAGCAGGGCTGCCGCGGCGTAGACGGCGAAGGTGTCGTCCGACAGCCCCAGCCCATCCCGGCGCGCCCGCTCGAGTGCCGCGGCGAGCTGCGTCCGAGCGACGGAGTCGTCCCCGATCCGCCACCCGAGCCGGTCGATGAGCGGATCGGTGCGGGCCACGTCCGGGCCTTCGGCGGTGGAGGTCCGCAGGACCGCGTGGGCGACACCGAGCAGGTCGTGTCGGGACCGAGGCGGATCGGCAAGCGCCTCGACCACCTCTCGGACCCGCTCGATCGAGAGGCCACCGACGTCGATGAGGGTCCGGACGAGCCGCACCCGCTCGACATGGGACTCGTCGTAGTCGGCGCGCGTCGCACTGACCGTGGCCCCCGGGTGGACCAGACCTTCACGCAGGTAGTACTTCAGCGTCGCCACGCTGACCCCGGTGCGCTGCGAGAGCTCTGACATCCACATGCCGCCTCCTTCGATTGGATAGTAGCGCTAGCCAATCCCGGGCCGGTGGTGGGCAGTGGCGTCGTGGGCGGCTCGCCTCAGTCGAGTTCGCGCAGCCCAGGCAGGACGTCCTCGGCGAACTGGTCGAGGAACCGGCCCTGGTCGTGACCCGGCGCGTGGACGACGAGGTGGTCGAAGCCCCAGTCGACGTACTGCCGGATCTGGTCGACGGCCTCACCCGGGTCACTCGTGACGATCCAGCGCTTCGCGACCTCGTCGTCGGTCAGCTCGTCCGCCAGCCGCTCCATCTCCACCGGGTCGTGGACGCCGTGCTTCTGCTCGGCCGTGAGCGACAGCGGCGCCCAGAACCGGCAGTTGCGCAAGGCTGCCTCAGGATCCCGGTCGTAGGAGAGCTTGATCTCGATCATCCTGTCGATGTCGGCGCGTGACCGGCCCGATTTGGCCAGGCCCTCGTCGACGGCCGGGAGGAGCTTGTCCTCGTAGAGCTCGCGACCCTTGCCGGAGGTGCAGATGAAGCCGTCGCCCGACCGGCCGGCGTATCGCGCGACGAGGGGCCCACCGGCAGCGACATAGACGGGCACCGGCTCCTCGGGGCGGTCGTAGATGGTGGCGTCGTGCGTTCGGTAGTAGTCGCCCTCGAAACTCACCCGCTCCTCCGTCCAGAGCCGGCGCATGAGGGTGACCGCCTCGCGGAGGCGGGCGAACCGCTCCTTGAACTCCGGCCAGGGGGAGCCGGCGGCACCGACGGCGACCTCGTTGAGGGCCTCGCCGGTGCCGATGCCGAGGACGACCCGGCCGGGGTTGAGCACACCGAGTGTGCCGAAGGCCTGCGCGACGACCGCCGGGTTGTAGCGGAAGGTCGGGGTCATGACCGAGGTCCCGAGCAGGATCCGCTCGGTCCGCTCGCCGGCCGCCGCGAGCCACGACATCGCGAAGGGTGCGTGCCCGTCGTTGTGCCGCCATGGCTGGAAGTGGTCGGAGATGAACACCGAGTCGAGTCCGGCCTGCTCCGCCCGCACCGCGTGGTCGATGAGCTCTCTGGGCCCGAACTGCTCCGCCGAAGCCTTCCAACCAACCTTGAGCATGACGCACTCCTCGCCGTGAACCCCCTGCGATTCGGGGTTGCCACAGCCTACGACCAGCCCCTGGAACTCCCGGGGGCTGGTCGTGGGTGAGCTGCTGGAGCGGAGCCGGTCGTCACCAGTGGACGACGACCTTGGTGCCGACGGGCGCGGCGTTGTAGAGCTGCTTGAGCGCAGTCATGTTGCGGACGTTGACGCACCCGTGGGACGAGCCGTTGTAGCCGTTGCGGGCGAAGTCCCCCGAGTAGTGGATGGCCTGGCCGCCGCTGAAGAACATCGAGTAGGGCATCGGCGTGAAGTAGAGGTTCGAGATGACGTCGATCTTCTTCCACGTGATGGAGAAGACGCCCTCACGGGTGGGCTCCGCCTCGCTGCCGAAGCGGACGTCCATCGAGTACTGCGGCTTGCCGTCGATGACCCACGTGAGGGAGCGCGTCGACTTGCTGATGCAGATGACCCGCCCGGTGAGGCAGCGCGGGTCCGCGTCCCAGCTCGTGGCTGCCGGCTTGGGCGCGGCCGGCTTCACGTTGGCGAGCTCGTCCTTGGTCGGGGTCCGCGTCATGGACAGGATCCGGTCGTAGGTGCGCTGGTCGGCGACGCCCGTGGACGGGAAGCCACGCTTCTTCTGGAAGCCGCTGACCGCGGCTGTCGTGCGGTCACCGTAGAAGTCCGTCACATCCCCGTGGAACCAGCCGATCTGCTTCAGCCTGGCCTGCATCGAGCGGACCTTCGATCCCGAGTCGCCCGGACGCAGGACGACGACGACGGGTTCGGGCCGGGGACGGCTCGGCTTGGCCGTCGGCTTGGCGGTGGGCTTGGCCGTCGGCTTGCGGGTGGGCTTGGCCGTCGGCTTCGTTGTCGGCTTCGCCGTGGGGCTGCTCGGCGTCGCCGTGGCCTGGGTGGTCGGCGTCGACGGCATCGTGGGATCCGGGGTCTGGCTCGAGGTGCCTGACGTCGGCGCTGCCACTGCTCCCCCCGAGGTGGCCACCCCCGGCCCGCAGGCCGTGGTGGTGAGGGCGAGGGCGCCGAGAGCCATGAAGGTCAGGGCCCGTCGGGGCGTTCGCCGCGATGTGTACTGCATGGTCTCCCCAATCCGTGCAACGAGATGTCACACAGCCTGACGCGGTGACCTGCGCAAAGGTTGTCCGGACGATGCGCCCTGGGCGGATCGTGACCGTTCCGTTGCCGTGGTTCTCCTCCACTCTGGCAGGTGCGTGACAGACCTGTCAGAGTTTGTGGCGGAACCGACCCCCTGAGGGCGGGTCGTCGGGGCCACCCTGGCGGACGGGCGGGCGGCGCCGGGACGAGGGGGGCGTCTCATTCAGGCGTTCTGCTGCTGTTGCTGCTGTTGCTGCATGGCGTGGTGACGTCGCAGCACCTCGGTGAGCTTGTTCGCCCCGGCGACGACCGTGGCCGCGTGAAGGCGCCCCGGCTGCCGGGACAGGCGCTCGATCGGGCCGGAGATGGAGACTGCCGCCACGACGCGCCCGGAGGGGCCCCGCACCGGCGCAGAGACGGAGGCCACGCCGGGCTCGCGCTCGGCCACGCTCTGGGCCCAGCCGCGGCGCCGGACACCGGAGAGCGCCGTCGCGGTGAACGCCGCACCCTGCAGGCCGCGGTGCAACCGGTCGGGCTCCTCCCAGGCGAGGAGCACCTGCGCCGCCGAACCGGCGAGCATGGACAACGTGGCCCCCACGGGGATGGAGTCCCGAAGGCCGACGGGCCGCTCCGCGGCGGCGACGCAGATCCGCATGTCGCCTTGCCGGCGGAAGAGCTGAGCGCTCTCGTTCGTGTGGTCCCGTAGGGCTCCGAGGACCGGGCCGGCGGCGGCGAGCAGACGGTCCTCTCCTGCCGCCGAGGCGAGCTCGCCGAGGCGTGGCCCGAGAACGAAGCGGCCCTGCATGTCGCGGGACACGAGTCGGTGGTGCTCGAGGGCGACGGCGAGGCGGTGCGCCGTCGGCCGGGCGAGCCCAGTGGCAGCGACGAGCTGGGCGAGCGTGGCCGGGCCGGCCTCGAGGGCGCCGAGCACCGTGGCGGCCTTGTCGAGAACGCCGACTCCACTAGAGTTGTCCATGACCTGATATTGCCGTCTCAGGCACTGAGACGTCAATTCACGGCCCCGTGATTGGGGACAGGCTGGGCGTCGGGGACGTCGCGGTGGACGGCTGACCGCGAGCCACCGCGAGCCCAGTCCGACGTCGTGGGTGGAGGAGAGCAATGAGCGGCACGTTGGCCGAGAAGGTGTGGGAGGCGCACGTGGTGCGCCGTGCCGAGGGGGAGCCGGACCTCCTCTACATCGATCTGCACCTACTGCACGAGGTGACGAGTCCGCAGGCGTTCGACGGACTCCGCCTCGCCGGTCGCCCGGTCCGGCGGCCGGACCTCACCCTCGCCACGGAGGACCACAACGTCCCCACCACCCCCGGTCCCATCACCGACCCGGTGTCCAAGATCCAGGTCGACACGCTCCGCCGCAACTGCGAGGAGTTCGGGATCCGGCTGTACCCCATGGGCGACGTCGAGCAGGGCATCGTCCACGTCGTCGGCCCCCAGCTCGGCCTCACCCAGCCGGGCATGACCGTCGTGTGCGGCGACAGCCACACCTCGACGCACGGTGCGTTCGGTGCGCTCGCCTTCGGCATCGGCACGTCCGAGGTGGAGCACGTCCTCGCGACGCAGACGCTCCCGCTCAAGCCGTTCCGCACCATGGCCGTCAACGTTCGCGGCCAGCTGGCCGAGGGCGTGACCGCCAAGGACATCGTGCTTGCCGTCATCGCCAAGATCGGCACGGGTGGGGGACAGGGCTATGTCCTCGAGTACCGGGGGGAGGCGATCGAGTCGCTCTCGATGGAAGCCCGCATGACCGTGTGCAACATGTCGATCGAGGCAGGCGCACGCGCCGGCATGATCGCCCCGGACGAGACGACCTTCACCTATCTCAAGGGTCGCCCGCACGCCCCGACCGGCGCCGAATGGGATGCCGCGGTGGCAGAGTGGTCGAGCCTGCGCAGTGACGACGACGCGGTCTTCGACGCAGAGGTCGACCTCGATGCTTCCGCGCTCACCCCGTTCGTCACCTGGGGCACCAACCCGGGGCAGGGGCTACCGCTGCACGAGTCGGTGCCAGACCCTGAGTCCTTCGTCGACGAGTCCGACCGGTTGGCGGCGGAGAACGCCCTCGCCTACATGGGTCTCGAGCCCGGCACACCGCTGCGCGACATCCGGGTGGACACCGTCTTCGTCGGCTCCTGCACGAACGGCCGGATCGAGGACCTCCGGGCCGCAGCGGCCGTCGTCAGGGGCCACAGGGTCGCCGAGGGCGTTCGGATGCTCGTCGTTCCCGGGTCTGCGCGCGTGCGACTCCAGGCCGAGGCGGAGGGCCTCGACACCATCTTCACCGAGGCCGGGGCGGAGTGGCGTCTGCCGGGGTGCTCGATGTGCCTCGGCATGAACCCCGACACGCTCGCCCCCGGGGAGCGGAGCGCCTCGACGTCGAACCGCAACTTCGAGGGACGTCAGGGCAAGGGCGGCCGGACCCATCTCGTCAGTCCGCTCGTGGCCGCCGCGACGGCCGTGCGAGGCACCCTCTCCAGCCCCGCCGATCTCCCGTCCCTCGAGTCCCGCGTCGTAGAGGAGGTCTGAGTGATGGACAAGTTCGAGACCCACACCGGGATCGGGGTGCCCCTGCGCCGGAGCAATGTCGACACGGACCAGATCATCCCCGCCGAGTACCTCAAGCGGGTCAGTCGCACCGGGTTCGAGGACGGCCTCTTCGCCGCGTGGCGCAGGGACGAGTCCTTCGTCCTCAACAATCCTGTCTACGCGGGCGGCTCAGTGCTCGTCGCCGGCCCTGACTTCGGGACCGGCTCGAGTCGGGAGCATGCGGTGTGGGCGCTCATGGACTACGGCTTCCGAGTCATCATCAGCTCACGGTTCGCGGACATCTTCCGCGGCAACAGTGGCAAGCAGGGCCTGCTCACCGCCGTCGTGTCCCAGGACAACGTCGAGCTCATCTGGAAGTACCTCGAGAACCACCCCGGGGCCGAGATCACGGTCGACCTCGTGGCGAGGATGGTGACGGCGGGCGAGATCGTCGCACCCCTGGACATCGACGACTACACGAGGTGGCGGCTCCTCGAGGGGCTCGACGACATCGGTCTCACCCTTCGCCACGAGGACGCCGTGTCGCGCTTCGAGGAGTCCCGGCCGGCGCACAAGCCGGTGACCATCCCGGTCGATGCCACGCGCTGAGCACCGAAGTCTGGGCTCGAGTCCCTTTGGGGGACAACCGAATCCGTCGCTCAGTGCTTCTCAGCCGATGGGCAGGAAGCTCGACTCCGCGTCCGATGGCCCGCCAAAGTCATTGCGACACAATGGAAAGAAGTGGGGCTAGGTGATGGACCTCGTCCCTCCATCGATCTACCGTCGTCCTTAACCGGACTCGATCCGGACGCGTGTCGGGTCCCCCGGACACCGACAGTCCTCTGGAGGGAAGACGTGAACAAGGCAGAACTGATCGGCGCCCTTGAGGCCAAGCTAGGCAGCCGCAGGGTGGCCTCAGACGCCCTCGAGGCCGTTTTCGACAGCATCGTCCGCGAGGTGGCCAAGGGCGGCAAGGTCACCATCACCGGGTTCGGGACGTTCGAGCGGGCGGACCGTGCGGCGCGGACCGGCCGCAACCCCAAGACCGGCGACACGGTCAAGATCAAGAAGACCCGGATCCCGAAGTTCCGGGCCGGAACGAACTTCAAGGAGATCGTGTCCGGGAAGAAGAAGCTGTCGAAGACCGCTTCGGCTGCGACCCGGGCCCCTGCTGGCACTGCGAGCGCGGCGACGGGCACCGCGAAGAAGACCACCGCGAAGAAGGCCGCGCCGGCCAAGGCGGCCGCGCGGAAGACCGCGACGAAGGCCGCGGCCAAGACCGCGACCAAGGCGGCGTCGACGAGGAAGGCGGCGACGAAGGCGGCGACCAGGCCGGCAGCGAAGTCCACCGCGACGAAGTCGGCACCCGCCAAGAAGGCAACGAGGGCCACAGCTGCCAAGGCAGCCGCCCAGAAGTCGACGACGAAGAAGGCTACGGCGAAGAAGACCACGGCGACGAAGTCGGCTGCCAAGAAGTCCACGTCGAAGACCGCCACCAGGCGGGCAACGCGATAGTCCGGGCCGCTGACTCCCGGAGCCTGCGTCGCCCCGGCTGCCCAGACCGGCCCGTCACATCGCAGCTCCAGGGGCCCGCCCATCGGGGTCGGGCCCCTGTGCTGTCAGGCGCCGCCCTCGACCGGCTCGATTCCCACGATGCGCAGGGCGGTGACCCGATCTTCGTCCACCTCGACCGTGAGTCGTTGGCCGACCCGGAGCAGGCGCAGCCCGCTCGTCAGGAAGGCCGCCCCATCGAAGGGGAGCAACACTCCGTCGTCACGGATCACACTTCCCGTCAGCGAGATGGGGTCAAAGGCGTGGACCGAGGCCTGCATGCGCCCATCCAAGCAGATCGAGCCGGTCGACGGCCGCGACGGCAGCGACGGTCGACGGGCCCGCACCGAGCCGCAGGACGGTGAGGAGGGACTCCAGATCATCGACGTCGGTGCGCAGGCGCGGGAGGTCGAGGTCGAGCCGAGCGGCACCGTCTGCGGCGTGCCGCGCGGCGCTGTGGGGCCCGAAGCGTGGTGTGAAGTGGCCGTCCTGGCCGACTGCCGCTCTGAGGACGGTTCCCGAGCCGTCGGCGTCGGGGACGAAGGACTGCGCGTGGCGGGCTGCGGCCTCGAGCGCCTCCTCGAGGTCTGCGGGTTGCAGGGCGGGTAGGTCGCCGAGGAGCGCGGCGACTCCTGCCCCGGGCGGTGTCATCGTCAGGGTCATCGTCAGGCCCAGGGCAACCGCTGCGTTGAGCCCTGCTCCGGGATCGCGCACGGAGGTCACTCCGCGGGCGCGCCACTCCGCGGCCGTCAGCTCGTCCGCCGTGACGAGCACAACCCGCTCGGGACCCAGGGCCTCGCAGGCGGCGTGCAGGGTGTCACGAGCGAGTGCCCGGCTGATCTCCTCGAGGTCGATCCGCTCCCGACCCGGCCCGGCACGGTGGAGGGCGCGCGCGAGCCGGGACTTGCCGATGGCAGCGTCGTTGACGGGTACGACGAGATGCCACCCGGGCTTCCGGTGCGTGGCGTTCTCGTGCTGCGGCTCGTTCATGCTGGGCACAATTGTCCCATCGGCGGCAGGGCCGCTCGACAGTGCGCCGCGAGGTGGACAAGATGAAGGCCCACAGCGCCCACCCGGTGGCGCCTCGACAGGGAGGTCTCGACGAGTGAGAGGTGCGCGCCCCACGCGACTGCCCTTGGCCTACCGTTTCGCGGCATTCCTGCTGCGACCGCTGCTGATGGGCCTGACGAAGCGGGACTGGCAGGGCGTCGAGCACCTCCCGGCGACCGGCGGCTTCGTCGTGTCACCGAACCACATCTCCTACATCGACCCGCTCATCTTCGCCCACTTCATGTTCGACAACCGGCGCGAGGCCTACTTCCTGGCGAAGGAGAGCCTCTTTGCGATCCCCGTCGTGGGTTGGGTGATCCGCAAAGCGGGGCAGATCCCCGTGTACCGCAACTCGGTCGCGGCCGCGCAGGCCTATCGCGCAGCGGTCGCGGCCGTGCGGGAAGGGAAGGCGGTGGCCATCTTCCCGGAGGGCACGATCACCCGCGACCCCGACCTCTGGCCGATGCGCGGCAAGACCGGCGCTGCGCGCGTCGCGCTCGAGACGAGGTGCCCGCTCATCCCGGTTGCCCAGTGGGGTCCGGAGGAGATCCTGTCGCCCTACGGGCACCGGCCCCGGTTCTTCCCCCGCAAGACGATGCAGCTGCGGGCCGGACCGCCGGTGGACCTGTCGGACCTCTACGACAAGCCGATCGACACCCGGACCCTGCGCGAGGCGACCGACCGGCTCATGGACCGGATCACCGAGCTGCTCGAGGAGATCCGCGGGGAGAAGCACACCCACGAGCGGTTCGACCCCCGCAAGCACGGTGTGCCGGAGATCGGGGACCCGATGAAGCACCACGAGATCGGCCGCACCCGCCCCGGTCCGGCGACCCCGAGGGAGGACGCGTGACTCACGTCGCGGTGATGAGTGCCGGCAGCTGGGGCACGGCGTTCGCGTCGCTCCTCGCGGAGGCAGGATGCACGGTGACGATGTGGGCCCGCCGCCCCGAGGTCGTCGACCAGATCAACTCAGGTCGGAACCGTGACTACCTCCCCGATCTCGAGCTGCCCGACACCGTCCGCGCCACGGCAGATCCGGAGGCCGCCTGCCGGGCCGCCGAGATCGTCGTCCTTGCCGTTCCCTCGCAGACACTCCGCGCCAACCTCGCCGAGTGGGGTGACGCCATTCCCTCGGGGGCCGACGTCGTCTCGCTCATGAAGGGGGTCGAGCTCGGCACGACGATGCGGATGAGCGAGGTCATCGGCGAGGTCGCGGGCATCGAGCCGGAGCGCATCGTCGTCGTCTCCGGGCCGAACCTCGCCAAGGAGATCGCCCTGCACCAGCCGGCCGCGAGCACGGTGGCCTGCGTCGACCACGCGGCGGCGGAGCGGGTGGCGGCCGCATGCGCCTCCAAGGTCTTCCGTCCCTACACCACGCACGACGTCGTCGGCACCGAGATCAGCGGTGCGACGAAGAACGTCGTCGCCCTCGCCGTGGGCATGGCCGAGGGGATGGGTTTCGGGGACAACACGAAGGCGACGATCATCACCCGCGGGCTTGCGGAGACGACCCGGCTCGGGATGGCCCTCGGTGCCGACGCGAAGACGTTCCTCGGGCTCGCCGGGGTCGGAGACCTCATCGCGACGTGCATGTCGCCGCTGTCGCGCAACCACTCCTTCGGGGTCAAGCTCGGCCGCGGCCTGACGATCGAGCAGGCCACAGCGGAGATGCAGCAGACGACCGAGGGAGTCAAGTCGTGCGAGTCGATTCTCAGCCTCGCCCAGCACCACGGGGTCGACATGCCGATCGTCGAGCAGGTCGTCGGCGTCGTGCGGGACGGGCAGGCGGTCACCGAGGTGGGGCCCAGGCTCATGTCCCGCGACCTCAAGGCGGAGAACCACTGAGCCGTATGCCGCTGGGCTCGCTCCCATGGCCCGCTGCCCGCTGCCCGCTGCCCGCTTGCAGACCCGGCCCACCCGTCAGTCGAGTGGCCCCAAAA
>NZ_JAJJPG010000126.1:0-9629 GCF_032907665.1 Intrasporangium sp.
CCGGTCGGACCGGGAGCGGCCGTCTACCGTGGCGTCGCCGCCGTGACGGATGCGCTCGGACCGGAGCGGATGACGAGGGTCAACGACCGCGTGCTGCGCCGCTTCTACCCGACCGAGCTCATCGAGCCGGTCATCGCCGGGGGGTACTGGTTCGCGCCGACGTCCGCGGCGTGGCGTGAGGTGATGGCCCACTGCCGGCCCTCGATGCTCTCCGGCGTGCAGTGCCCGATCCTCCTGCTCAACGGCCAGTACGACCAGTTCCGACTGGGGACGAAGGTGTTTCTCAAGGCCTGTCCCCGGGCACGGGCGGAGCTCATCCCGCGCGCCAGCCACCTGTCCAACCTCGATCAGCCTCGTGCCTTCGCGGAGGCGTTGCTGCGCTTCGCCCGGTCGGTGGAGGCGGACGCAGGGGTGGACCGCCCGGGCGACGGCGCGGCGGGCGACCCGCTCGGCGATTCGGCGCAGGACCGCTGATTTGGGAGAATCGGCGCTTGTGACCGATGCACCCACCCGTCCCGCGCCGCAGCACGCTGTGCTGCCCCCGCTGCGCATCGGCCGACATGTCATCGAGTCGCCCGTCGTTCTCGCGCCGATGGCCGGGATCACCAACCGGGCCTTCCGTCGCCTCTGCCGTGAATACGGCCAGGAGGGCACGACACTCGGTGGCGCGAGCGGGGCGACGAGCCTCTACGTGAGCGAGATGATCACGACCCGGGCCCTCGTCGAGCGGAACGCGGAGACGATGCGGCTCATCGAGCACGACGCCGACGAACATCCCCGGTCCATCCAGCTCTACAGCGTGGACCCGGCGACGGCCCGGGCCGCCGCACGCATCCTCGTCGAGGAGGACCGGGCCGACCACATCGACCTCAACTTCGGCTGCCCCGTGCCCAAGGTGACGCGCAAGGGCGGCGGTTCGGCGCTCCCGTGGAAGACGGACCTGTTCCGCTCCATCGTCGGCGCCGTCGTCGAGGAGGGGGCGCGGCGCGACGTCCCCGTCACCGTCAAGATGCGCACGGGTATCGACGACGAGCACCTCACCTATCTCGATGCCGGCCTCGCAGCCGAGCAGGAGGGGGCGGCAGCCGTGGCCCTGCACGGCCGGACCGCCGCCCAGGCCTACTCCGGCTCGGCCGACTGGGCGGCGATCAAGCGGCTCAAGGAGACCGTCACGACCATCCCCGTGCTCGGCAACGGGGACATCTGGTCCGCGGAGGACGCTCTGCGGATGGTCGAGGAGACCGGGTGCGACGGCGTCGTCGTCGGCCGGGGCTGCCTGGGACGCCCGTGGCTGTTCACCGACCTCGCAGCCGCCTTCGCCGGCTCCCCGGTGCGGGTGACGCCGACGCTCGGCGAGGTCGCCGACACCCTCCGGACGCACACCCTCTACCTCGCCGACTTCTACGGCGACGAGGGGCGCGCCTGCCGGGACATCCGCAAGCACATCGCCTGGTACCTCAAGGGCTTCCCCGCCGGTTCGACCGTCCGCAGCTCGCTCGCCCTGGTCGACTCGATCGACGCGCTCGACCGGCTCCTCGCGACGCTCGACCGCGACGCGCCCTGGCCGGGCGAGGCGGCCGAGGGGCAGCGCGGCCGGGCCGGGTCGTCACGCCACGTCGTCCTCCCCGAGGGCTGGCTCGACTCGCGTGAACTGTCCCAGGAGCACCGCCGCGTCGTCGCGCAGGCCGAGCTGTCCGTCAGTGGCGGCTGACCTCAGCTGATCCAGACCGTGAGCGGCCCGAGCCGTGTCGCGCCCGCCGCGACCGCCGCCTCGAGGCCAGCACCGGCCTCCCAGCCCACGAGCGGCAGCGCTCCCACGACCTCGCGGACAGCCGCTGTCGCAGCCCGCCACGTCAGTGCGTCGTCGCCCTGCCTGCCGAAGAGGTTGCTCACGCCTGCGACCGGTCCGGTCACATTGACGATGCATCCCGCGGCGAAGTCGTCCCCGGCGCTGCCGGCCGCGAGCAGGTGCACACCCGGCACGGTGACGAGCTCAGGTCGCAGGATGCCGGCGTCAGCCGGGTCGGCCGAGGCCCAGGCCCGGCTCCAGGCTGCCGCCTCGTCGAGGGAACGGACGCGGCGCCACGTGCGACCGTCCGTGCTGGTGTTCGTGGTGGCACCACCATCGGGCTGCGCACCAGCCGTCACGGCCTCCGGCGCGTCCCACCAGAGCCACTCGCCGACGACGAGCCGGGCGAAGTTCTCCGCTGCGAGGTCGAGCCGCGACCAGCTGTCCTTGATCGAGGCGCCGTCTCCCGGGGCGATCCGGGCCAGGAGGTCGTGCTCTGCGGCCTCCGGTGAGAGGGTCACGGCGTCCGGGTAGTAGGGCGGCGTCCGGCTCGGACACGTCCAAGCCAGGTCGTCGAGCACACCGGCCAGCCCGTGCGTGCGGCACACGACGTCGCACCAGAGGGCGTTGTTGCGGGCGGCGAGGACGATGCGATCGGTCACGGAACGATCATCCCCCACCACTTCCCGGGGACCGGCGTCGGTGGTCGGTGGCAGGATCGGCACCATGCGACAAGGGGGGACCGAGGAGCGGCCGGCGATCTTCTTCGAGGGGCCGGAGGACTTCCGGGCCTGGCTCGAGGCCAACCACGAGTCGACCGCCGAGCTCTGGATGGGGCTGAACAAGAAGCACGTCGAGCCCCGGGGACTCACCTGGGAGGAGGCCGTCCGGGAGGCGCTCTGCTTCGGCTGGATCGACTCGGTGTCCCAACGCATCGACGACGACACCCGTCGCCAGCGGTGGACCCCGCGCAGGCCGGGGAGCATCTGGAGTCGGGTCAACATCGGCATCGTCGAGGAGCTCACGGCAGAGGGGCGAATGCGCCCGGCCGGCCTCGCGGCCTACGAGCAGCGCAAGCACGACAACACCGGCCTCTACTCCTACGAGCAGGACGAACAGACCTGGCCACCCGACTTCGAGGCGGTCTTCCGCGCCGATGAGCCGGCATGGGCCTTCTGGGAGGCGGCCGTCGCGTCCTACCGCAAGGCGTGCGTCCACTGGGTCCTGTCGGCCAAGCGGGCCGAGACGCGCGACCGACGGATGGCCCAGCTCGTCGACGCCTGCCGCAGGAAGGAGCTGGTCGGCCCGCTGGCCTACGGGGCCGAGCCCGCTTGGGTGGAGCGCCTTCGCGCGAAGCTGCGCTGAGCGGCATACGGCCCTCCTCGGCACCTGTTGCCGGGACCCCGGGTCAGGTGACAATTCTCGGAGAGCTCGGGCAACCTTCTCGTCGTGCGGCGGCGTACAGGCGGTGACAGGCTGCAGCGGGAGTGACAGGGGAGTCATGCGGACACAGGGCGACAGTCGGAGGGACGAGGACTTCACCGCCTTCGTCAATGGCTACGCCGACCGGCTCCACCGATACGGCTACGTCCTGACCGGGAGCAGCGCGGAGGCCGAGGAGCTCGTCCAGGAGACCCTCGTCAAGGTGTACCTCGCCTGGGAGCGGGTCTGCGCGGACGGTTCGCCGCTCGGTTACACCCGCTCGGCGATGGCCCGCACGCACATCTCCCGGTGGCGATCCTGGACGCGCCGGACTGCCCTGGAGGACCGGGTCGTGCTCGACCGGACGTCGGCTCCGACGAGCTGGGAGTCCGAGGCGGACGAGCGTGACGCGATGTGGCGCGCCCTGACGGGACTGCCACCTCGGCAACGGGCTGTCGTCGTCCTGCGGTTCTACGAGGACCTGGCCGAGCGAGAGATCGCCGCAGCCCTCGGCTGCACCGTCGGCACGGTGAAGAGCCAGCTCTCCCGGGCCCTGTCCACCCTCCGCGGCCGGGGAGCCGCACTCTCGCTCGTATCGGAGGAGGCGCGATGAACGACCTGACCCACCAGACGCTCGAGGAGACGCTGGAGGAGCGGGCCGGGGCACTGCCGCCCCCCGCCACTTCAGGCCCCGCCCTCATCGCCCGTGCCCGTCGAGAGCGCCGCCGTCGCACCGCGCTCGGCACGATGGGCGGGGTCGCGGCTGCGGCCGCCGCCGTTCTCGTCGCGGTGCTCGTCACGCCGGCAGGGCCTCCCGAGCGCCCGGTCGGGCCGGCCTCCACCCCCGGATCGTCGCTGTCCTCATCGCCTTCCTCGTCGCAGTCCCGGGACGGCTCCTTGGGACAGGAACGACCCCTGAGCATCGACGAGATCGCGCGCATCAATGCCGGGCACGCCTGGGCGACAGCGCTCCCGGAGGGACCGCCGGTGGAGCGCGACCTCGGGTACCGCGCCTGGCGTGAGGCCGGCCGCATCGTCGTCGAGATCGGGGGCCGGCAAGCGAAGCTGCCTCGCGACGTCCGCCTCCTCGCCCTGCCGGTCAGGTTGGCGGACGGGTGGCTCTTCCTCGCGCAGCGCGGCTGGGGCGAACGGCCCGCCCAGCGTGTGTTCCACGTCAGCGAGGAGCACGGGTCCAGGCTCGTCGTCGGCGCGGAAGCCGTCTGGCAGATCGTGGCGGCGCCCGGCGGTCGTCGCTTCGCCGTGGTCAGCGCCGATCCGGGCGCGGACGGCAGCCTGGTCAGCAGGCTGTCCATCCACTCCACCGACGGCACGGAGGAGCGGCGAGTGCAGCTCCCTCAGTGGGAGGAGCCCCGGATCGCCACCTGGCAGGGTGATGTCATCACGCTCCCGGCCCCGTCCGGCGGGGTGACGCCACTGCGCAGGCTCGACCTGGGGACAGGTCGGTGGAGCGACGTTCGGGCACCTGCCTCGTTCGGAGAGATCAGCGCGATCCGGGTGCTTGCGCTCCCCGGTGCCATGGGCGGCGACCCGTCGAGGGCTCTCGTCGCCGTCGAGGAGCCCGACGGCAAGGAATGCCTGCATGTCCTGGGCGCAGCGGGTCTCATCCCGGACTCGCTCGGTTGCGCCGAGCAGACCGGGTCGCTGCACGCCACGGTCTCGCCGGACGGCAGGCACGCCATCGTCGGTGACGGCCACTACGACCGGGTCAACCCGGACCGTCCGGCCCGCGTCGTGGACCTTGCCACCTTGGCCGACGTCGAAGGAATCCCCGCAGAGGTGCTCGCCGTCGGGGTGAGACACCTCTACTGGGAGAACGACCACACGCTCATCGGACAGGCCACCCGGGTGTCGCCGGTGCACCGCTCCGAGGCCCTCTTCCGCTGGGACATCACGTCGTCCCGGGGGGAGGCCCTCGACTGGGACCTGGCGCAGAGCCCCTTCCCGCCGATCACGGTCGGTGCGCCCGATGAGCCCGCGGTGCAGCCAGGCCCCTGAGCGCCGACCAGCCGACGGCGGGGCGGAGATGGCAGAATGACGTGGGGCCGCGCCCTCAGCCCTTGGAGCGCGGCGGGATGATCTCGTGCTGCTTCGCCGCCTGCGCCTTGGCCTGCTTGTCCGCGCGCTTCTCCTTGATGGACTTGGAGGCCTTCTTGGACATGTGCGATCGCGGTGACTTGTCGGCCATGGCCTGCTCCTGACGCTCGGAAGCCCCGATGGCTTCCCGGCCAGTATGACCCAGAGCCCTCCACGACACCGCACACCACGGGAGGGCGGGCCTCGTGCGCAACCGGGCTCAGCGGCATACGGCCTAGAGTCTGGGTTGTGGCCTATACCGACGTCGACAAGGAGCGGTGGGTCGCGGAGGACCCCGCGCAGAAGCGGGCCGACCGCGACGACTTCTCCCGGGACCGCGCCCGCCTCGTGCACTCGTCCGCGCTGCGCAGGCTCGCCGGCAAGACCCAGATCCTCGGCGCCGGACACGACGACTTCGTGCGCAACCGGCTCACCCATTCCCTCGAGGTTGCACAGATCGGGCGCGAGTTCGGGGCTGCGTTGGGGTGCGACGCGGACCTCGTCGACACGGCCTGCCTGGCGCATGACCTCGGGCATCCGCCGTTCGGGCACAACGGTGAGATGGAGCTCGACCGGGTCTGCGCCGACATCGGTGGCTTCGAGGGGAATGCGCAGACGCTGCGCCTGCTCACCCGGCTGGAGCCGAAGCGGTGCCACCCCGACGGGACGCCTGCGGGACTCAACCTCACCCGCGCCTCCCTCGACGCGGCGACGAAGTACCCCTGGCTCCACGGTGCCGGTCCGGTGCCCACCCCGAAGTTCGGGGCCTATGAGGACGACCTGCCGGTCTTCGAGTGGATGCGTGCCGGCGCCGAGCCGGGCGTCCGGTGCTTCGAGGCCCAGGTGATGGACTGGTCCGACGACGTCGCCTACTCGGTCCACGACCTCGAGGACGCCATCGCATCGGACTGGATGGACCCTCGGGTCCTCCGCTCTCGCATGGAGATGCGCACGGTCCTCGAGATCGCCGGGGCGACCTACGCGCCCGACCAGGATCCTGCCGCCCTCGCTGCCGCCCTCGAGCGGATCCTCGCGACGGGGGCGATCCCGGCCGGCTTCGACGGTTCCCGCAACGCGCTGGCCGCCCTCAAGGACATGACGAGCCAGATCATCGGTCGCTTTGTGCGGGTCGTGGAGGTCGCGACGCGGGAGCGATACGGTCCCGGGCCGCTCACGAGATACGACGCCGACCTCGTCGTGCCCGACGAGACCCGCGCCGAGTGCGCCGTGCTCAAGGCAGTCGCCAACCAGTTCGTCGTCACGACCCGCGACCAGATGGTGCTCAAGGAGCAGCAACGCGACCTGCTCAGCGACCTCGTCGACCTCTACGCCGCCGAGCCGGAGACCCGGCTCGACCTCGACTTCCGCGCCGACTTCCTTGCGGCCGACGACGACGCGGCCAGGCTTCGGGTCATCGTCGACCAGGTCGCGGCGCTGACGGACGCACGGGCTGTCACGCTCCACTCGCTGTGGGTGGGGTCGAACGCTGCGCGCGCGTGACGACCTAGACTCACGGCAGCGAGAGGAGGCGGGATGGCGGGTCGGATCGGCGGTCTGATCAACTCTGACGACATCGCGACCGTCAAGGCACGCTCATCGATCGAGGACGTCGTTCGCGAGCACGTCACCCTCCGCCCGGCCGGGCCTGGGTCGCTCAAGGGGCTCTGCCCATTCCACGACGAGAAGACGCCGTCCTTCAACATCCGCCCGGCCGTCGGCGCCTGGCACTGCTTCGGCTGCGACGAGGGCGGCGACGTCATCTCGTTCGTCCAGAAGATCGACCACCTCACCTTCGCCGAGGCCGTCGAGAGGCTCGCCCAGAGGCTCGGCATGGAGCTGCGCTACGAGGACGGCGGGGCGCGGCCGCGCGAGGAGGGCCTGGGCCGGCGTTCGCGTCTGCTCGAGGCGCACCGCGTCGCCGAGGAGTTCTACACCGACCGTCTCCTCGCCGACCCCGCCGCCCGTCAGGCCCGCGACTTCCTCCGGGGCCGCGACTTCAACAGCACCCACGTCAAGCAGTTCGGCGTCGGCTTCGCGCCACGCGGGGGAGAGGACCTCGTGCGCCACCTGCGTGACAAGGGTTTCACCGACGACGAGCTCGTCGTCGGCGGTCTCGCGGGTCGAGGCTCCCGAGGGCTCTACGACCGCTTCCGTGGCCGGCTCGTCTGGCCGATCCGCGACATCACTGGCGGCACGATCGGTTTCGGCGCCCGGCGGATCTTCGACGACGACCGGATCGAGGCGAAGTACCTCAACACCTCCGAGACGCCGATCTACAAGAAGTCCGCGGTCCTCTACGGGCTCGACCTCGCGAAGAAGCGCATCTCCGCGGATCGGCAGGCTGTCGTCGTCGAGGGCTACACGGACGTCATGGCGTGCCATCTCGCCGGCATCGAGACGGCCGTCGCGACCTGCGGCACGGCCTTCGGCGCCGAGCACATCAAGATCCTGCGGCGCATCATGCGCGACGAGCCCGATCTCGCGCCCGCAAAGGTGATCTTCACCTTCGACGGTGACGCGGCGGGACAGAAGGCCGCCATGAGGGCCTTCGCGGACGACGCGAAGTGGACCTCCCAGTCGTTCGTGGCGGTGGAGAAGTCGGGGAAGGACCCGTGCGAGCTCCGGCAGGCCGGCGGGGACCCTGCCGTCCAGGCCCTCATCGAGGATGCCGTGCCGATGTTCGAATTCGCCGTCCGCACGACGATCAAGCGTTTCGACCTGGCCACCGCGGAGGGACGGGTCCAGGCGAACCGCGCGGTCGCCCCGATCGTCGCCTCGATCCGGGATCGGTCCCTTCGGCCGGAGTACACCCGCGAGGTGGCCGGGTTGCTCGGGCTCGAGGTGGAGCAGGTTGCCGCCGAGGTGGCCAGGGCGGGGCGCCTCCAGATCGACAGGTCGGGATCGGATGACCAGTCACGTCGTCGGCCGGGCGATCCGGCCCGGCGGGACGGATCGGGCGTGGGCGACGACGTGGCGGAGCCGGGGTCTGCCGAGGTGGCCGGCCTGGTGCCCGCACCCGACTACCGGGACCCTGTCGTGCTCGCCGAGCGACAGCTGCTCCAGGTGATCCTCCAGTTCCCCACGCTGCTGCGGCCGGGGGCGATCGACCTGCTCTCCGCTGACTCCTTCTCGGCGCCGGCGCACCAGGCGGTCTTCGACGGGATCAGGATCGCGACCGGCTCAGGCGAGCGTCCCTCCCTCGGCTCGTGGGTCTCGGCCGTGACCGAGGCCGCACCGAGCGCCGTCGCATCCCTCATCAGCGAGCTCGCCGTCGCCACCCTCCCGACGCGCATGGACCCGACGACCGGCCTACCGGGCTCGCGCTACGTCGAGGAGCTCTTCGACCGGGTGCGCACGGTCTCGCTGACGCGCCGGATCGCCGACGCGATGAGCGAGATGCGTCGGCTCGACCACGCTCAGCAGCCGGACCCGGAGCGGACGCGGGAGCTGGGCCTGGCGCTGCAGGAGCTGCAGCGGCAGCTCGCGCGGATCAAGGAGGGGATGGCCTGATGGGAATCTTCGATCGCGGTCGCAGGGGAGGGCTGCCCGACGACGTGCGGCGGGCCGTGCCCATGACGTCCGGGGACCGCATCATCGCCTGGGCGAAGGACGAGCAGACGGGTGGCCACGTCGTCGCCTCGACGCACCACCTGGCCTTCGTCGGCCCGGACTCGAGTCTTGCCTGGCAGCGGCCGTGGCACGAGGCAGAGGCGGGCACCTGGCAGGGCGACTCGCAGCTGCTCACCGTGACGTGGGTCGACCAGGGGCGACCGGCACAATGGCTGGTGCGGGACGCCTCGCTCTTTAAGCAGGCGCTGCGGGAGCGCATCCAGGCCAGCGTCGTGCTCAGTGACGAGTTCCGCACCGAGAGCCGCCGAACGGTACGGGTCGTGATTCGCCAGGACTTCGCCAACGGCACGCTGCTCGAGCAGGTCGTGCCCGGCAAGGGGGTCGATCTCGACGACCCCGCGGTGGCCGCCGAGGCGTCGACGAGGCTGGCCAGACTGCGCTCAGAGGTGGGCCTCTGAGGGGCTTCCGCGACTCCGCGGGCCGATTTCGGCACCGACGAACTCCTTTGCTATGGTTGCCCGGCAGCAATCCCCTGTAGCTCAACTGGCAGAGCAGCCGGCTGTTAACCGGCAGGTTGTTGGTTCGAGTCCAACCGGGGGAGCGCACACGACGAAGGGCGGCACCGGAGACGGTGCCGCCCTTTCGCTACCCCGCCACGTCGAGTGGCCACAAACGCAGTCCTCCCACCTCGCCGGGCCCGGCCTTTGGGGCCACTCGACTGGGGGTGGCCAAGCTTTTGGGGCCACTCGACTGG
>NZ_JAJJPG010000127.1:0-9485 GCF_032907665.1 Intrasporangium sp.
TCATGATGTGCGGCGTGAGCGGGTCCGCCTCGGCTGCCTCGGCGAGCAGGGCCAGCGGACCCTTGCGCAGCTCGTAGACCATCTGCCCCTGGTGGTCGATCTGCGGCCGGAAGCCCTCGAAGAAGTCCTCGTAGGAACTGCTCGGGTGGAACTGGACGATGTCGCGCTTGGCGGGGTCGGGCTGCAGGGCCTGGGCGAAGCGCTGCGCGAGGTAGGTCTTGCCGGTGCCCGGCGGCCCGTAGAAGATGACCTGCTTCTTCTCCTCGAGCAGGGCCTGGATCTCGCGGAGGAACGCCTCGTCGATGAGCAGCTCCTTGGCGGCCTCGCCGAGGGCGTCGTGGTCGGGCATGAGCGCCTTGTCGGAGCGGCGCATGAGCCAGTAGGCGAGCTGGGCCTGACCCCACGGGTCCTCCGGCAGGAGCGGGTCGAGGACCTGGCGCAACAGGGCGTTGGTCTCGACGTGCATGCGACCGCGTGACTTGCCCTCGGTCCACCGCGCGGGACCGCCGAGGCGGGCGAGCATCGCGATCTTGCCCGACTCCCCCGCGAGCGTGAAGAGCGGCAGCCAGTGCTCGGGGTGCGCGATGGCGAAGAGCTTCATGACGACGCTCTCGCTGAAGCCCTGCACGGGCAGGTCCTCCGTGCCGAGGACCGAGTTGATCCGCTCCTCGTCGCGCCCCTCACCCCAGAGGAGGTAACGCACCATGAGGCGCAGCTCGTCGATCCCGGCGGCGTCGAGCGCGTTGATCGAGCTGATGAGCACCGACTGCGCGCCGATGTCGCCGTAGCCGCGGGTCGACACGATGCGTTTGAAGGTGGGCAGGTCGAAGGTCTCGAGCCCCTCGCGGGAGAGCGCGGCAGCGAAGACGCGGCGCTGCTCCTGGTGCCAGGCGTCCCGCTCGTTGGGGTAGGGCCGCTCGGCCTTGAAGATCTCGACCTCGGACTCGAGGTCGGCCATCGCGCTCAGCTCGAGGCTCGGGTCCTCGGGTCCGCCCCGCTGGCTCGACGAGATGAAGCGCAGCAGCGGGGTGAGGGCTCGCGCCGTCGTCGCGATCTCGTCGGCGAAGTCGGCCCGCCCGAGGGCGCTCGTGTCCTTCCACCACTTGCCGACGAAGGTCTCGCCACCTGGGTACTCGCGTCCCACGGGCTCGATGCGCCCCTCGCCGGCCGCGCTGCCGTCGTCGTGGACGCGGAGGAAGGTCATCCCGCGCGGCAGGTGCGACTGCATGAGGCCACCGACCTCACGGTGCTGCTCGTCGCTCTCGCCCTCCCAGCCGCCGTGGAGGCCGAAGGCGACACCGGACGGCGTGACCCACAGTCGGAAGCCCGGAGCGCCCGCACCGCCGACGAGGATCCAGGACGCGTAGAGGTCGGACCGGTAGGCGGAGTCGTCACCCGCGTGCTGCTGGAGGGCGAGCGTCGGCGCCTCGAGGTAGAGGCCGGTCTCGGCGGAGAGGCGCTCGATGAGGCTGTCGGAGATGTGGTCGGCCTCGCCCCGGAGCTGGCGGGCGAGGTCGGCGGCGCGGTCCTCGTGCTTGGCGTCGGCGTAGCCGGTCGACGGGCGGAAGTCCGCCGCGAGCTCCGCGGCCTCGACGCACACGTCGACGACCTTCGGAGCGATGCCGACGAAGGCCTGGGTCTCCTTGAACCACCACAGGATCCGCGAGGCGTAGCGGGGGTCGTCCGGGCGGAGGGCCGAGCAGAGCGCCGCGAACGCGACGTAGCGCTCGGCGTGGGAGAGCCCGCGCTCGAGCCACCCGAGCCGCTGGAGCATGTGCGGCGCGTTCTCCCACATGAGCGGCCACTCGCCCGCGTCGTCGGTGGACCAGAAGAGGGACAGGACGTAGGCCGTCTGGGCCGGGCTCGGCGCCCGGTGGCCGCGCGAGCCTGAACGGGACAGGAAGGCGTCCACCGACTGGAGCTTGTCGGACGCGTCCTGCGGTGAGGCGGGTGTCTGGAGCGCGGTTGCCAGCAGCTCGATGACCTCGGCGTGGTCCTCCTCGCCGCGCCGGACGAGGGCCGCCACCCACGGCCCGCCCACCGGCCCGAAGCCGACGTAGGGACCGTCCTTGCGGGCCCAGTGCCCGAGCGCCTCCTTGAAGGCCATGAGATCGCCCGAGGCCACGAGGTCGGCGAGGATCTCCCGCAGCTCGCCGTTGCGTGCCGTGCGCTCCGCGTCCATCTCGGCGAAGAGCGCCTTCGCGTCCTGGTCCGCCTCGGCCGCTCGCTCGATCAGCGCGTACTTCGCGCGCCAACGCTTGACGTCGACGCTGTCGGTACGTGTCATGCTGCTCCCTCGCCGCCCCGGGGGCAGGGGCGTTCTTGCTGCTGCACGCGTGGAGGTGCGTACAGGACGCGGGCTAGGTTACCTGCCGGTCGGGCCCGGGGGAAACGTGGATTGCTCCCGTTTTGCCCCCGCCGGGGACCGAGGAGGGCACCCCGACGTTGCCCTCCCGACAATTCACCGAGTATGCCGCTGGGCTCAGTGGGCGGGATCAGCGGGGTCTCCTTCGGGGCTGGGTCGCGGCTGGGCACGGCATCCGACCGTACCCCCTCCTCACCGGATCGCTGGCCTCCACGCCCGCCGGGGTCACACAGCGGCCAGCTGCTGACTCGTGCTCAGGCTGCGTCCGAGTCCGACGCGGAATCCGACGCGGCCTCCAGCACAGTGACGCAACCGGGGACCGCGAGCGCCACCCCGAGCAGCCTCAGGCCGCATGCCCGGCACACCCGGTCGAAGGCCTGCCGCAGCTCTCGGTCCCGCTCGGTGGCTGAGGGCGCACCGGGGCGGGCGATCGCCATCACCACGGCGGGGACCCCGGACGCGGCGATCTCACCGAGGATCGTCGTCAGCCGGGCCTCGGCCTCGTGCGGGGGCGAGGCCGAGTTGACGCTCTCGACCATGACCGGCTGAACGAGACGGCCATCGGCGTGGCAGAGCAGGAGGGCGACGCCACCAGCGGCACGGAGCGCCTCGAAGACGGCGAGGTCGACCACGGCTTCGAACAGGTCCGGGTCGGTCAGGGGTCGGCGCGCCCAGTCGTCGGGCAGGTCGTGGCGGGTTCCTGTCATGGCACGAGCATCGCCACTCGGCGACCGGCGGGTCCGGGGTTGTCCACAGCCTCAGGCGGCGTGCGGAAAACCCGGGCCAATCAGGTGGGCGACCGGGCACCCACGTCGTACGATCGAAGGCACCCCGGCCGCTGTTCTGCATGGATAACCAGCGGTGCGGAGCGACCCGTAACCATGCCTGGTCGACCACGCGGTCGGCCGGCGGTACGGCGCGCGCGGCGCCCGAAGGAGGGGACTATGGGCTCCTTGACGGAGGCACAGATCACCGAGTCCGACCCGGGCAGGCCCGGCCCGTCCGCTCTGGCGGTGTCGGTGAACGGCCGACGGCTCTCGCTCGGCGGCGTGGAGCCGCACACGTCCGCCCTCGACTGGCTGCGTGAGCACGGGCTGACGGGAGCCAAGGAGGGTTGCGCCGAGGGCGAGTGCGGTGCGTGCGCCGTCCTCGTCGCCCGCCCGGACGTCGCTCGAACCGGTCAGACACAATGGACGGGGATCAACGCCTGTCTCGTCGCTGCGGCCTCGCTCGACGGGCAGGAGGTCGTGACGAGCGAGGGGCTCGGGTCCCCCGACTCGCTCCATCCCGTGCAGCACGAGCTGGCGGTGCGCGGCGGATCCCAGTGCGGCTACTGCACGCCGGGCTTCGTCTGCAGCATGGCGGCCGAGTACTACCGCGCCGGGCGGACCGATACCGCCGATCCCGACACGGATCCCGACCCCGATCCCGGGGTCGGCGCGAACGGCTTCGAGCTCGAGGCCCTCTCCGGCAACCTGTGCCGGTGCACCGGCTACCGCCCGATCCGCGACGCGGCCTACGCGGTCGGGTCCCCCGCACCGGATGACCCCCTCGCCGCCCGGCGGGACCGTCCTTCGCCACCCCCGCCGCGCACTCGCCTCACCGGATCGACGGGCATGTACGCCCGGGCCGTCGACCTCGCCGACGCGCTCGCGCTCCTCTCCGAGCACCCCGGCGCCGTCGTCGTCGCGGGCTCCACGGACTGGGGCGTCGAGGTCAACCTCCGCGCCGCCCGCGCGCCCTTCGTCGTCGGCATCGACCGGGTCCCCGAGCTGCGGACGTTCGAGGTCGGACACGACAGCGTCGAGGTCGGGGCCGCGCTCACGCTCTCGGAGGTCGAGACCGCGTTGGCGGGCCGGGTGCCGCTCGTGGCCGACCTGCTCCCCCAGTTCGCGTCCCGCCTCATCCGCAACGCCGCCACGATCGGGGGCAACCTCGCCACGGCGTCCCCCATCGGTGACGCGGCGCCCGTCCTCCTCGCCCTCGATGCGACGGTGGTCCTCGCCTCTGCCGACACGGAGCGCGAGGTCCGCGTGGCGGACTTCTTCACGGGATACCGGGAGACCGTCCGGCGGCCGGACGAGCTCATCAGGGCGGTCCGGATCCCCCTGCCCCTCGGCAATGTCACCGCATTCCACAAGATCGCGAAACGCCGCTTCGACGACATCTCGAGCGTTGCAGCGGCCTTCGCACTCACCGTCACCGACGGGGTCGTCACCAGGGCCCGCGTCGGGCTCGGCGGGGTCGCGGCCACCCCGGTCCGGGCCCACGCCACCGAGGCAGCACTCGAGGGGCAGCCGTGGACGCCCGAGACGGCGCTGGCCGCCGCTGCGGTGATGCGCGAGGAGGGCACCCCGCTGGACGACCACCGCGCCAGCGCGGCCTACCGCACAGCGATGCTCGGCACGGCCCTGCTGCGCCTCCAGTCAGAGCACCCTGGTCCCGAGGAGGTGGGCGCATGAGCCGCCTGTCCGAGCGTCCCGACGGGGGCGTCGTCGGCCTCGCCATCCCGCACGAGTCTGCCTCGCTCCACGTGACCGGCGCCGCCCTCTACACCGACGACCTGGCCGGACGGATCCCCGGCCTGCTGCACGCCCATCCGGTTCAGGCCCCCCACGCCCACGCCCGGGTGGCCCGCCTCGACGCCTCCCCGGCGCTCGCCGTGCCCGGCGTCGTGCGGGTCCTCACCGCCGACGACGTCCCGGGGCTCAACGACTCGGGTGTCCTCGGGGACGAGCCGCTCTTCCCGTCCGAGGTGATGTTCCACGGTCACGCGGTCTGCTGGGTTCTCGGCGAGACCCTCGAGGCTGCTCGGATCGGGGCAGCAGCCATCGCTGCAGAGGGGGTCGACTACGAGCCACTCCCCGCGATCATCACGCTCTCGGAGGCGATCGGGGCACAGTCGTTCCAGGGCACGCCCCGGCAGGTCCGCCGCGGCGACGTCGAGGCGGGCCTGGCTCGATCCGCCCACGTCTTCACCGGCGAGATCGAGTTCGCCGGGCAGGAGCACTTCTACCTCGAGACGCATGCCTCGATCGCCCTCGTGGACGAGGGCGGACAGGTGCTCGTGCACAGCAGCACACAGCACCCGACCGAGACCCAGGGCATCGTCGCGCACGTCCTCGGGGTGCCCCACCACGAGGTCACCGTGCAGAGCCTGCGCATGGGAGGCGGCTTCGGCGGCAAGGAGATGCAGCCGCACGGCTACGCAGCAGTCGCGGCACTGGGGGCGACGCTCACCGGCCGCCCGGTCCGGGTGCGCCTCACCCGGACCCAGGACATGACGATGACCGGCAAGCGCCACGGCTACCACGCCTCGTGGCGCGTCGGCTTCGCCGAGGACGGGCGCCTCGAGGCTCTCGATGCGACCCTCACCTCCGACGGCGGCTGGAGCCTCGACCTGTCCGAGGCCGTCATGGCGCGGGCGCTGTGTCACGTGGACAACGCGTACCACCTTCCCGACGTGAGCTTGTGGGGCCGCATCGCCCGGACCAACAAGACCTCCCAGACGGCGTTCCGCGGATTCGGCGGTCCCCAGGGCATGCTCGTCATCGAGGACATCCTGGGGCGGTGCGCGCCACACCTCGGCCTCGATCCCGACGAGCTGCGCCGGCGCAACCTCTACAGCGCGGGGCAGACGACTCCCTACGGTCAGGAGGTCCGGCAGCCAGAACGGCTCGTGCGGGCCTGGGACACGCTCGCGGCGAAGTCCGACCTCGCTGCCCGCCGCGCGGAGATCTCCGCGTTCAACGAGGCGCAGCCCCACACCAAGCGCGCCCTCGCGGTGACGCCGGTGAAGTTCGGCATCTCCTTCAACTTCACGCCGCTCAACCAGGCGGGCGCGCTCGTCCACGTCTACAAGGACGGCTCGGTCCTCGTCAGCCACGGCGGCACCGAGATGGGCCAGGGTCTGCACACGAAGATGGTCCAGGTCGCGGCAACCGCGCTCGGTGTGCCCTTGTCGCGGGTCCGCCTCGCACCGACCCGCACCGACAAGGTGCCCAACACCTCGGCGACGGCCGCGAGCTCGGGAGCTGACCTCAACGGCGGCGCGATCAAGGATGCCTGCGAGCAGATCCGGGCGCGGCTGGCCGAGGTCGACGGCGACGCGGGCCTGCCGTGGGAGGAGCTGGTCGCCAAGGCCTACCTCGAGCGGGTGCAGCTGTGGGCGGCGGGCTACTACCGAACCGAGGGCCTGACCTGGGACGCGACCACGATGCGGGGCTCTCCTTTCAAGTACTTCGCCTACGGCGTCGCGGCGGCGGAGGTGGAGGTGGACGGCTTCACCGGCGCCTACCGGACCCGCCGCGTCGACATCGTCCACGACGTCGGCGACAGCCTCAGTCCGGTCGTCGACATCGGTCAGATCGAGGGCGCCTTCGTCCAGGGGGCCGGGTGGCTCACCCTGGAGGACCTGCGCTGGGACGAGGGTGACGGTCCGAACCGTGGTCGGGTCGCCACGCAGGCCGCGAGCACGTACAAGCTGCCGTCCTTCTCCGAGATGCCGGAGGTCTTCAACGTCACGCTCCTCGAGCACGCTCACGAGGACGGTGCCATCTACGGCTCGAAGGCGGTCGGTGAGCCCCCGCTCATGCTCGCCTTCTCGGTGCGCGAGGCGCTGCGGCGAGCCGCTGCGGCCTTCGGCCCACCAGGGGTGAGCATCGACCTCGCCTCGCCGGCGACGCCGGAGGCCGTGTACTGGGCCGTCGAGCAGGCCCGCAGCGCGCTGCCCGGCGGTGCCGGCACAGGCTCCAAGGGGCCGTATGCCGCTGGGCTCGCTCCGGGGAACGGCTCCCCCGGTGCCCCGGTCGTCCCCGGAGACGCCCCGAGGGTCTCGGAGGTGCCGTCGTGAACTGGCTGCGCGCCGTCGAGCACCTGAGGGCCGAGCGCCGACCTGGGGTCCTGGTCACCGTGACGTCGGTCCGCGGTCACGCGCCACGTGACGCCGGGTCAAAGATGGTCGTGGCCGCGGACGGCGTCTGGGACACGATCGGCGGCGGGAACCTCGAGGCCACCGCCATCGCGCGGGCCCGCGAGCTCATCGCGTCGGGCCACGGCGCCCCCGAGACGCTGACCCTCACCCTGAGCGACCGGGCGCAGTCGGAGCACGGCCAGCAGTGTTGTGGCGGCGAGGTCTCCGTCCTGCTCGAGCCGCTCGCCGTCGTGCCCGCGGTGGCGATCTTCGGCGTCGGGCACGTGGGTCTCGAGCTCGCCCGGATCCTTGCGCGGCGCGACGTCGAGCTGCACCTCGTCGACTCGCGTGCTCAGGTCCTCGAGCCAGAGCGCCTCCGACCGCTCGCCGACGCGCTGGCGCGGGTCCACGTGCACCACGCGCCCGTCCCCGAGCTCGTCCTCGGGCAGGTACCGGCCGGGACCCACGTGCTGATCATGACGCACGACCATGCCGAGGACGCAGCCCTCTGTGACGCCGCACTCCGGTGCACCCACCTCGGCTCGATCGGCCTCATCGGGTCGTCGTCGAAGTGGCGCCGCTTCGAGTCCCTCCTGGCCCGTGAGGGCCACGCAGCCGAGGCGATCGCTCGGATCACCTCGCCGATCGGCCTGCCGGGACTCGAGGGCAAGGACCCGTCGACGGTCGCGATCAGCGTGGCCGCCGCCCTCGTTCAGGCGTTCGAGCGGGACGCAGCATCAGCGGCACACGGCGGAGCAGCGGCCCAGGCTGCGACGCAGGCGCGCCCCCGATGACCATCTTCCGCGGCACGGTCCTCGACACCCCTGACGGCACGGCCCCCGGCGGCATACGGCTCCGGTCCGAGACTGACGCTGCGCTCGTCGTGGTGGACGGCAGGATCACGGCCCGAGGTCCCTTCGCGGAGACGCTTCGGGCCCACCCCGGGCACGACGTCGTCGACCTCCGTGGTGGGCTCATCCTCCCCGGGCTCGTCGACACCCACGTCCACTATCCGCAGGTCCGCGTCATCGGAGCCCTTGGTCTCCCGCTGCTCCAGTGGCTGGACGAGTGGGCGCTGCCCGAGGAGGCGCGACTCGAGTCCACCGACTACGCCCGCGCGGTCGCCGAGGAGTTCGTCCGCGGTCTCGTCTCAGCGGGAACGACCACCGCCCTCGTCTTCGGCTCCCATTTCGCGGCCGCCGTCGACGTCCTCTTCGAGACAGCCGCGCGCAGCGGCCTGCGGGTCACCGCCGGGCTCGTGGCAAGCGACCGGAGCCTGCCGGAGCCGCTGCTCACCACGCCGGACCGCTTCTACGACGAGTCGACGGCACTGGCAGAGCGGTGGCACGGGGTCGGGCGCACCCGCTATGCCGTGACGCCGCGCTTCTCGTACTCCGCGAGCGATGAGATGCTCGACGCGTGCGCCTCAGTCCTCAAGGACGTCGACGGCGCGTGGTTCACGTCGCACGTCAACGAGAACGTCGCCGAGGTCACCGCCGTGGCCCAGCTCTTCGCCGCTGCCGAGCACTACGTCGGCACCTACGACCGGCACGGCCTCCTCGGCTCGAGAGCGGTCCTCGCTCACAACGTCCACGCGACGGACCCCGAGCTCGACCTGCTCGCCGGCCGCGGGGCCTCGGTGTCCCATTGCCCGACGAGCAACGCCTCGCTCGGCAGCGGCATGTTCCCGATGCGTCGGCACGTCGGGCAGGGCGTGCGCATCGCGCTCGGCTCCGACGTCGGCGCGGGGACCGGATTCTCGATGCTCAAGGAGGCGCTCCAGGCCTACCTCGTGCAGCAGCTGCTCGGGCCGGACGGTCTGCCGTTGACCGCACCGGACCTGCTCCACCTCGCGACCCGGTCTGGGGCGCTGGCCCTCGGACTCGACGATGTGGGCGACCTCGGCGTGGGCAAGCAGTTCGACGCGATCTGGGTCCGACCCGCTGTCGGCCTGCCGCTCGACGTCGGGCTTCGTCACGCGGCGTCCCCCGAGGACGCCCTCGCCAAGACGATCGCCCTCGGCGGTCCCGCTGACATCGCCGCCGTGTGGGTCGGCGGAGACCGCCTCACCCCGCCCTGACCACCCCCACCCCAACTCGAGTGGCCCCATCGTCCACAGGACCGCTCAACTCGAGTGGCCCCATCGTCCACACGACCGCTCAACTCGAGTGGCCCCACTGTGCACGGGCCAGCCCGTTGGCCCGTGGA
>NZ_JAJJPG010000128.1:0-9442 GCF_032907665.1 Intrasporangium sp.
GTCGAGCAGTGCCCCGTCGACATCGAGCACGTCGACGCGATCGTCGACATGCGCCGCTACAAGAACCTCATCGAGTCGGCCTTCCCGGCCGAGCTCGGTGGTCTCTTCAAGAACCTCGAGAAGAACTCCAACCCGTGGGGCCTGGCCCCACGCCTGAGGATGGACTGGGCCAAGGACCTGCCCTTCGACGTGCCGCAGGTCGGCGGTTCAGGCAGCTCAGACGTCGAGTCCCTCGATGACGTCGACTACCTCTTCTGGGTCGGCTGCGCCGGCGCCTACGAGGACCGTGCCAAGAAGACGACCCGCGCCGTCGCGGAGCTGCTCAACCTCGCCGGGGTGAAGTTCGCCGTCCTCGGCGACGGCGAGGCCTGCACCGGCGACTCCGCCCGCCGCGCCGGCAACGAGTTCCTCTACCAGATGCTCGCGCAGCAGAACGTCGAGGTCCTCAACGAGGTCGGCGCGACGAAGATCGTCGTCACGTGCGCTCACTGCTTCAACACGATCAAGAACGAGTACCCCCAGCTGGGCGGCAACTACGAGGTCCTGCACCACACCCAGCTGCTCAACCGCCTCGTCCGGGAGAAGCGCCTCACCCCCGTGGCGCGACCCGGTGAGGGCGACGGTCTCGGCGTCTCGCGCGCGGGCTCGACCGGCTCCAAGGTCACCTACCACGACCCCTGCTACCTGGGCCGGCACAACCAGGTCTACGCACCGCCGCGCGAACTGTTGCAGGTCCTGCCCGGTGTCGAGTACGCCGAGATGGAGCGCAGCGGCGAGAAGTCCTTCTGCTGCGGCGCCGGTGGGGCGCGGATGTGGATGGAGGAGAAGCTCGGCACGCGGATCAACAACAACCGCACCGAGGAGGCCCTCGCCACGGGTGCGGACCGGATCGCCATCGGCTGCCCCTTCTGCAAGGTCATGCTGACCGACGGCCTCAACGCCGCGGTGCAGGACGGCAAGAAGGCCGAGGGGGAGGTCGAGGTCGTCGACGTCGCCCAGATGCTCCTCGCTGCGGTGCGACGCGGTGACGACGGAGACGCGCCCGACGACGCGCAGGTCGTGCCCGACGCGCCGACTCCGGAGCCGGCTGTCTGAAGCAGCCCAGCGGCATACGACAAAGAAGGGCCCGCGCCACCTCGTGTGGTGCGGGCCCTGCGTCGTGCCAGCCCAACCCGCCGGGGGTGCCTGCTCTTCACGTCGCCAAGGCAGCCGCAGGGGAGTACGGTCCCAAGCACTGCTAGAGTTCCACTGCTTTTCACTGGTATCGACCGTAGAAAACAACTCTGCCAGGAGCAGCGATGGCCACTACGCCAACCCAGAAGGACACCTCGCAACGCCAGATGTTGGTCGGGAAGGGCTGGGTGCAGGGCGTCGCCCTCGTCATGCTCTTCAGCTTCTTCGTCATGGGCATCCTCACGTACCGCACGTACACCGCGTCCATGCCGCAGCCGGACCGAGTGGTGAGCTCGACCGGCGAGACCGTCTTCACCACCGAGGACATCACCGCCGGCCAGGCCCTCTTCCAGGCCCGCGGACTCATGCAGTACGGCTCGATCATGGGCCACGGCGGTTACCTCGGGCCCGACTTCACCGCCGAGTACCTCCGCCACGCAACGGAGTTCACCGAGCACCAGCTTCGCGACAGCGGAACGCAGGACCCGCGGGCGCGCAACGTCGAGGAGTGGCGCACCAACCGCTACGACGACGCGAGCGGGGTGCTGACGTTCACCGACAACCAGGTCGCCGCGTTCGACAACGCCAAGACGTACTACGCCAACTTCTTCGGCGAGGACTCGACGCGACACGGCCTCAAGCCCCGCCTCATCACGGACCCGCAGGAGATCCAGCAGATCACCGCCTTCTTCGCGTGGACCGCATGGGCCTCGGCTGCCGAGCGACCGGGCTTCGACTACTCCTACACGAACAACTGGCCGATGGAGCCGCGCGTCGAGAACGGCCCCACCGCAGACCTGCTCGTCTGGTCGGGCCTGTCGCTCATCGCCCTCATCGGGGGCACGGGGCTCCTCTTCGCGATCTATGGCCGGTGGAGCCGCAAGATCGGCTGGCACTCCGAGGAGGCCCCGGCGATCGCCTTCCGGCAACCCGGCACGGTCGGCCTCACCCTGGCCCAGCGCGCGACCGCGTGGTTCTTCTTCGTCATCGCGCTCCTCTTCCTCATCCAGACCCTCGTCGGCGCCGCAGCCGAGCACTACCGCGCGGACATCCTCTCCTTCTTCGGCTTCGACCTGGCGCAGCTGCTGCCCTACAACCTCGCCCGGACCTGGCACGTCCAGCTGTCCCTCTTCTGGACGGCAGCCGGGTTCCTCGCGGCGGGCATCTTCCTCACACCGCTCATCTCCGGTCGTGAGCCCAAGGGGCAGCACAAGCTCGCCTACGCGCTCCTCGGTGCACTCGCCGTCGTCGTCTTCGGCTCGCTGACCGCCGAAGCCCTGTCCATCCACGGCGTCGAGTGGGCCAAGGGCCCGCTCTTCGCCCAGCAATGGGAGTACCTCGACCTCCCACGGGTCTTCCAGATCCTCCTCACCGTCGGGATGGTGCTGTGGATCGTCATGATCTTCAGGGGAATCCGGGCCCGGCTCAGGGGCGAGTCGAAGGGCAACATGCCCTGGCTCTTCTTCTTCTCCGCGCTCGCGATCCCCGCCTTCTACGCCGTCGGACTGCTCGCCACCACGGAGACGCACCTGACGGTTGCCGAGTTCTGGCGCTTCTGGGTCGTGCACCTGTGGGTCGAGGACTTCCTCGAGCTGTTCACCACCGTGATGGTCGCCTACATCTTCGTCATGCTCGGAGTCGTCCGCGAGAAGATCGCGCTCGGGATCATCTTCCTCGACGTCATCCTCTACTCCATGGGCGGCGTCATCGGGACGATGCACCACCTCTACTTCTCTGGCACGCCGGTCGAGCACATGGCGCTCGGTGCGTTCTTCTCCGCGGCGGAGGTCATCCCGCTGACCTTCCTCACCGTCGAGGCCTGGGCCTTCATGCAGCTCGGTGCACGACAGGAGGCCAAGACCTCTGCACCGTTCCCCCATCGCTGGGCAGTCATGTTCCTCGTCGCCGTCGGGTTCTGGAACTTCCTCGGCGCCGGGGTCTTCGGGTTCCTCGTCAACCTGCCGATCGTCAGCTACTACGAGATCGGCACGGCCCTCACCGCCAACCACGCCCACGCGGCGATGATGGGCGTCTACGGGATGCTCGCCGTCGGTCTGGCGATGTTCGCCCTCCGCTACCTCATCCCTCCGGACAGATGGCCGGAGAAGTGGGCCAAGGTGTCCTTCTGGAGCCTCAACATCGGTCTCGCGTGGATGGTCTTCGCGACCCTGTTGCCGCTCGGGGTGCTCCAGCTCTACCACTCAGTCGGCGAGGGTTACTACGAGGCCCGTGAGCTCGCCTATGTCACGAACACGACGAACTCCCTGCTCGAGTGGGGCCGCATGCCTGGTGACCTCATCTTCATCGGCGGGGGCGTGCTGCCGTTCCTCTGGATGACCTGGCTCGGGCTGCGGCACTACCGGCACGGCACGGTCGTCGAGGAGATGCCCCAGGACGTGCTCTTCGTCGAGCTCGAGCCCACCGGGAAGAAGTAGGGGCCAGTCGATGCGTGCCCCGTCCGTCACCGTGCTGCTGGTCAGCGGCTACTCAGCCCTGCTCCTCGTCATCGCGTGGCTCTTCGACCGCATGGGGGCGCACTCGGCGGAGCGATCGTCCCGGTGGCGGACGGGCAACTTCGTCTACCACGAGGATCAGGACGCCTGGAAGTGCCACCAGGACGAGTGGCTCTGGCCCGCCTCCTTCGACCCCGACAAGCGGGTCATCCGCTACCAGGGACAGCACGCGATCTGCGGGCGGTGCCCGGTCAAGGCCGAGTGCTCGCCCACCCCGGGACCGCGCGAGCTGACCCGTCAGGTCGACCCCTGGCCCCACTCGGAGGCGGGGCGTTTCCACCGGGGGATCTCGCTCGTCGTCGCCGCCATCGCGGTCTTCATGCCCACGGCGATGCTCCTCGGTGCCCACGGCGCCGGCGACGTCATCGTGCTCGTCACCACGGTCACCGTGGGGCTCATCGCGGGCGTGCCCCTGGCGCAGCACCTCTGGCGCACCCCCAGCAACTTCCCCGAGCATCTGCGCAGCGACGCCTCGAGCGACGCTCCCGGCATTCCCGAGGCGACGCCCGAGGCGGTGGCCGGGCGGACACCCCACGGCACCGCGGCTCCGCCCCTCGACCGGATCCTCGATCGCTACCAGACTCGTTGGGCGAGCGACCGCCGACGCGTGGACCTGCCCGACCCGAAGACACGGAAGTGACCTGATGCCCGGCTGGATCGCCCCCTCCCTTGCCGTCCTGATCATCGCGGCCGCCGTCGTGGCCACGTCGATCCGCGTCATCCCGCAGTACGAGCGCGGCGTCGTCTTCCGGCTCGGCAAGCTGCGTCCCATCTACCAACCCGGCCTGCACCTGCTCGTGCCGGGCCTGTATCGGCTGCAACGCGTCGACCTGCGCGTCGTCACGCTGACGATCCCGCCGCAGGAGGTCATCACGAAGGACAACGTGCCGGCGCGCGTCAATGCCGTGGTCCTCTTCAACGTCGTCGACCCCGAGGCGGCCATCATGCAGGTCGAGAACTACGCCGTCGCGACCTCCCAGATCGCCCAGACGACCCTGCGGTCAGTCCTCGGCCGCGCCGATCTCGACACCCTCCTCGCGCACCGGGAGGACCTCAACCACGACCTGCGGGAGATCATCGAGCTGCAGACCAAGCCGTGGGGCGTCGACGTGTCCGTCGTCGAGATCAAGGACGTCGAGATCCCCGAGCAGATGCAACGGGCGATGGCCCGGGAGGCCGAGGCCGAGCGGGAACGGCGCGCGAAGGTGATCAACGCCCGGGGTGA
Source organism: Intrasporangium sp. (assembly GCF_032907665.1). GTDB lineage: Bacteria > Actinomycetota > Actinomycetes > Actinomycetales > Dermatophilaceae > Intrasporangium. The sequence continues at coordinate 4,912 of NZ_JAJJPG010000128.1, forward strand.
GCTGCAGGCCTCAGGAGAGCTGAAGCAGGCCGCCGACATGCTGTCGCAGAGTCCCGCCTCGCTTCAGCTGCGCTACCTGCAGACCCTGCTCGAGCTGGGAGCCGACCAGAACTCGACGGTGGTCTTCCCGCTGCCCATGGACATCGTCGGACCGCTGCTCAACCGGCTCGCCCCACCCCACAACGCCGAGGACCCGTCCAGCGAGTGAACAACTGGTAGCCTCCCGCTGACCCGTCAGCGCCGACGGGGACGGTTCTGCGGAGGGGAGGCGCCATGCGCGTGACCGTCGACCCCCCTCGGGTCATCGGCGGACGCGTGACCTACTCCTGGCATCTCAGCGAGCCGAGCGACCTGCAGCACCGCAACCGCTTCATGGTCCGGTTCCACGGAGTGCCACTGCGGCGCTTCCACCGCGCGGTGCTCTGGGAGGTGCTGCTCACGCTCCAGCTTCCGGTCTGGGCTCGCATGGGGGAGCGCGTGGTCGTCACACTGCCGGAGCCGGTCCCCGAAGTGGTGGTCGACTGGTGGCGCGCCTACCACGACGCGCAGCATGTCGAGTTCGAGGGGCCGCTGACGGCCGAGCGCACCTATGATCCCCACCCCGGTCGCCGACGGGCGCGCGCCCCGGCCGACGTGGCTGTCTCGTTCGGCGGTGGGAAGGACAGCACCCTCGCGCTGAGCGCGCTCCTCGACACACGTGAGCCTCAGCGGGTCCTGCTCCTGCACATCCTCCAGCATTTCAGCGCGCACCCCCTCGTCGCAGCTCGGGCTGCGTGGCGCAGCAGGCGTCTCGTCGTCGGTCCCGTGGCCCGTCGCACGGGGGTCCGCACGCAGCTCGTCACGACCAACTTCATCCCCACCCTCACCGCTCGCGGTCGTGCAGCCCGCCCCCACGTCAACCTCTACACCGCCGCCACACTGCCCGCCCTGCTCCACCACGGAGCCAGGGCGGTCACCGTCTCGCGCACGGCGATGAGCTACCGGTGCCATGAGGCGAAGGACGGTAGCCTCCGGTGGGCCAACCCGAGCGGCCGGCCGGAGCGCCTCCGCGCACTGGGCGCGTACTACCGCAGTGTGCTGGGTGTGGAGCTGGAGCCAGAGGGCACCCACTATGCGGTGGGCGAGTTCGCCTCCTTCGGGTCACTCCTTCAGCTGTACCCGGATGCCTTGGATGGCATGGTCATGTGCATGCGCACCAGCGGTCGAGGACGCTGGTGTGCGCAATGTTCCAAGTGCCTGGAGTTCGCGCTGTTCGGCTTGGCACTCGGCCACGTCGCGCCCGATCTCGCCTACGACCGGCTCTTCCACTCCGACCTCGTCACCGCCCTGGTGACATCCGCAGTCTCGCGGCAGGGACAGCGTTCCTGGCATGGGAACGCGCCCTTCGTCCGGGAGATCGGCACACCGAGTCATTTCGCCGCCTTCTGCCACGCCGTGCACGAGGTCGACCTCGGCTTGGCGAGACAGGTGATGGACCCGGAGTCCCTGGCTCGGCTCGAGACGCTTCGTCAGGCCTGGGGCCGTCGGCCCTACCCGCTCGTCGCGACCATCGACGAGGAGGCCTTGAAAGTCGCCGGCCCGCTCGGGCAGGAAGTGGGCAGACGGGCGGCCGAGGCCCTCGGCTTCAGCTCAGGGCTGTCACCGTTGTCCGAACCCCTTCCTGTGGGCCAGCAGAGGGTCACCTTCCGACACGGCGCTCGCATGAGCATCCCGCTCCTGGAGGGTTGGCGAGCGCAGTGGGCGCAGGCATCGGCCAGCGACGATGTCACGGCGAACGTCTCAGACGGCGGGGAGGCATCGGTCGGCCCTGCTCAGGTCGGCAAGGGGGGCGGCAGCTGAGCGGCGCCCCGCTTCCTTGACCGCTCATGGTGGGGCTGGCCTCTTGGCTGCTCCAATCCGCTAAAGGGCTGGTCAGGCAGGGGTTGTTGAGCGCATTCTGGGTAGAGGTCAGCGCACCGCACACAGGGAGCAATCATGTTCGGTCGATCCGCCACCACGACATCCCCGCCGCTCGACGTCATCCCGGACGGAGTACCGGTCCTCTCCCGCGGGCGTCACCGCAACCCACGCAAGGGTGCCTGCTTCATGGAGATGGCCTCGTACCTCGCAGGTGAGCGGTGGAGTGACCACCCGAAGTGCACCCACCCGGTGCTGGCCTCGATGGCCCGGTGCGTCAACGACGCCTTGGGCGACGTCCGTCGTCAGGAGCTCGCGGTGATGATCCCGGAGGTCGTCGGGCTCAACCCCGATGACCGGCGGGTCGCTCCGACCCTCATGCGCCGGGCCGCCCTGGTCGCCCTCCCGATCGCCTCGGCCGAGCGCCAGAACGTCATGGCACTCGCGGTGCTGGGCGCGGAACGACACCTCAACGACATCGCCGGCCGAGACACGGATCACCTCAGCCCGGAGGCCAGGGCAGCGCTCGCGCACGTGCCCGGCGCCGAGCGGTGGGCACGCGACTTCGTCCGGCGTGTCGGCACGCGGGACCTGCGAGCGGACGCCGCGGCCAAGGTGGTCTCCCTCGCGGTCAACGGCATTGCGCGCGCCTGCGTCGACGACCCGTCCGCCGAGCTCGTCGGGCTCCTGCGCACGGCGATCGACGAGACCAAGGCGATCGCGGCGCAGCACCCTTCGAGCACCGCCCCGCCTTCCCGGGCCACGATGGCACCAGTCAGCGACCACGTGTCCACGGACGCTCGCGTCTCGCACTGACCGCATCCGGCGCGGCAGGAGGGCCGCCGACACCGAGCCGGTCGTCAGCTGACGCCGCGTGAGGCGGATTCGTCCGCGCCTCCGCGACGCGAGCGTGCCCACTTGTCCAGCCCGTCGACAGCGAGGACCAGAGGCCCCGACACCAGGGCCACAGCCCAGCCCGCAGGCGGTGGACTTGCGTGCCCGAGCACGAGCGCGATCGGGGTGACGAAGAGGACGACGAGGGAGAAGAGCAGCTCGATCGACGTTGCCGGCAAGAGGAGACGATTGCTGGACCAACCCAGCCTGGCTGGCCACACTGTTGAGCTGCGGCACGCGAAGGCATTTGCGGTCTGGGCGATGACGACCGTCATGAAGGCCGCCCCCGACGCGGCCCGCAGGGTGTCCCCGGAGGGGAACGGCTCGCCCGGTGACCAGCCGGACGTGATCAGGGAGACGAGAAAGGCGAGCATCGTCGTTGCCGCGACGACGGGACCGAGCAGCCCGAAAGCCCGGCGCAGAACGGTGCCGTTGAGCAGTCGCCCGCGCACCGGCGGTCTGTCGAGCAGGTGCCGGGCGGGCGGCTCCGCGCCCAGCGCTACCGCGGAAAGGGTGTCGGTGCCGAGGTCGAGGGCCAGAATCTGGAGCACCCCGAGGGCCAGCGGGAACTGCCCCCCGGACAGTGCCCAGACGACGAAGGGCGTGAGCTCGGCGACGTTGTCGGTCAGGTGGTAAGTGAGGAAGCGCCGGATGTTGACGAAGGTCGCACGGCCCTGCTCCACGCCTGAGACGATGCTCGAGAAGGCATCATCGAGAAGGACGAGGTCGGCAGCCTCGCGTGCCACATCGGTGCCTGACCGGCCCATGGCCACCCCGATGTCGGCCTCGTGCAGGGCCGGTGCGTCGTTGACCCCGTCTCCGGTCATGGCCACCACGTGACCGCGGCACCGAAGTGCGCGAGCGATCCGCAGCTTGTCCTCGGGCGAGACCCGGGCCACGACGATCCCGTCATGGTCCACGGTGGAGGCGAGCACGGCATCATCCGAGGGAAGCTGCGCACCGACGAGGACCGGGGACTCCGGGTGGCGCAGGCCCACCGCATCGGCGATGGCCGCCGCGGTCGAAGGGTGATCGCCGGTGATCATGGCGACGCTGATTCCGGCCCTCCGACACGCGGCCAAGGCCGGCCCGACTTCTTCGCGGGGCGGGTCCTCCAGGCCCACGAGCCCGAGGAGGCTCAGGCCCCGCTCGACGTCCGCGAGCGTCATCGGCACCGGGCCAGCGGCTTCCATGGGCTGGGCCGCGACCGCCAGCACCCGCAGTCCCCGGGCGCTCAAGCCCTCAGCGACGTGCAGCGCCGCGACCTCGTCGAGATTGCCACAGAGGGGGATGACGCTGTCGGGCGCGCCCTTGACGACGGCCATCCCGTCGATGACGACGGCCATCCGTCGGGTCCGCGGGTCGAAGGGGAAGCGAAGCCGTGCCAGGTGCCCACGCCGGTCGGCCTCGGTGTCGAGACCGAGTCGCCGAGCGAAGGCGTCGATCGCCGCTTCGGTCGGGTCGCCGCGGGCCTGCCACCGTCCGTCCACGTGGGCGGCGTAGCCGGTGGAGCACCGCATGGCGGCCAGGGCGAGGCCCTTCCCGAGCTCCCACACGGCGGGCGACGAAGCCGAGACTGCGGCATCAGGCTCATAGCCCAACCCGTCGACCCCCAGGGTCCCAGCCGGAGTCCACGCCTCCACCACGGCCATCTCGTTGCGCGTGAGCGTGCCGGTCTTGTCCGTGCAGATGAAGGTCGTCGATCCCAGCGTCTCGACGGCTTCGAGGTTCCGGACGAGGA
>NZ_JAJJPG010000129.1:0-9318 GCF_032907665.1 Intrasporangium sp.
GCGACGAGCGTGCAGAAGTGCGTGCGCACCCTCGACATCGAGGAGGTCGGCAAGACGACCCGGCACGGCACGTTCTTCCAGATGAACGGCAACTTCAGCTTCGGCGACTACTTCAAGGAGGGCGCGATCACGCTCGCCTGGGAGCTGGTCACGACCCCCCAGAACCAGGGCGGCTACGGCTTCGACGAGAAGGACCTCTACGCGTCCGTCTACCACGAGGACGACGAGGCGATCGCGATCTGGAAGCGGGTCGCCGGTCTGCCCGACGACCGCATCGTGCGACTGGGTAAGAAGGACAACTACTGGAACATGGGCGTCCCGGGGCCGGGTGGACCGTGCTCGGAGATCCTCATCGACCGAGGGCCCGAGTTCGGGGCCGACCGCGACTGGGAGGCGGGGGACCGCTACCTCGAGTTCTGGAACCTCGTCTTCATGCAGGACGACCTCTCGGCCGTGCGCGCGAAGGACGACTTCGACATCGCGGGTCCGCTGCCCAAGCGCAACATCGACACCGGCATGGGCCTCGAGCGGGTCGCCTTCCTGCTTCAGGGCGTGGACAACATCTACGAGATCGACGAGGTGTTCCCCGTCATCGCGGCCGCCGAGGACCTCTCGGGCCGTCGCTACGGGGCGGACCTCGAGGACGACATCCGCTTCCGGGTCGTGGCCGACCACGTGCGCTCGGCCCTCATGCTCATCGGCGACGGCGTCACCCCGGGCAACGAGGGACGCGGCTACGTCCTGCGACGGCTGATTCGCCGCGCGGTCCGCTCGATGCGGCTGCTCGGCGTCGATGCCCCGACCCTCGAGCATCTGCTGCCGGTGAGCAAGGACCGGATGATGGCCTCCTACCCGGAGCTCGAGCGCTCGTTCGGTCGGATCAGCCAGGTCGCCTATGCGGAGGAGGACGCCTTCCGCCGGACGCTCAGCGCGGGCACGACCATCCTCGACGTCGCTGTCGCGAGGGCGAAGTCGAGCGGCGCGTCGACCCTGGGCGGCGCCGAGGCCTTCCAGCTGCACGACACCTACGGTTTCCCCATCGACCTCACCCTGGAGATGGCGGCCGAGCAGGGTCTCAACGTCGACGAGACGGGTTTCCGGCGGCTCATGGCCGAGCAGCGCGACCGGGCCAAGGCCGACGCCAAAGCCAAGAAGATGGCCCACGGCGACGTGTCGGTCTACCGCCGGGTCGCCGACTCCCTCGGCCATGCGGTCGAGTTCACCGGCTACGACGAGGTCGCGTCGGAGTCCAGGGTTCGTGGCCTGATCCGTGCGGGCGAGCTGGTCGAGTCGGCGCGCCAGGGAGACGACATCGAGCTCGTCCTCGACCGCACGCCCCTCTATGCGGAGGCGGGCGGCCAGCTCGCAGACCACGGTCGGATCCGTCTCTCGAGCGGCGCCCTCCTCGAGGTGCGTGACGTGCAGAAGCCGATCAACGGGCTCATCGTCCACCGGGCCACTGTGCTCGAGGGCGAGGCCGTCACCGGCGACGAGGCCGAGGCCGTGGTCGACGTGTTGCGACGCCGGTCCATCTCCCGGGCGCACACAGCGACGCACATGGTCCACCAGGCCCTCCGCGAGGAGCTCGGTGACACCGCCACGCAGGCCGGCTCGGAGAACTCGCCCGGGCGCCTGCGCTTCGACTTCAAGGCCCAGAGCCCAGTCCCCATCGAGGCGATGGCCGACATCGAGGCCAAGGTCAATGCCGTGCTGCTCGACGACCTGCCCGTGACGGCCGACATCATGTCACTCGACGAGGCGCGGGGCATGGGGGCACTGGCGTTGTTCGGCGAGAAGTACGGCGACCGGGTCCGCGTCGTCTCGATCGGCGAGTGGTCCATCGAGCTCTGTGGCGGCACGCACGCCCTGCGGGCCGGCCAGCTCGGCGTCGTCAAGCTGCTCGGTGAGGCGTCCATCGGCTCGGGCGTGCGGCGCGTCGAGGCGCTCGTCGGGGCCGATGCCTACCATCACCTTGCCCGCGAGGCGGCCATCGTCGGGCAGCTCACCGACCAGCTCAAGGTGCGCACGGAGGACCTGCCCGACCGGATCGCGAGCATCCTGTCCAAGCTCAAGGAGGCGGAGAAGGAGATCGCGGCGGTGAAGCAGGCCCAGGTCCTCGGGGCCGCGGCCGGGCTGGTCGCCACGGCTCGCGACATCGGCGGGGTGACCTTCGTCAGCCATGACGCAGGCCCAGATGTCAGCGCCGACGACCTGCGGCCGCTCGTCCTCGACGTGCGACGCCGCCTCGGAAACGACCGCCCGTCGCTCGTCTCGATGGCAGCGGTGTCCAACGGACGCCCCGTTGTCATCGTCGCGACGAACGACCGGGCGCGCGAGATCGGCCTCAAGGCCGGTGCCTTCGTCAAGTCAGCCGCGCAGGTCCTCGGCGGAGGCGGCGGCGGCAAGGACGACATCGCCCAGGGTGGTGGCACCGACGCCTCGATGGTCTCGAGCGCGTTGGGCGCCGTCGAGCAGCAACTTCGCCAGCGGGGCGCGTGACGGTGCTCCTGCGGCCCGGAGTGCGGATCGGCGTCGACGTGGGCAGCGCCCGCGTCGGCGTCGCCGCCTCTGACCCGTCTGGCACCTTCGCGCACCCTGTCGAGACCCTCGCCCGGGACGTCTCCGGCCAGTCCGATCTCGAGGCGATCGGCGCACTCGTGGCCGAGCGGGAGGCCGTCGAGGTCATCGTGGGCCTGCCGCGTCTGCTCTCCGGTCACGAGGGAGAGGCGGCCAGGATCGCCCGTGCCTACGCCATGGAGCTCGCGAACCGAGTCGACCCAGTGCCTGTGCGACTCGTCGACGAGCGCTTGACCACGGTCGTGGCGCACAAGAGACTACGCGACAGCGGTGTGCCGGGTCGGGGGCAGCGCTCCGTCGTCGACCAGGCTGCGGCTGTGCTCATCCTGCAGTCCGCTCTCGACGCCGAGGCCTCCGCTGGCAGGCCGGCGGGTGAGATCGTCTCGCTCGGCAAACCACGGAAGGCGCGTCGTCGATGAAGGACCATCTCGAAACCTCCATCTTCGGTGACCACGACGACGAGCCGCACGACGAGGTTGCCGCCCCCGTCCAGCAGCCGCGCACCCGCCGTGAGGCGCGCGAGGCCGAGCTCGCCGCACAGCGCGCCGCCAGACAGGAGGGCAAGGGCCCGAAGGGCCGGCCCTCCGTGGTGCGCCGGCTCGCCGTCATCGTGCTGGCGCTGGCCGTCGTCGGCGGTGGCGTGGCGATCGCCTACACCTACCTGCGTCCCGTCGTCGCCGGATTCCTCGAGTCCAACGACTATCCCGGCCCCGGCTCCGGGTCCGTCCGTGTCACCGTGGCTCAGGGCGCTGGGGGTTCGGCCATCGCGCAGGTCCTCGCCGACCAGGACGTCGTCAAGTCGACCAAGGCGTTCATCGAGGCCGCCCAGGACGACCCGAAGAGCGCCGGCATCCAGCCCGGTGTCTACGAGATGCGCAAGCAGATGAAGGCCACCGACGCGCTCGCGGTTCTCGTCGACCCGGCGAACCGGATCGTCCAGCGGGTGGTCGTGCCAGAGGGGAAGTGGGCCAAGGAGGTCTACCCGATCCTCTCCGAAGCCACGGGGATCCCGGTCGCGCAGTACGCAGAGGCTGCCAAGGATGCGAAGGCCCTGGGCCTACCGGCGTCGGCGAACGGCAACGTCGAGGGGTACCTCTTCCCCGCCAGCTACGAGTTCGAGCCCGACAGCACGGCCGTCGACCATCTGCGCCAGATGGTCTCGGAGTCCACGAAGCGGCTCGATGCCCTCGGCGTCACCCCCGAGCGGATGGAGCGCACGATCATCGTGGCCAGCCTCGTCGAGGCCGAGGCGCGCTTCGAGGAGGACCGTCCCAAGGTGGCCCGCGTCGTCGAGAACCGGTTGGCACAGGACATGCCGCTCCAGTTCGACTCCACGGTCAACTACGCGACCGGCAAGCACGGCATCACGACGACGGACGCGGACCGCGCGAGCGACAGCCCCTACAACACCTACAAGGTCAAGGGCCTGCCGCCGGGCCCGATCGGCAACCCCGGCGAGAGCGCGATCAAGGCCGCCGCTCAGCCCGCCGACGGACCATGGCTCTACTTCGTGACCGTCGACCCCGCCAAGGGCACGACGAAGTTCGCCGTGACCTTCGAGGAGCACCAGGCCAACGTCGCCGAGTTCCAGAAGTGGTGCCAATCGAACCCGGGCCAGTGCTGAGCACGGTGTTCAGGGCGTGAGGTGCGCGGTCTGGGGGTCGCCGATCGCGCACTCGCTCTCGCCCGTGCTGCACCGCGCCGCCTACGCCGCACTGGGGCTGCGCGACTGGACCTACGAGCGGCAGGAGGTCGACGAGGGCGGGTTCGCCCAGGCCTTCAGCGAGCTCGATGACACGTGGCGGGGGCTGTCTCTGACCATGCCGCTCAAGGAGGTGGCCGTCCGAGCCGCTGACCGCGTCGTGGCGACGGCAGCGGACACGGGGGTCGCCAACACCCTCGTGCGCGAGCCGGAAGGGTGGACGGCGCACAACACCGACGTCCACGGCATCGCCATCGCCCTCCTCGACGCGGGGTGCTACGACACGACACACGCCCTCGTCGTGGGCAGCGGCGCCACCGCGAGGTCCGCAGTCGCCGCGCTCGCATCGTCCGGCACTCGTCGCATCACCTTCATGGTGCGCGACCGGGCACGCCCAGCGACGGTCGAGCAGGCCCGACGCGCCGACATCGCCGTCGACGAGGTGCCGATGGGCCGGTGGCCGTTGACCGATGTCGTCATCAGCACCGTCCCTCCCGCGTCGGTCACCGGTCTGGACGGCTTCCCGCAGTCCGATCGAGCCGAGAGCCCCCGCACGGTCCTCGACGTCGTCTACGGTGACGGCCGCACACCCCTGCAGCGCGCGGCCGCAGCAGCGGGTTGGACCGTCCAGGAAGGGACGTCGATGCTCCTACACCAGGCAACCGAGCAGGTCCGCCTGATGACGGGACGACCGGCACCCGTCGAGGCGATGCAGGCAGCGCTGGAGGCCGCCTTGGCGGAGCGGTCCGCCTGATGACGTGGGCGGACTTCCCACCGACCCCGTGGTGGTACGTCGCGGCACTCTCCGTCGCGGGCGCGGTGGTCGGACAGCTGCTCGGCACCCGCCTTGCGACGCTCGGCTACCGGCTCGACCACGAGACCGGCCTGCGCCCGCGGACACCTGCGTGGGCCGTGGCCGGCGCGCTCGGGACGCTGTGGGGCCTGCTCGCGTGGCGTTTCGGTCCGGCTGCCGACTACGCACTCGCCCCCGCCTACCTCGGGTTCGCGGCGGTTGCGGTGGCCCTGACCTGGGTGGACGCCGACGTCCACCGGCTCCCGCACGGGCTGACCCGACCTGCCTACCCCATGCTCGTCGGCCAGCTCACTCTCGCGTCGTGGGCGTCCGGGGACTGGGCCGCACTGCGGAGAGCGCTCATCGCGGGCGCCGTCCTCTGGGCCCTGTACCTCGTTCTGGCTCTCCTCGCGGCGTTGTTGCGCAGCGGGTTCGGCCTCGGCGACGTCACCCTGGCCGGACTCGTCGGCATCGCCACCGGGTACGTGTCTCCCTGGGCGCCTGTCGTCGCGACCTACGCCGCGTTCCTCCTCTCCGGGGCCTACGGCCTCGCGCGCATCATCGTGCGTAGAGGGTCCCGCAAGGACCACATCGCCTTCGGCCCGTGGATGCTCGTAGGGGCCCTCATCGCCCTTCTCGTCGACGTCCGCCCCTTCTTCTGACGAAGGTCGGGCGGTCTGCCCCGACGAACCGGGTAGGGGTGGGCTGGCTGCGTCAGCGACGGAGGCCAGGATCCAGAGAGGACCCAGAGAGGACCCAGAGATGACCACGCAGCAGGTCGGCTACTTCGTCGGCAGCCTCGCAACCGGCTCCATCAACCGCATCCTGTCGAAGGCACTCATCCGCGTTGCTCCGGCCAACATGGCGTTCACCGAGATCCCCATCGGCAACCTTCCCCTGTACAGCTACGACTACGACGCCGACTACCCGCCGGAGGGCCGTGCCCTCAAGGAGGCGATCGCGGCGGTCGATGCGGTGCTCTTCGTCACGCCGGAGTACAACCGGGGCATCCCAGGCGCCCTGAAGAACGCGATCGACTGGGCGAGCCGCCCCAAGGGGCAGAACTCCTTCGCCCGCAAGCCGTCGGCCGTGATCGGCGCCTCACCCGGAGCCATCGGAACGGCGGTGGCACAGCAGAGCCTCAAGCAGGTCCTCGCCTTCTGCAACAGCCCACTGATGAACGCGGTGGAGGCATACATCCAGTTCACACCGGAGGTCTTCAGTGACTCTGGTGAGGTCAAGGACGCGGGGATCGAGGAGTTCCTGCGCAGCTACATGCGGGAGTTCCACGAGTTCATCGCGCGCGTCCTCACCGTCCTGCCGCCCGACGAGCTCTAGCCCGTCCCCGGGTGGCGGGCGCCGCCGGTCGCCTGCAGGCACCGTGGGAGGATCGGACCATGTTGCGATGGTTGACCGCCGGGGAGTCTCATGGGCCGGCCCTGGTGGCCATGCTCGAGGGGTTGCCGGCTGGGGTGCACGTCACGGCCAAGGACGTCCAGAACGCCCTCGCCCGGCGGCGGCTCGGCTACGGCCGGGGCGCGCGGATGAAGTTCGAGCAGGACGAGGTCGAGTTCCTCGGCGGCCTGCGTCACGGGGTCACCCTCGGGTCGCCCATCGCGATCCGCATCGGCAACAGCGAGTGGCCGAAGTGGATGACCGTCATGAGCCCCGAGCCGGTGGACCCCGACGTGCTCGCCGCGGCCGACGACGTCAATGCGGAGCGGGAGATCGCCCGCAACAAGCCGCTGACCCGCCCTCGCCCGGGACACGCGGACCTCGTGGGGATGCAGAAGTACGGCCACGACGACGCCCGCCCGGTGCTCGAGCGCGCCTCGGCGCGGGAGACCGCGGCCCGTGTCGCGCTGGGCGAGGTTGCGGCCCGTTTCCTCGAGCAGGCCTACGGCATCCGCCTCGTGTCCCACACGGTTGCGATCGGCACCGCGGCCGCCCGCCCTGAGGCAGACCCGCCGACGCCCGACGACGTGGAGCGGCTCGACGCCGACCCGGTCCGCGCTCTGGACCCTGACGGCTCGGCCGCGATGGTCGCCGAGGTGGACGCGGCGCGCAGGGACGGCGACACGCTCGGCGGCGTGGTCGAGGTCCTCGCCTATGGCCTGCCACCGGGTCTCGGCTCCCATGTGCACTGGGACCGCAAGCTCGACTCCCGGCTGGCCGCCGCCCTGATGAGCATCCAGGCCATCAAGGGCGTCGAGGTCGGTGACGGCTTCGAGACAGCCCGACGCCGGGGGTCGCACGCACACGACGAGATGGACCTCGTCGACGGGACGATCCGTCGGCGCACGGACCGGGCCGGCGGGACGGAGGGGGGCATGTCGACCGGTCAGCCGCTCCGGGTGCGTGCCGCGATGAAGCCGATCAGCACCGTGCCCCGTGCCCTCGCGACAGTCGACGTCGCCACAGGGGAGGCGGCCACGGCGATCCATCAGCGTTCCGATGTCTGCGCCGTGCCGGCTGCCGGGGTCGTCGCCGAGGCGATGGTCGCCCTCGTGCTCGCCGAGGCCTGCCTCGAGAAGTTCGGGGGCGACTCGGTCGAGGAGACGGCGCGCAACCGGGCTGCCTACCTGGCGTCCATCCCTGAGGCCCTGCGCACATGGTGACCGACCGCACCCGCCCCGTCGTCGTCCTCGTCGGGCCGCCCGGGTCGGGAAAGAGCACCGTCGGACGCGTCCTCGCCGAGCGCCTGGGCACGACGCTGCACGACACCGATGCCGCCATCGAGGCCGCCGAGAGCAGGTCCATCGCCGACATCTTCGTCGACGACGGAGAGCCGGCCTTCCGAGACCTGGAGCGCGCCGAGGTCGCCCGCGCCCTCGCCGAGGAGCGAGGCGTCCTCGCGCTCGGCGGTGGTGCGGTCATGGACCCACGGACCGAGCAGGCGCTGGAGGGGCACGTCGTCGTCTTTCTCGACGTCGCCATCGCTGACGCAAGCAAGCGTGTCGGCTTCGACCGCTCTCGCCCCCTTCTCTCCGTCAACCCGCGAGCCTCCTGGGTCGCCATGATGAACGCTCGGCGTGCGACCTACGAGCGGGTCGCGACCCACCGCGTCGACACCGCCGGCCGACTCCCGGACGACATCGCGGACGAGATCGCCGGGCTCCTCGAGGGAGCCGAGGCGTGACAGCCGCGCCGCCGACCGTGATCCCGGTCGGGGACGACTACGACGTCGTCATCGGGTCCGGCGTCATCGACCGCGTGCCGGATCTGCTCCGGGGGGAGGTCGAACGGGTTCTCGTCGTCCACCCACCGACCCTGCGCGAGCTCGCCGGTCAGGTGGCGGCAGGGCTCACCGCGAGGGGGTATGCCGCTGAGCTCGCCGAGGTGCCGGACGCGGAGTCCGCGAAGGCGTCCTCCGTCGCCGCCTCGCTCTGGGCGCAGCTGGGCAGGGCGGGCTTCACCAGGAGCGACGCGGTGGTGGGTGTGGGTGGTGGATCGGTCACCGACCTTGCGGGGTTCGTCGCGGCCACCTGGCTGCGCGGTGTCCAGGTCGTCCAGGTCCCGACGACGCTGCTCGGCATGGTCGACGCCGCGGTCGGGGGCAAGACCGGCATCAACACCGACGAGGGCAAGAACCTCGTCGGTGTCTTCCATCCACCGGTCGGGGTGCTCTGCGACGTCGACGTGCTCACGACCCTCCCGGAGGCCGACTTCGTGGCGGGCCTGGCCGAGGTCGTCAAGTGCGGCTTCATCGCGGACCCCGCGATCCTCGAGCTCGTCGCTCAGGACCCGGTTGCAGCCCGGCGGGCCGACAACCCTCGGCTGCGAGAGCTCATCGAGCGAGCGATCCAGGTCAAGGCTGACGTCGTCGCGGTCGATCTCAAGGAGAGCGCGCTCCGCGAGATCCTCAACTACGGCCACACCTTCGGCCACGCCATCGAGCAGGTCGAGGGCTACACCTGGCGGCACGGCGAGGCGATCAGCGTCGGCATGGTCTACGCGGCAGAGCTGGCCCGACTGACGGGACACCTCGCCGGGCCCGATGGCGAGGGCCTCGTCGCCCGGCACCGGGCGCTGCTCGAGTCGATCGGGCTGCCGACGAGCTACCGTGGCGACCGGTGGGAGGCGCTCCTGACGGTCATGCGCCGCGACAAGAAGTCCCGCGGCTCGACCCTGCGCTTCGTCGTCCTCGACGGCCTCGCGCGGCCGAGCCGACTCGTCGGCCCCGACGACTCGGTGCTGCGGGTTGCCTACGAGAGGGTCTCCGCTGGATGAGCCGATCCCGCGGCGA
>NZ_JAJJPG010000130.1:0-2737 GCF_032907665.1 Intrasporangium sp.
GCCAGGGTCAGGGCGGTGAGGGCTGCTGCGAGCAGCGCGGCGAGGACGACCCGGATGGGGGCGCGATGGGCAAGGGACACACTGACCTCCTTGCGGTGGGGCACCGAGGTCAAGGTGGGGTGCCTGAGGCCTGGTGTCTCCGGTCCGCATTCCACGACAGACTGACAAAGGAGCCGAACGGACACGGGTTTTCCGGCTGGCCGGGGGAATCGACGAACTCGATTCTCCGGTTCACGGTTGCGGGTCAGCGCCGGAGTCGCACCGGCTTGCCCCATTGCCCATCGGGTAGTCGAACCGTGGCACGTGAGGGCAAGCCACGTCAAACGTGGCCTGGCCCGGCTCGGGGTGACCTTGGCAACACCGGGCTCGAGGACAACGCCGATGCCCCACGACGCAGCGCCCGAAACACCCCGGCGACTAGGCCCCGGCGGGAGTCCGGCTGGCCAACTAGGGTGTCCGACATGAGCGCGGACTGGACCTGGCTGTACTTCGACGCACACGGCGACACGATGGAGGGCCCGTCCCTCGTGACCCGGGGCTTTCCCACGCAGAGCGATGCCGAGAACTACCTGGGCGAGTCGTGGCGCGAGCTGCTCGAGGCCGGCGTCGAAGCGGTCACGCTGCGACACGGAGACAATGTCGTCTACGGCCCGATGAGCCTGCGGGCCGCGGAATGAGGGCCGGCTCGACCGCTTCCGAGGGCACAGTCGGCGCATCGCCTGAGCCGGCTACCCCGCTGTCGCTCGCGCTGGAGCGCGACCTCGGCGTGCGGGTGGCCTCGGCCCAGCGTCGGTGGCGCAGCCCCGGTGTCAGCGTGGGTGTGGTCCGCGACGGGGAGCTCGTCTGGTCCACGCACGTCGGCGCTGCACGCCTCGGCGACGGCCCGGCCCCCGCCGTGCAGGCGACCGACTCGACGCAGTTCCTCATCGGCTCGGTGACCAAGACCTTCACCGCGCTGGCCGTCATGTCGCTCCGTGACGAGGGACGGCTCAACCTCGACGACCCACTCGACGCGCACCTGCCGGGGACGCGGCACGCAGGGCTGCTGCTGCGTCAGCTGCTCGCCCACGCGTCGGGACTGCAGCGGGAGCCCATCGGCAACATCTGGGAGAGCCTGAGCGCCCCTGAGCGCGAGGCCTTCCTCGCCGGTGTGGAGGAGGCGGAGCAGGTCCTGCCGGCGCACCACGCCTTCCACTACTCGAACCTCGCCTACGGCCTGCTGGGGCAGGTCATCGAGCGGGTGACCGGCCAGGAGTGGGAGGCGGTGGTCAAGGAACGGATCCTCGACCCCCTGGGGATGCTCCGCACCGGCCTGGAGCCGGCCGACGACCGCGCCCGCGGCTACCAGATCGACCCCTACGCCGGCACGGCGCGCGAGGAGCCGCTCTTCGCCCTCAACGCAACGGCCCCGCTCGGGGGGCTGTGGTCGACCGTGTCCGATCTCGCTCGGTATGCCGCCTACCTCGCTGACCCGGACGAGCGTGTCGTCAGCGCCGAGACCATCGACGAGATGTGCCGGCCCCTCATCATGACCGACGTCGACGGGTGGACCGGCGCCTATGGGCTGGGCTTCGGCATGGGACGCCGTGGGGACCGCGTCTACATCGGCCACGGTGGTGC
Source organism: Intrasporangium sp. (assembly GCF_032907665.1). Taxonomy (GTDB): domain Bacteria; phylum Actinomycetota; class Actinomycetes; order Actinomycetales; family Dermatophilaceae; genus Intrasporangium. Next base: position 1,621 of record NZ_JAJJPG010000130.1, read on the forward strand.
CATGCCCGGATACCTGACGGGGCTTCGCGTCCGCCGCCCGGAGCGGGTGGGCGCCATCGTCTTCGCCAACACGACGTCAGGAGCCGAGCCGCTCGCGCTGGCCACGGATCTCGTCGAGGCCGTCGTCGAGGCCGAGCCGTCCATCGAGCCGGCCTGGGTGCCCGAGGAGCCCCGGCCCGAGCTGACGGAGCTGCTGGGGCAATGGTGGTCGGAGGGGTCGCCGATCGTCTTCTTCGTCCGTGACGGCGAGCTCTGGTCCCGGCTCACCGAGGACCCGCTCTCGGAGACCCGGTTCGTGGCCGAGGGTCCGGACCGCTTCCGGGCCGTCGCGGGGCGCGAGCGTGGGGAGGTTCTCGAGGTGGTCCGCGCAGGGGACGGCACGGTGGCCAAGCTGTACTTCGCCACCTACGCGGTCACGCGGGCTCCCCTCGCCTTCGCCGACCTCGTGCCCTGACGGGGCGCGCTGCGCCGGCCCAGCGGCATCCGGAAACCGGGTGGTCAGTCGATCAGGATGGGTGCTGGCCACGATCGACGAGCGGCTTCGGCATCCGCGTGCGCCGCATCTGGAAGGCCCGCATGACGGCGTAGAACGCGTCGCCCTTCTCGGCCTGGCCGAACTTCGCGATGACCTTCTTCTTCGTGCGCAGCCACATGAGGACGGCGTCGATGATCGCCACGAGGATCAGACCGTAGACGAGGATGAAGACCGACATCAGCGCCCAGCTCTCCCGGATGAAGCTGAGCAGCAGCACGAGGAGCATCACGGGGAGCATGAACTCGCCGATGTTCCACCGGGCGTCGACCGCGTCGCGGATGAAGCGGCGGCGCGGGCCCTTGTCGCGTACGGGAAGGTAGCGATCGTCTCCCGTGAGCATGCCGGCGCGCTGCTTGGCCATCGCCTCGCGACGGGCGACCTTGTCCCTCGCCTTGGCCGCCTTGCGGTCGTCGACGATGAGGGGACGACGGTTGGCGGCCTCCCGCTCGCGACGTTTCGGCGTCGGGCGGTTCTTCGCCCCCGGCCGCGGCGGCGGCTGGTCCGCGAGCTCTTCGTTGAGGGTCTTCTTGCGTCCGAACACGAGGACAACTCTATGTGCTCACCGGGTGTGCTCCGAGCCGG
>NZ_JAJJPG010000130.1:2837-9300 GCF_032907665.1 Intrasporangium sp.
CTCCAGCCCTCGGCGTCTCCAGCCCTCGGCGTCGCGGTGAGGACGTTGTGCTGCCGTGCGGCGTCGCCGAGGCGCTGGAAGGCTACCTCCAGGTCCTCGGGACCGAGCCGCAGCCGGAGCCGTCCTCTCAGCGGAGCGGCACGAAGCGGTAGGGACCGTGGTCCGTCGAGCGGACCTCGTTGCCGCGACGCTCGATGAGCAGCATGCGGCTGCGCACCGGGATGACCATCCGGCCGCCCTCGGCGAGCTGGGCGAGGAGCTCGTCCGGGAGCCTGCGAGCGTTGGCCGACACGAGGATCCGGTCGTAGGGGCCATGCTCCGCGTCGCCGAGCGCGTCCGCGTCAGCCTCCGCTATCGAGGCCCAGGGATGGCCGGTGGCTGCGAGGTTGTCGGCGCCCCACCGGGCGAGTTCCGGCACGAGCTCGACACCCCGGACGGACCCTTCCGAACCGGTGAGGTGCGCGAGCAGTGCAGTGGTCCACCCAGAGCCCGAGCCGACGTCGAGGACGCGGTCGCCGGGGCGCACGTCGAGGAGTCGCAGCATGGCCTCGACGGTGCGGGGCTGGGAGTTCGTCTGTCCGTGCCCGATCGGGATGGGCGCATCGCGCCGCGCGTCAGCTCGCGAGGACGCGGGCAGGAAGCCTTCGCGTGGGACGGCATCGAAGGCCCGCCTCACGGCATCGCGGGTCAGGCGCATCCCCCGATTGAAACAGTCCCACAGAGAGCGCACCACCGAGCGATGCGAGCCGGAGCGCTCAGGGGTCGGCGAGGGCCTCGGCGTCGGCGTGCGCGATGTGCGGGAGCTGCTGCCAGATCGCGACGACGAGAAGGGCCGAGCCGGCGAAGCCGAACCAGAATGTCGCAAGGACGCCCCACGCCCCGGCGACGACCCCGCCGACGAGACCGCCGACGACCATGCCGCCGAAGACGCCGAGAAGGTAGACGCTGCCCACCCGTCCCTGGAGTCCGGTCGGCACGGCGCGCTGCCGGACCGCCCTCGACGTCGTGCCCCAGATGAAGGCGTGGGCACCGAAGACGAACATGATGACGAGGGCGACCCACAGGTGCCGGGTCAGGGCGAAGGCGAGATGTGTGAGGGTCTCGATCACCAGTCCGCCCCGCATGATGTTGCCGAGGCTGACTCTCGCCGTGACCCAGCCGTAGAGCGCGGTGCCCAGCAGGCCCCCGACAGCGCCGGCCGTGGTGAGCAGCCCGAAACCGACCGCCCCTGCATCGAGGATGTCGACCGCATAGAGGACGAGCACCGACCACGAGGCGCCATAGGTCACGTTGAAGATGACGATCGTCACGGTGAGGGTGCGCACGGCGGCGTGGTTCCACAGCCACCGCAGCCCCTCCGTGATGTCGCGTCTCAGGTGGGAGCGCCGAGCCTGCGGGTCCCGGCCGTGCGGGGGCAGGACGACGCGTGACACGAGCAGGGCAGCGAAGGCGATGCACGTCGCCTGGGCGACGAAGGGGACGACGAGGCCGAGGGCGAACAGCGCCGCGCCGATCGGCGGACCGGCGAGCTGGTTGACCGTGATGAAGCCGGCCATGAGCCGGGCGTTGCCGATCCCGAGGTCGGCCTTGTCGACGACCATGGGCAGGAGCGTCTGGCTCGTCGTGTCGGCGAAGACCTCCGCCGTGCCGAGCAGGAAGAGAGCGGTGAGGACGACCCAGATGCTCACCACGTCGGTGACGATCGCCGCACTGAGCACCAGCAGCACGGTCGTGCGCAGGAGGCTGACGACGATGACGATCCGCTTGCGGTCGAGGCGGTCGGCGATGACGCCGGCCACGAGGGCGAAGGCGAGCCAGGGAACCCGTTGGAGCACCGTGGCAAGGGCCACGAGGAACGCGTCGCGGGTCTGGGCGGCGACGAGGAGCGGTCCGGCAGCGAGCGCGATGCCGTCAGAGAGGTTGCTCGCCCACGACGAGAGCATGAGCCACCGGAATGACGGCCCGAGCCGCGCCGGTGCGACGCGCTCGATCAGCGACGTCATGGCGCCGCGGGAGCCGGTCGTCCGGGCCGCCGTGCCACGACGTGGAGGAGGGTCCCGAGGCGGCGGTAGGGGTCGGCCCGACCGAGCTGTTCCTCCACGTCGAGGATGCGGGCGAGCTCGTCAGGTGGGGGAGTGGGCGCGTCGACGGGCACGTTGTCGGAGGCGACGCGCACGCCGTACCACTCCTCGACGTGCAGGCCTTCGGTCTCGAGCGCCGCGGTGAGGTCGTCGAGTCGGTCTGCGCGGGCGGGCACGCCGATCTCGTTGCGGTACGAGGGGTCGCGGCCCTCAGCGGCAGCGCGCTCCTGCTCGTCGAGCAGGGCGAGCGCGGCCACCCAGTCGTGTCTCGTCGCCGGGCGCCAGGCCAGCGCGTCGGCGTTGCGTGCGACCACCGAGACGAGCCCGCCTGGCGCGGCGCAGCGGGCCAGCCCGGCAATGGCCGGCCCAGCGTGCGGCAGATACATGAGCACGCCCTGACAGAGGACGACGTCGTATGCCGCTGCGCCCGTGATGTCGGCCAGCGCCGTGATGTCGCCGGCCAGGAGCGTCACGCGCTCGCGTGCGTCGGCGGGGAGTGCCGCGGCCTCCCGGTCGAAGGCCTCCCGCATCCGCGCACTGGGCTCGACCGCCGTGACGCGATGTCCGAGCCGTGCGAGGCGGAGCGCCTGCGTGCCCTGGCCGGCGCCGACGTCGAGGACGTCGAGCGCACGGAGCGGACCTCCCTGGGGCGGCAGGTGGGCGGCGAGCTGGCGGGACACGAGCTCCTGGCGCACGACGTTGCGCAGGTTGCCCAGACGCGAGAGCCACGGATCCATGCCGAAGCCGAACGTCGAGCCCATGTGGTCCTCCGACATGGGCTCGACGATATCGGGGCGGCTCCGGCGACCGTGCTCAGGGCGGTGGCGCTCGATAGGGTCGGACGGTGACTGACGACGTGCTGACCCCTGACCAGATCCAGTCCCTTCGTGACCGTGTGGCGGACCTCATGCCACAGGTCCGGGCCGACCTCGAGTCGCTGATCCGCATCCCCAGCGTCTCAGCGGCCAGCTTCGACCAGTCCCAGGTCGCTCGCAGCGCAGATGCAGTCGCCGGGCTGCTACGCGCAGAGGGCCTCGACGTCGAGGTCGTCGTCGAGGGGGGTCGCCCCGCCGTGATCGGCCACGTCGAGGGCCCGGACGGCGCACCGACCGTGACCCTCTATGCCCACCACGACGTGCAACCCCCAGGCGACGACGCGGACTGGGACAGTGCGCCGTTCGAGCCGACCGAGCGAGAGGGGCGCCTCTACGGCCGCGGCGCCGCTGACGACAAGGCGGGCGTCATGGCCCACCTCGCCGCCCTCCGAGCGCACAGAGGCACGCTTCCGGTGGGCGTCACTGTCTTCGTCGAGGGTGAGGAGGAGTCGGGTTCCCCGTCTCTGCCGGCCATTCTCGAGAAGCACGGTGACCGGCTCGCCGCTGACGCGATCGTCATCGCGGACTCAGGCAACTGGGCCATCGGCACGCCGGCGCTCACGACGACGCTGCGTGGGGGGATTCGGGCCGTCGTGCGGGTCGAGACCCTCGACCACTCGGTGCACTCCGGCATGTTCGGCGGCGCGGTGCCAGACGCCGTGACGGCGCTCGTCAAGCTCCTCGCCACGCTCCACGACGACGACGGCAACGTCGCAGTGCGGGGCCTCGACGAAGGATTGGCCGCCGAGCTCGACTACGACGAAGCCCGGTTGCGGGCGGAGTCCGGGCTCCTCGACGGCGTCGAGCCGATCGGGACCGGTTCGATCCTCTCCCGGCTGTGGACGAAACCGTCCATCACGACCATCGGCATCGATGCGACGTCCATGGAGAAGGCGTCCAACACGCTCGCTGCGCGGGCCGCGGCGAAGCTGTCGATGCGCATCGCGCCGGCCCAGGACCCGAAGAAGGCTTTCGAGCTGCTGCGCGCGCACCTCGAGGAGCGCGCGCCCTGGGGTGCCAGGGTCACCGTCGAGCTCACGGAGGAGGGGTCCGGCTTCGCGGCCGACGCGGACGGCCCCATCTACGACCAGGCTCGTGCCTCGTTCCGGGATGCGTGGGGTGTCGACCCGGTCGACATGGGTGTGGGCGGCTCGATCCCGTTCATCTCTGACTTCGCAGCACGATTCCCCGACGCCGCGATCATCGTCACCGGCGTGGAGGACCCCGACACCCGCGCCCACGGTGCCAACGAGTCTCTCCACCTCGAGGAGTTCGCGCGCGTGTGTGAGGCGGAGGCGATCTTCCTGGCCCGCCTGGGGGCCCAGCACCGAGGCTGAACGGGGGTATGCCGCTGGGCCGGAAGCCAGCCCAGCGGCATACCGCGTCGTGGTGGGAGCGACACGGGGTGTCCCAGAATCTGGCGGCAGCGCGGCGCTCCCACCCTGCGGGTGTGTAACATGGCCCACCATTGGCTGGGCCGACTGACCGCATGCCCGTGGTCGTCTGACCCAGGCAGCGTTGCGCGTGAGTGCCAATCGGGAGGCCGCTGTGGATCATGACCCCGAGCCGTCGGCGCGTCCCTTGGGGCCGTATGAGCGCAGCCTCAAGGCGGCGCGCGCTGCGACTACCTCGTCGTCGGGGAGCCCGCGACTCAAGGGACGCTGGGGACGCGCCGGCTCCTCGCGTCCTGGGGGACGGCATCGAGCGCCGAGCCGCGGCCGGGGGCGTCGCCTCAGGACCATCGCGCTCGTGCTCGTCCCACTCGTGCTCATCGGGGGCGCGGCATACGGGCTGCTCAAGCCGGACGGCGACTCGGCTGGACCCATCGCCTGTGGTCCGTCGCGCGTGCCGCTGACCATCGTCGCCTCCCCCTCGGTGGCGCCGGTGCTCACCACGGCCGCGGCCGCCTTCGACCGTGGCACGGCCTCATGGGTCGACGGGCGCTGCACGACGACGACTGTCGTCTCGGCAGAGCCGAATGACTTCGGGGACACGCTCCGCGCCGCCGTCGAGGCCGACGGGGGAGCGAACGCACCGACCGCCTGGGTCCCCGACGCGAGCATCTGGCGTGAGGTACTGGGCCGCCGGCCCGAGCTGTCCGCCGCGCTCCCTCGGACGTTCCCCGTGGTTGCCGTCAGCCCGGCGGTCATCGCGGCGCCACAGCCCATGGCCGAGGCCCTGGGCTGGCCGAAGAGCCAGCCCAGCTGGGGGGAGCTGCTCGACCTTGCCCGGGACCCGGCGGGGTGGGGCGCAAAGGGGCACCCCGAGTGGGGGAGGGTGCGCATCGGGTGGCAGGACCCGCTTCGCGACGCGGCCAGCCTGACGTCGATGATCAGCCTCTCGGAGTGGGCGACCGCGGGCGCCGAGTCGGTGGAGGACGTGCGGCGAGGCCTGCTGTCCGCCCACAGCGCGCTGGCCGACCTGCACGCTGACGCGAAGAAGGTCCTGGCGCCGCTGGCCGACCCGACGGTGAAGGCGGCAGACGCTGCGAAGGAGGCCATGCTCCTGCCCACGAGTGAGCGTGAGGTGCTGAAGTTCAACGCGTCGAAGCCGACCACTCCGCTCGTTGCGCTGTATCCGAAGGACGGGATCCACCCCAACGAGGTCCCCTTGATGACGATCTCCGGGCGCTGGGTCACCGAGCAGCAGCGCGCCGCGCTCGACCGCTTCGCGGTCTTCCTCGTCACCGGGGAGGCGACGGAGCACTTCGCCGCCGACGGCTGGCGCACTCCGCGCCTGCAGACCGAGGCGGACACGTCCCAGGGTGTGGTGGCGTCGGAGCCGCGATTCACTCCGTCGCGCCCCAACTCGTGGTCGCTGGCGCAGTCCCTGCAGGGATGGACCGCTCTGGACCGCCAGGGCTCCGTGCTCGTCCTGCTCGACACCTCGGGTTCGATGAACGAGCGCGTCGCCGCGGCGGGCGACGCGACGCGACTCGACCTGGCCAAGGAGGCCATCGCCGACTCTCTGCCGCTGTTCTCCGACCGGACCAACATCGGCCTGTGGACCTTCTCGCGACACGAGAACCGCACCGACTACACCGTCGTCCTCGACCTGGGGCCACCCTCGCGGTCTGTCGGTGGCGTCACCGCCGTGCAATCCCTGCAGAAGTCTCTCAGCGGCCTGCGTGCCGACGGCGCGACCGGCCTGCACGACACGGTCATCGCCGCCGCCGGCGCGGCCCAGAAGGCCTGGCGGGAGGGCAACAACACCATCATCCTGATCAGCGACGGCAAGAACGAGGACCCCGGCAGCGCCACGCTCGAGCAGGTGTTGGCCAAGATCGAGCCGCTGGCGAGCCCGGAGCGGCCGGTGCGCATCCTCAGCATCGCCCTCGGTGGCGAAGCCGACGCCGCCACACTGCGCAGGTTCGCTGATGCCGCCAAGGGTGAGGCCTACGTCGCCCGGGAGGCGCAGGACCTCGGCAAGGTGTTCCTCGCAGCCCTCACCGACTAGTGTCGCGCGTCTGAGTTTCGTTGACGGGTGGCGTGGGGCAGGATCTCGTCG
>NZ_JAJJPG010000131.1:0-9252 GCF_032907665.1 Intrasporangium sp.
TCTTGCCGACCTCCTCGATGTCGAGGGTGCGCACGCACTTCTGCACGCTCGTCGCGCGTGAGTAGGGGGGCGTCTCCTGACCGAGGAAGTAGGGCTTGAACGGCACCATGCCGGCGTTGACGAACAGGAGGTTGGGGTCGTCGTGGACGAGCGGTGCGCTCGGCACGACGGTGTGGCCGCGGCTCTCGAAGAAGGTGAGCCAGCGTCGCCTGATCTCGGCGGTCTCCATGATGTGCAGGTCCTTGCTGATGTGGGTGGGATGAGGTCAGGGCGGGGTCAACCGGTGCTCACGCGCGCGCGGCTGACCCCCGGGGAGCTCGTGCCCACCCGGCGACTACCACAGCCGTCCGACGCCATGGCGCCGATCCGGTCATCTCGCACACATCCATGACCTCTAACCCTAGCCGACGGGCCACAGCCCGCCGAAACCTCTTTCGCACGTCAGGAAACCCGCCCCCAGCGGCATACGGTCGTGACGTCTCCCGAACGACACGGCGAGGGTGTCGTCAGGGCGCAGGATCCCTCGGGCCCGAGGGCCTCGCCCGCAGCTAGATCACTGCGCGATCCAGATCTGGGTCATGACCGGCTTGCCGTGGTTGGGGTCGTTGATGACATTGCGCACCTTCGTGCCGAACACGGCGTTGCCCTTGTCGTACTGGTACGGGATGGCCGGCAGGTAGTTCTCGAAGAGCCACTTGTCGAACGTGGCCCATTCCGTGCCCTGGTCGGCGATGGGCAGAGCCTGGATCCGCTTGATCTCGGCGTCCACCTTCGCCTCGGACAGGTTGCCCCAGCTCGTCGAGCCCTGCGAGACCGCGAAGGAGGAGACCATGGCCGGGAAGATCGAGTCGGCGGCCGGCCAGTCGAGGCACCAGCCCGCCGGACTCTGCAGCATGTTGATCGGCGCGTCGAGCGTGCCTGCCAGCCGGCGACGCTCCGCGGCCGGCACGCCCTTGTCGAGGACCTTGAAGCCGGCGTCCTCGAGCTTCTGCTTGCGGACCACGTTGACGCGTTGTGCGGCCGCCGAGTCGTTGTCGTAGAAGTAGCTCAGCTCGAACGGCTTGCCGGGACCGTAGCCTTGCTCCGCGAGCATCCTCCTGGCCATCTCCGCGTCACCGTCGCCCGTGCCGTCGAAGCCCTCGACCCCCTGGTAGTCCAACCATCCCGGGACCTGGGGCGGGATGAAGGTCGTGCCCGGGGTGTAGGTGTGGGTGGACTCGCCACCTGCCGCGCGGATGGAGTCGAACGGGTACGCGACCGCGATCGCCCTGCGGATCTCGAGCGGGATCTTCCGGGTGTCCAGGTTGACCACGTAGACACACGCCGAGGGGCCCTCGACGAACTGGTCCCTCTTCTCATCCTCGACCTGCTCGACGAGCGAGGAGTCGATCGGGCCCCAGTTGAGTGACGTTGCGCCGGCGCCCTCGCTCGCCAGGATCGCGGTCTGCGCCTCGACGTCCTCGACGCCGAACGTGAAGTGGTAGCCGTCGAGGTAGTCGTTGCGGGCCGGGTCGGTCACGGCGTCCCAGTGCTCGTTGCGCTCGAGAATGAGCTCTGAGCCGGGGGTGTAGCTCTTGAACTTGTAGGGCCCGGTGGCCAGCGGGTGGGACGTGTAGTCCTGCTTCGTGTCCTTCGCCTCAGGGATCGGCGAGAACTGGGGGTAGGTCGCGAAGTAGGGCATGGACTCGAAGCGCTTCTCGAGGTGGATGACGACCGTCCTGTCGTCCGGCGCCTCGACGCCCTTCCAATCGGGGTCGCCCCGGTAGGGGCCCTGGTACTGCGCGCCACCCGTGAAGAAGTCGCGCTGGTAGGTCGGCGCGTTCCCCGCCAGGTCCGGGTCGAACGAGCGCTTGAGGGCGAAGACGACGTCCTGCGCGGTGACGGGCGAGCCATCTTCGTACGTGATGCCGTCCTTGAGTCTGAACGTCCACGTGAGTCCGTCCTCGGACACCTTGCCCAGGTCCGTCGCGAGGTCGGGCACGAGAACTGACCTGCCGTCGCGGTGGGAGTACGCCGTCAGGCTGCGGTGAGTGAGCCCGAGGATCGTGATGGTGTCGGTGGAGTACTGGTCACTCGGATCGAAGTTCCCCGGCGTGGAGGAGGAGGGGACAGAGAGGACCCCGCCCCGCTTGGCGCCGGGAACCGCCGGTGCCGGTCCCTTGGCGTCTGGCAGCATGCCGGAGCCGGCGGACTCGACCCTGCCCCGGTCGCCCGGGATCGGGTCGGTGGGCTCGGAGGGGGACGGTGCTCCGCAGGCTGCGACGAGGGCGAGCAAAGCCACGACGCCCACGGTCAGGACCCTGGTCCAGCGCATTCTCCCGCTCCCTCCATTCTCGTCCGGGGCTCACGGCGACGGTCCGATGGTCTCGCCCAGCTGCCTGGGCAGGACGGGGCTCCGATACTGCCGCACCCCGGTGCGGACCGACGGCGACTCTGCCACAGGCAGCAGACCTTCCCAAGGCATGAAACGGGCATACGTGACAGATCGTTACCCTCCGCGCCCGGCTGCCGGATGATCTGCGCTGGAAGACGTGCACCGGATCGCGCCGCGCCGCGTCAGCCCTCCGGAGGCGTCGCCCGGCCCAGACGCACATGCAGCCACTCGAGCCTGGCACGGAGGCGCTCCTCGAAACCGCGGTCCGTGGGGATGTAGTACGCCGTCGATCCATGGAGGTCGTCGGGGAGGTACTGCTGACGGGCCACCGCGTCCGGCTCGTCATGGGCGTAGACGTAGCCGTCCCCGTGGCCGAGCCGCTCCGCCCCGGCATATCCACTGCCTCTGAGGTGCGGGGGAACCGGCCCTCCTCGGCCCGCGCGCACGTCCGCGATCGCGGCGTTGATCCCGTTGTAGGCGGCGTTCGACTTCGGGGCGAGCGCGTTGTGGACGACGGCCTGCGCGAGGATGATCCGTGCCTCCGGCATCCCCACCTGCGCCACCGCGTGCAATGCGGCCACCGCGGTCTGCAGGGCGGTCGGGTCGGCCATGCCGACGTCCTCGCTCGCCGCGATGACGATCCGTCGGGCGATGAAGCGCGGGTCCTCGCCCGCCTCCAGCATCCGGGCCAGGTAGTGCAGCGCCGCGTCGACGTCACTGCCCCGCATCGACTTGATGAGCGCGCTCGCGACGTCGTAGTGCTGGTCACCGGTCCGGTCGTAGCGGACTGCGGCGTGGGCGATGGCCTGCTCCACGTGCGGGAGGGTGATGCCAACCGGTGAGCTGTCGGTGCGACCGGCCGGCTCGGCGTCGAGGGCCACGCCCGCAGCGGCCTCGAGGGAGGTGAGAGCGCGCCGGGCGTCACCGCCAGAGGTCCGGACGAGGTGGTCCAGGGCGTCGTCGTCGAGCGTGTGCGCCCCCGCGAATCCGCGCTCGTCGAGGAGAGCCACCTCGATGACCTCGCGAATCTCATTGTCGGACAATGATTTCAGGGTCACGAGGACGGACCTCGAGAGGAGCGGGGCGATCACACTGAAGGAAGGGTTCTCCGTCGTCGCGGCGACGAGGATCACGATCCTGTTCTCGACCCCGGGAAGGAGGGCGTCCTGCTGCGCCTTCGTGAACCGGTGGATCTCATCGAGAAAGAGGACCGTCTGCCGCCCGTAGAGGTCCCGCTCCCGGATCGCCGAGTCCATCACGGCCCGGACGTCCTTGACGCCGGCCGTCACGGCGGAGAGCTCGACGAAGCGCCGGTCGGCAGCGGTGGCGACGAGGTGGGCGAGCGTGGTCTTCCCCGTCCCCGGCGGACCCCAGATGATGGCCGAGAGGGGTCCAGCCGCTCCCCCACTGCCCTCGATGAGTCGCCGCAGTGGGCTGCCCGGGCGCAGCACGGACTCCTGACCGCGCACTTCGTCGAGGGATCGTGGCCGCATGCGGACCGCGAGGGGGGCGGCGCCGGCAGAGCCCGGCAGCGCGTCCCGCTCGGCCGCGGAGGCGGCACCGAAGAGGTCGTCCGTGGTCACTGTGGAAGGCTATCTGTCGTGCGCGAACGATCCACCACGGAGCAGGCCACCGGGCCCGAGCCCGCCGCCGCCCGCCCCACCCTGCTCGCCCGACTCGGGACGCGCACCGGCCGGCATCCGCTGGGGTGGCTCCTGGGCTGGGTCGTCGCCGCGCTCGCCTCCCTCGCCGTCGCTGTCGGCGGTGTGACCGGCGAGTCCCTCTTCGACCGCCTCACATCGGGCGAGCCGACGGTCCCGGGCCAGTCCCAGACCGCGCGCGACATCATCCAGTCGGTCGAGCCGTCGTTGGACAACGTCATGCTGCAGGTGGCGGGCGCCCCCCTCGGCGACGCCCAGGCCGTGGCCGCCGGCACTGCGGCGGCGAGCCGCCTCATGGACGTCCCGGGAGTGGCAGCCGTCCGGTCACCGCTCCTGGCCCCCGACGGGCTCGATGATCCTTCGGTCCAGCCGCTGCTCGGCGGCGGGACCCCTTCCTCCGGACGCTTCGTCACCATCGTCGACCTCGACGAGGAGCTGGCCGACGAAGAGCTGGCGACGGCCAGGGTGGCCGTCGAGGACGGTCTCGACGCCGTGGTGGAGGCACTCCCCGGGGCGACCGGCTCGGTGGGCAGCTACGACCACGTCCTCAAGGCCGTGACCGGCACGATCGAGCGAGATCTCGTCCGGGGTGAGGGCATCGCCCTGCCCCTGACCTTCCTCGTCATGGTGTTCGTCTTCGGTGGGTTCGTCGCGGCGGGGATGCCGATCGTGGGGGCCGTCGTCTCGATCGCCGGCGCCCTGCTCTCCCTCTTCGGCTTCTCGCACGTCCTCGAGCTCGACGCCACGGTCGTCAACATCGTGACGCTGCTCGGGCTGGGCCTGTCCATCGACTACGGTCTGCTCACGGTCAACCGGTTCCGTGAGGAGCTCGCCAACGTCGCACCCGACCGCCCGCCGACCCGTGACGACGCGATCGCCGCCGCCGGACGGACGGTGGCGACGGCCGGACGGACGGTCCTCTTCTCCGGGATCACCGTCGCGATCGCCCTGGCCGGCCTGCTCGTCTTCGAGGCTGAGATCATGAGGGCGATCGGGCTCGCCGGCGTCAGCGTCGTGCTCGTGGCCATGGTGGTCGCCGTCACCCTCGTGCCGGCGCTCGCGGTGCTCGGCGCCAAGCGCCTGAGCCGCAAGGCCTCCCGCGCGGTCGAGGACTCGGGGGCGTTCTCCCGGCTTGCCGTCGCAGTCCAGCGCCGCCCCGTCAGCGTCATCCTGTTGGGCCTCGTCGTCCTCGTGACGCTCGCGCTGCCGACTCTGGGCATGCGACTCACCGCGTCCGGCACCGAGCTGCTCCCGGTCACCGCGCCCCAACGTGTCTTCTTCGACACACTTCGCAGCGACTACCCGGCCCTTGCCGCGCCAGAGGTGACCGTCGTCGCACGCAGCACCGACACAGCCGCGGTCACGGCGGCGCTCGAGCCGTTCCGGGCGGAGCCGGGCGTCACGGACCTGGCGGTCCGGCCGCTGGGCACCGACCACCAGCTCGCGAGCTTCCGGGTGAGCGGCCCCCCCACCTCGGACGAGGCGCAGGACCTCGTCACCGCAGTCTCTGCAGTGGAACCGGGCTTCGAGACGTGGGTGACGGGTCAGGCGGCGGGTCAGCTCGACTTCCTTGACTCGATGGCCCGGGGCGCCCCCTATGCCGTCGCTCTCGTCGTGCTCGGCACTTTCGTGCTCCTCTTCCTCATGACCGGTTCGGTCGTGATCCCCGTCAAGGCGCTCCTGCTGAACGTCATCTCGCTCGGTGCCGCCCTCGGCGTGGTCGTGTGGATCTTCCAGGAGGGCAATCTCGAGGGCCTGCTGAACTTCACCTCCGTCGGCGCGGTCGAGTCGATGGTGCCGTTCCTCGTCCTCGCCTTCGGCTTCGGCCTCTCCATGGACTACGAGGTCTTCCTCCTGTCCCGGATCGTCGAGGAGCACGAGGCGGGCGCGGAGAGCGACCGCGCTGTGTCCCTCGGCCTCCAGCGCACCGGGCGGATCATCACCTCGGCCGCGCTGCTCATCGTCATCGTCTTCGCCGGCTTCATCGCCGGCGACATCCTCATCATCAAGCAGATGGGCGTCGCCCTCGTCACGGCGGTGTTCGTCGACGCCACGATCGTCCGGATGCTCCTCGTCCCCGCGACCATGACGGTCCTCGGCCGGTGGAACTGGTGGGCCCCGGCTCCGCTGCGCCGCCTGCACGCGCGGTTCGGGATCAGGGAGTGAGCCGTATGACGGACCAAGCCCGCCGCCTGCGGCCCCGCGCGCTCGAGACGCGCGCGGACCTCCTCGCGGCCACGGGGGATGACGCGTTCGTGCGCTATGACCTGCCCGACCCCCTCGAGGGCACCGGCTGGGCGCTCGGTTCCGCCGTCGTCGTCCCGCGCCGGACCCACACCCGGCGGCTCGGACTCGTCGTCATGGGCCAGCCGGACGACGTCGCACAGCTGGCGAAGGATCTCCACCGTCGAGGGTTCTTCGACGACCCGAACCTGCTCCATGCGACCGTGGAGCGGAGCGCCTTCGACGCCTTCGCCGCGGTGGTGCCCCTCACCGACACCGGCGGCGACTGGGAGTGGATGTGCTCTCGGACGCCACCGCCCAGGATCCCGGGTGAGGACCACGTCGTCGGCCTCGACGAGGATGACGTCGAGGAGATCCGCGCCCTGCTGGCGATGGCCAACGACCGCACCGACGCCCGACCCTTCGAGTTCCCGGGACAGCGCTGGGTGGGGATCCGCGACCCCGACGGAGCCCTCGTCGCGTGCGGCCTCCGGGAGCGCACCCTGGCGGGCACGCCGATCCTCGAGGGCATCACGGTCCGGGCTGACCGGCGGGGCACCGGCCTCGGCCTCGCCGTCACCGCGACCCTGACGCGTGAAGCCGTCCACGCGGACGGCGTCTGCACCCTCGGCCTCTACTCGGACAACGACGTGGCACGCCGGCTCTATCACGGCCTCGGCTTTGGCGACGACCACGTGTGGTCGTCCCGCCGCCTCGACCATCAGTCGAAATCTGCAGCGCTGTAAGGCTTTTCGGAGGGCTCGACGAGGACGATCCAGTTGCCCGAGTTGTCGCGGCAGACCGCCTCGGTGCCGTAGGGCCGGGTCGAGGGCTCCTGGATGAACTCGACCCCCCGCGCCGACAGCTCCTCGAAGGTCCGCCGGCAGTCGTCGACGCCCAGACCGAGCCCGTGCATCGTGCCCGCCTCGAGGGCACGCTCGACCGCCTCGACCATGTCGGGTGCGAGCGGCGGGCCGGGCACAGCCAGGTTGACCGCAAGCTCCGGTTGGCTCGGGTGCACGATGGTGCACCAGCGGTAGCCCTCGCCGAGGGTGATGTCGTCCTGCTCCCGGAAGCCGAGGACGTCGGTGTAGAACTTCTTCGACTCGTCGATGTCCTTGACGAAGACGCTGACGATGCTGATGTTCGTGATCATGTGCTCACGCTAGGGTCCGGCGGGACTGCGACGCTTCTCCTCGCTTGCGGTTCAGCCCCAGTCCCAACGCCGGTCCCAGCACCGGCCCCGGTCTCGGCGAGACCGCGCATGAGCACGAAGCATCCGGGAATGTGCGGCGCGCCCGCTGCCGCCCATCGGGCCTGGAACTCGCTCGGCGCCTCTCCCACGACCACGCGGAAGCGAGAGCTGAACGAGCCGAGGCTGGTGAACCCGACGGCGTGACACACCTCGGTCACCGTGAGGTTCGTCGCGCGCAGCAGGTCCTGGGCCCGTTCGATCCGCCGGCGGGAGACGTAGTCGGCCGGCGTCACGCCGTAGGTCGCGCGGAAGAGCCGGTGGAAGTGCCACTTGGACAGTCGAGCGACAGCGGCGAGGCGGTCGAGGTCGAGCGGCTCCGCGAAGTGCCGGTCCACGAGGTCCCGCGCCCGTCGGAGGTGGACGAGGACGTCGGCGGGTGCCCGCTGCGTTGCCGTGGTCACCGGCCCATTGTGACCCGGCCCACCGACGACGTATGCCGCCGGGCTGAGCGAGCCCAGCGGCATACGACCTGTGGGGGGTGCGGTCGTCAGCCCCGGCCCGCTGGGTGCTCCGGCTTCGCGTCGACGCCGGCTTCCTTGCGCTGCTCCGGCGTGATGGGGGCCGGCGCGGCGGTGAGCGGGTCGTAACCGCCACCCGTCTTGGGGAAGGCGATGACGTCGCGGATCGACTCGGTCCGCGCGAGCAGGGACACGATCCGGTCCCAGCCGAAGGCGATGCCGCCGTGGGGCGGCGCGCCGTACTGGAAGGCGTCGAGGAGGAAGCCGAACTTCTCCTGGGCCTCGTCGTGGGAGATGCCCATGACCTGGAAGACGCGCTCCTGGACGTCACGGCGGTGGATACGGATCGACCCGCCACCGATCTCGTTGCCGTTGCACACCATGTCGTAGGCGTAGGCGAGCGCCGAGCCGGGGTCCGTGTCGAAGGTGTCCTCGAACTCCTGCTTCGGTGACGTGAAGGCATGGTGCACGGCCGTCCACGCGCTGTAGCCGAGCGCGACGTCACCCGACGCGGTGGCCTCGGCGGCCGGCTCGAAGAGCGGGGCGTCGACGACCCAGAGGAAGCTCCACGCGTCGTCGTCGATGAGCTCGCACCGACGACCGATCTCGAGGCGGGCCGCGCCGAGCAGGGCGCGGGAGGACTTGGTCGGGCCGGCCGCGAAGAAGATCGCATCGCCGGGTGCCGCGCCGACGTGGGCCGCGAGGCCCTCGCGCTCCGCCTCCGTGAGGTTCTTGGCGACCGGGCCGCCGAGCTCGCCGTCGTCCTGGACGAGGACGTAGGCCAGCCCCTTCGCCCCGCGCTGCTTGGCCCACTCCTGCCACGCGTCGAGCTGCTTTCGTGGCTGGGACGCCCCGCCGGGCATGACGACGGCGCCGACGTAGTCGGCCTGGAAGACCCGGAACGTCGTGTCAGCGAAGTACTCGGTGCACTCGACGAGCTCCTGGCCGAAGCGCAGGTCGGGCTTGTCGGTGCCGAAGCGCGTCATGGCCTCGTCGTAGGTCATCCGCGGGAAGGGGGTCCCGAGGTCGACGCCGATGAGCTTCCAGACCTCCGTGATGACCGCCTCGCCGAGCTCGAGGACGTCGTCCTGCTCGACGAACGACATCTCGATGTCGAGCTGGGTGAACTCGGGCTGCCGGTCGGCCCGGAAGTCCTCGTCGCGGTAGCAGCGCGCGATCTGGTAGTAGCGCTCCATGCCGGCGACCATGAGCAGCTGCTTGAACAACTGCGGGCTCTGCGGGAGCGCGTACCAGCTGCCGGGTGAGAGCCGCGCGGGCACG
>NZ_JAJJPG010000132.1:0-9234 GCF_032907665.1 Intrasporangium sp.
GCCCGGCAGGGCAACGCCCGGCAGGGCAACGTCCGGCAGGGCAGCCAGACGGAGGCCGACCACGGGAGGTCATCATGAGCCACGACGTCTTCATCTGCCACGCGTCCGAGGACCGCACGATCGCCACGGCGATCTGCTCCACGCTCGAACAGCACCGGATCAGGTGCTGGATCGCCCCTCGCGACGTCGTTCCCGGCAGCGACTACGCAGAGTCCATCGTCTCGGCGATCAGCTCGACCCGCCTGACCGTCCTCGTCTTCTCGGACAACTCCAACCACTCCCCACACGTCAAGAGGGAGATCGAGCGCTCGGTGAGCCACGGCGTGCCCATCCTTCCCTTCCGGGTCGAGGACGTCGTGCCCTCCCCCTCGCTGGAGTACTTCATCTCCGACGCGCACTGGCTCGACGCGATGACCCCGCCCCTGGAGCAGCACCTCGACCACCTGGCAACGACCGTGCGGATGCTCCTCGACCGCGAGGCGGCCACCGGGGCCGACGAGCACCGTGCTGCAGGGACCGGTGCCACGATGACGGACAGGTGGACCCCACCCCCGTCGACGCCCGCGACACCCCCCACACTCCCGACACCCCCGTCGTCCGCCCCGTCGGCCGGGTCGACGGCGACCCTGCCACTCTGGCGGCAACGGCGCTGGATCGTCGGCGCAGCCGTCCTGCTCGTCGCGGCCGTCGTGGCCGGAGGCCTGCTGTGGAGGGGCACCACGAGCGACCCGGGAGCCCCTGCTGCCGGAACCGCGGCGACAGCGCCCGCCGGAGCCATCACGAGCACCGCACCGGCGACGCCGTCCGGTTCCGAGACCCCCTCGGGCGCTCCGGACACGGACATCTTCGTCGACGAGTTCGACGTCCCGCTCTACTCGGGTTGGACCTGGGTCAACGAGGATCCTGCTCGCTGGAGCCTCACCGCCGAGCCGGGCTGGCTCCAGATCACCGCCCAGCAGAGCCCGCCGATGCGCAACGTCCTCCTGCGCGACGCGGCCTGGGCGGGTGACGACTACGACGTCGCGACGGTGGTCCGTTTCACCCCATCGAGCAACTTCCAGTTCGCGGGACTCATCCTCACCGGACCCAACCCGGATGGGGACCGGCTCCAGTTCGGCAGGTCCTTCTGCGACGACGACGGCGTGTGCGTCGGCGACGGGCTCTACTTCGATCGGGTCAAGGACGGCTCACTGGTCGGCGACAACTACGCGAAGAAGCTCCCTGCGGACACGGGTGAGATCGTGCTCAGCTTCTCGGTCCGACCCAATGAGGTGAGCGCGTGGTACAGCGTCGACGACGGAGAGAACTGGGCCGATCTCGGAGCCCACCCGCGCGATCCGGGTTACACGAGGGTCGGCCTGATCGCCCACCAGGCCACGACGCCGATCACGGCCTCCTTCCGGGAGTTCGCCATCGCCCTGCCGTGAGGTCCCTGCCACATCGCGCGGCAGGGAGGTACCCGACTCCCCCGGCGGTTCAGCCCCACCAGCCGAGGAGGCTGCCCCCGATCCGGATGATGAACGCGACGACGATGACGACGAAGACGGCCCGGACGAAGCCGCTCCCGAGGGCGACGGCGGTCCGCGCGCCGAGGTAGCCTCCCGCGATGTTGGCCAGGGCCATGACGAGACCCACCTGCCACAGGACGTGCCCGAGCGGCGCGAAGACGGTGAGCGCCCCGAGGTTCGTCGCGAAGTTGGCGATCTTCGCCTTCGCGCTCGCCTCGAGGAAGGTGTAGCCGAGCAGGCCGACGAGCGCGAAGACGAGGAAGGAGCCGGTGCCGGGCCCGAGCGCCCCGTCGTAGACGCCGATGACGAAGCCCGTGAGCATCGCGAGCACGACGTGCTTGTGACCGTGGAAGCGTCGGATCGACTCACGGCCCAGATCGGGTCTGAAGAGGGTGTAGGCGCCGACGACGACAAGCAGCGCGAGGATGATCGGGTTGAAGGCAGACTTCGGGATGTTGAGGCCGATCACCGCGCCGCCGATGGCGCCGAGATAGGCGACGGCCGCCATGGGAAGGGCGGTGCGCAGGTCTGCCCCCACGCGGTGGAAGAAGGTGACCGAGCTCGTCGCCGTGCCGAAGATCGAGCTCACCTTGTTGGTGGCGAGCAGCTGGGCCGGGGTCGCCGACGGGATACCGATGAGCAGGGCCGGCAGCTGGACCAGACCTCCGCCACCCACCACGGCATCGATCCACCCCGCCGCCAGGGCCGCAAGGCCGAGGAAGGCGAGCAGGGTCGGGGTCAGCTGTTCAGTCACCGGCCCAGAGTGGTGTAATGGTCTTGTGCATATCAACCCTTACGGGCAGGAACCGGTCCTGCTGGCCGAGAATCTGGCCAACGACCGGCCCGCGACGGCCGCCGAGCTCGACCGGCGCTGCCGCGAGGCAGGGGTCGTCCTCGAGCGTCCGTCGACGGCAGAGGTCCTGCGGCGCGTCGATGCCTTCCTCGACCAGTGGGTGCGCGTCGTGGACGCCACCGCCGCACGCGAGCGCGCGGATCGACTCAACCGCCTCCTTGCCGCTCACGTCTCGCCGCCACGACTGACCGACCACGAGGACGGCGTGTGGCACGTTCACTACCGCCCGGACGACCAGACCCTCGCCGTCATCCTGCCGACCCTCATCTCGATGGGCACGGCACTTCACCTCACGGGGCGTGGCATGCACCGGCTCGGCCGCTGCGCCGCCCCAGGGTGCGAGCGGGTGTATGCAGACGTCTCCCGCAACGGCACCCAACGCTTCTGCTCCCCCCGATGCGCGAGCCGGGACGGCGTGCGGCGCCATCGCGAGCGTGCGGGCCGGCCAGCCAGTCGGAGCCGCGAATCCTCCGTCGCCTGAGCACCGCTCCGTCCCGGGAGCCCCGTGGCTGAGACGTCAGGGGAGGTTCCAGGCGTCGACGATCGTCTCGATGTCAGCCAGGTCGTGGGCCACGGCGTCGGGGGTGGCCTCGTGGGAGACCTGCTGCTCCGCCGGGATCGTCGAGTGCGGGATCCAGATCGCCCGCATCCCGACCTGCTGGGGACCGTGCACGTCCTCGAACGACCGGTCACCCACGTAGGCGCAGTCCGCGGGCGCGACCCCCACGGCCTCCGCGGCGTGGGCGAAGATCTCCGCCCGGGGCTTCACCCACGCCACCTCGCTCGAGTAGACGTCGGCATCGATGAGGTCGAGCACCCCGTCGCGCTCGAAGATGCCGCGGTGATGGTCCCGGTCCCAGATCGTGTTGGAGAGCACCCCGATACGGATCCCCTTGGAGCGCAAGGACTCCCACAGTGGCCCGATGGCAGGGTGGGTGAAGGTGTGCGGCTCCCAGAAGGCGTGGTAGGCCGCGACTCCCGCCTCCGTGCGGGGGTCTCCGAGCGGCAGCCCGCAGGACTCGAGGATCTCGTGCAGGCGAGCACTCAGCCCCTCGGAACGCCCACGCTTCCACGCGAGGTCCTCAGCGGCATACAACGTGGCGGCGAGGTCGTCACGGGCGCACGCCACCGTGCCGGCCCCGTCGGCGAAGGCGGTCCACTGGGCCCGCAGGTCGACGGTGTGCCACGGGGTGATCGTGCCGCCCCAGTCGAAGATGACTGCCTTGACGGCTCCGGTCACGAGCCACGCACCTCGGCGAGGACGGACTCGACAGCGGAGCCGAGAGCCACCTCACGGCGCTCGCCAGACCGACGGTCCTTGACCTCGATCTTCCCGTCGGCCAGGCCGCGGCCGACGACGATGATGGTCGGCACGCCGATGAGCTCCGAGTCCTTGAACTTCACCCCGGGGCTGACCCCACGGCGGTCGTCGACGATGCAGCTCAGGCCGTGCGCCTCGAGGTCATGCGCGAGTTGGGTTGCGGCCGTGAAGAGCGGCTCGTCCTTGCCCGCGGCGACGATGTGGACGTCGGCCGGCGAGAGCTCACGGGGCCAGATGATGCCCGCCTCGTCGTGGTTGCCCTCGACGACGCAGGCCACGGCACGTGAGACGCCCACCCCGTAGGAGCCCATGACGACGGTCGTGAGCTTGCCGTTGCCGTCGAGGACCCGGAGGTCGAGGGCCTCGGCATACTTCTTGCCCAGCTGGAAGACGTGACCCATCTCGATGCCACGCGCCCCCTCGAGGACGTGGTCGCAGTTCGGGCAGGGGTCGCCGAAGCGCACCTCGGCCGCCTCGATCGTCCCGTCTCCCTCGAAGTCGCGTCCGGCGACGAGATCGATGACGTGGCGCCCGGGCTCGTTGGCGCCGGTGACCCAGCGGGTGCCGGGAGCGATGCGCGGGTCGAGCAGGTAGCGGATCCCGGTCGTGCCCTCGAGACCGAGCGCACCCGGACCGATGTAGCCCTTGGCGAGGCCGGGATGCTCCGCGAAGGCCGCCTCATCGAAGGCCTGGACCTCGGCGGGCTCGACCTGGGCGCCGAGGCGCTTCTCGTCGACCTCCCGGTCGCCCGGGACGCCGATGGCGAGCGGCTCGCGCGTGCCGTCCGGGTGGCGCAGCATGACGACGACGTTCTTCAGCGTGTCCCCCGCCGTCCAGGGCCGGTCGTCGCGGGGGAAGTGCTCGTTGAGGTGGTCGACGAGGGTCTCGATCGTCGGGGTCTCGGGGGTGTCCTCGACATGGGCGGCGGGCACCCCGTCCCACCCGACCGGCGCAGGCGCCGGGACGCGCACCGCCTCGACGTTCGCCGCGTAGCCACAGCTCGTGCAGCGGACGTAGGTGTCCTCCCCCACCTCGGCGGTGGCGAGGAACTCCTCACTCTTCGACCCGCCCATGGCCCCGGCCATGGCCTGGACGATGACGTAGTGGAAGCCGAGCCGGTCGAAGATCCGGACGTAGGCGTCCCGGTGTGCCTGGTAGCTCTTGTCGAGCCCCGCCTCGTCGATGTCGAAGGAGTAGCTGTCCTTCATGACGAACTCCCGCGCGCGCAGCAGCCCCGCCCTCGGGCGCGCCTCGTCGCGGTACTTCGTCTGGATCTGGTAGATCGACAGCGGCAGGTCCTTGTACGAGCTGAAGAGGTCCTTGACCGTGAGCGTGAACATCTCCTCGTGGGTCGGCCCGAGGAGGTGGTCGGCGCCCTTGCGGTCCTTGAGCCGGAAGATGTTGTCGCCGTACTCGGTCCAGCGGCCGCTCACCTCGTAGGGCTCCTTGGGCAGCAGGGCCGGGAAGAGCAGCTCCTGCGAGCCGATGGCGTCCATCTCCTCACGGACGATCCGCTCGACGTTTCGCATCACCCGCAGCCCGAGCGGCAGCCACGTGTAGACCCCGGGGCTGACCCGGCGGATGTAGCCCGCCCGGACGAGGAGCCGGTGGCTCGGGACCTCAGCGTCCACCGGGTCCTCGCGCAGGGTTCGCAGGAACAGGGACGACATGTGCAGGACCACGGGTGCTGGCTCCTTCGGCGGTGACGTTGACGACGGAAGGATATCTGCCGTGCGGCTATCGGCTCGCCTCCGTTTCCCGAGCTCGTCATCGCGGTGAAAAGCGGGTGCCCAGGAGGGACGCCGATGGCACATTGGCCGTATGCCGCTCACCTCCCTGACGTTCACGTGCACGGCCGATCCGGCCGAGGCCAAGACGTGGTTCGCCGGACTCATCGCGAGCCAGCCCGCCCTGATGTCCGTCGTCGCGAGCGTGGCCGACGCCTGCATCGCGGACCCGGAGCGGTACCAGGGCCCGCGCTGGTGGGCAGGACGCGACACAGCCGGACGAGTCGTCGCGGCCTTCATGCACACGCCGCCCTACCCGCTGCACGCTGCCGTCGCGACGCCCGCTCAGGCGGTCTCGCTCGCGGAGCGGCTCGATGCAGAAGGCGACCGGCTGTCGGGAATCGGCGGTTTGCGTGAGCCGGTGGAGGCGTTTCGCGACGCGTGGGCCCGACTCAGGGGGTCGCGCGCGCAGACGGTCATGGAGTCCGGCGCCTTCGACCTGCCCGTGCGGCCCACCCTGCCCTTCGCCGTGTCGGGCCACTACCGCCGGGCCACCCCTGACGACGTCATGCTGGTGGATCGCTGGGCCCAGGACTTCGTCGACGCGACCTCCCACGTGGCCGTCAAGGTCCCGAGCCTGGCCGGGCGCGTCTCTGACGGTCGCGTCGGGCTCTGGGTCGACGGCGGGCAGCCCGTATCGATGGCGTACGCATCGCCCGCTAATGGCGGAGTCACACGCATCAGCAGTGTGTGGACACCATCGTCGCTGCGCCGTCGCGGCTACGCCAGCGGGGTCGTCGCTGCGCTCAGCGCCGACCGGATGGATGCGGGCGAGACCTGCTTCCTCTTCACCGACCTGGCCAACCCGACGAGCAACAAGATCTACCAGGCGATCGGATACAGGCGGATCGGCGACCACCTCACTGTCGAGTTCTCCTGACGACGCACGCTGCTGCCAGCGACGCCCCCCGTGCCCCCCGCGAGGTGCTCCACCCCCGGAGCCCGTCGCAAGTGGACTCCTCACGAGACCGAGTCGGATTCCTTCACGGGCGCGCACGAGCCGGTGCGCCTCGCCCTCACCTCCGGAAGGTCAGGTGCACTGTCCCGCTCTCGGCGGTCTCGGCGGTGACGTCGTAGCCCGCCTCCAGACCTCGCAGCTCGTCCCAGAGTCGGAGACCTCGTCCGAGCAGGATGGGGGCGATGGCCACGTGGAGCTGGTCCACGAGGCCCGCCTTGAGGAAGTCCCGCACCACCGTCGGGCCGCCGCCGATGCGCACGTCCTTGCCCTGAGCAGCCGCACGCGCGCGATCGAGTGCTTCCTCCGGGGTCGCGGAGAGGAAGTGGAAGGTCGTCCCGCCGGACATCTCGATCGACGGGCGGGGGGCGGTGTGGGTGAGGACGAACACCGGGACCCGGAACGGTGGCTCGTCGCCCCACCAACCTCGCCAGTCCGGGTCGTTCGGGAAGCTGTGCAGGCCGAACATGGCCGCGCCCATGATCTCTGCGCCCACCTCGGCGAAGTATGCCCTCGCGTACGTGTCGTCCACCCCGGTCGTGCCCTCCCCCGACGTGTCATGCAGGACCCGCTCGCGGAAGGTGCGGGTGGCGGCGTAGGCGGCGGTGAGGCGAGACCAGTCCTCCCCCATGGGGTTCTCGGGCGTCTGATCCGTCGTCGTCGCGAACCCGTCGAGCGAGATGTTGAGGTCGACTCGTACAGCCATGATGTTCCAATCCCTAGTGGTTGCAATTCGCAAGCACTATAGTGAGGGCCGCAGACATCGTCGACGGGATATTTCCATGGAGCCGCGTTCGGGCTGCCCGATCAACGCCGCTGTGGAGGCGCTTGGTGACCAGTGGTCCCTGCTCGTGCTGCGGGATGTCATCTTCGGCGACCGACGCTACTTCCGGGAGCTGCTCACGGGCTCGATCGAGGGCATCGCGTCGAACATCCTCGCGGACCGGCTGAAGCGCCTCGTCGCCGCGGGCATCCTGACCCGGGAGGACGCCGGGCGTGGACAGCGCGCGCGTTACAGCCTCACCGAGGCGGGGATCCAGACCCTCCCCATCCTCTTCGTCCTCGGCAACTGGGGCCTCGACTGGCGTGGCGGCAGCCCGGAGCTTCGGACTCGGCAGGAGCTCATGCGGGCTGAGGGGCCGGCGTTCATCGACGAGCTCATGGACGAGCTTCGCGTCCGCCACCTCGGGAGCGAGCCGACGCGGCCGGGTGGACCGAGCCCGCTCGAGCGTCTCGCGGCCGCCTATGCCGCCGCCTGCAGCGTCGACTCGTCCGGCCGGCCGTCCCCCACGCCATGAGCAGGTCGTCGAAGCCGACCTGGCCACGCCGCGGCAACACGCCCGGAAATGCGCAGCTCAGCGTGAAATATCACTCGTCGGATGCGAAGGACCGGGCGTGTCCCGTCGGCGGCGTCAGAGCAACACGGTGGTGAACGCGCCCACCTCCCGGAAGCCGCAGCGGTCGTAGGTCGCCCTGGCAGCCGCGTTGAAGTCGTTGACGTAGAGGGAGACCTCGTCGGCGAGACCGCCCAGGATCTGCTCGAGAACCGCCGCCATCGCGGGCACGGCGAGCCCCTGACCACGCAGCCTCGGGTGCACCCAGACACCCTGGACCTGTGCGCACCCGAGGGCCAGCGAGCCGATGTCGGCCTTGAAGATGACCTCGCCGTCCTCCATGCGGACGAAGGTGTGTCCCTGCCGGATGAGGGCAGCGACACTCGCGCGGTAGCCCCGGTCCGAGCCGAAGTACGGCGGGTAGCCGATCTCCTCGGTGAACATGTGGGCAGCGGCCGGGACCACCGCGGCCACCTCGTCGGGACGTGCCGGGCGGACGTGAGGATCGACCGGCACGCCGAGGTCCGACGGCCGCGTCGACGTGGCGAGCAGGGGCTGGTGGCCCCGGATCGCCCGGACCGGTCCCCAGGACGGACCGAGTCGGTTCCACAGGCCGACGACCTGCTCGCTCGGCCCGAAGATCGAGGCGACCTGCCGGCGCTGCCGCATGATGCGCGCGGCCACGTCGGCAACGCCGACGTCGTCGAGGCCCACCGGGACCACATTCGCCGAGACCCACGCCAGCCCGTCGAGCCTGCCCTCGGACCAGTGACCGAGAAGGGATCCCGGGCTGGACCGCAGCGCGCCCTCGACGATGCGCGCGGCCACGAAGACGTTGGACACCCGGTCGCGAGCGCACCACGCGAGAGCGGCGTCGCGGTCGGCAGCCGTCAGGGGGCGCACCGGGAGGCGTTGGCGGAGCACCCCCACACTCTGCACCGGCGAGCGCGTCGTGTCACCTCGCCGCTCACGCACCTGCCCGCCTCAGCCGACGGTGACCGTGGGGTTGCCCGCGGAGTCCTCGTCGACCGGCTCGCCCATCTCCTCGGCGATCCGCATGGCCTCCTCGATGAGCGTCTCGACGATCTGGCTCTCGGGGACGGTCTTGATGACCTCGCCCTTGACGAAGATCTGGCCCTTGCCGTTGCCCGACGCGACGCCGAGGTCGGCCTCGCGGGCCTCGCCCGGGCCGTTGACGACACAGCCCATGACGGCGACACGGAGCGGCACGGTGAGGCCCTCGAGACCCGCGGTGACCTGGTCCGCCAGCGTGTAGACGTCCACCTGCGCACGACCGCACGACGGGCAGGAGACGATCTCGAGCTTGCGCGGCCGCAGCCCGAGGGACATGAGGATCTGGCTGCCGACCTTGACCTCCTCAACCGGCGGCGCGGAGAGGGAGACGCGGATCGTGTCGCCGATGCCCTTGGACAGCAGCGCGCCGAATGCCGTGGCCGACTTGATCGTGCCCTGGAA
>NZ_JAJJPG010000133.1:0-9077 GCF_032907665.1 Intrasporangium sp.
CGCGGGGGTGCCGCTTCTGCCAGGCCGGCATGATCACCCGTCCGGTGCGTGAGCGGTCGATCACCGGCATCGGCGAGATGGTCGAGCGCGGCCTCGCCGCGACCGGCTTCGAGGAGGTCGGGCTCCTGTCACTGTCGTCCGCGGACCACTCCGAGATCGCCGACCTCACCAAGGGCCTCGCCGACCGCTACGAGGGGACGCAGACAGGACTGTCGCTGCCGTCCACCCGCGTCGACGCCTTCAACATCGACCTCGCCAACGAGCTCACCCGCAACGGGCGGCGCTCCGGGCTCACGTTCGCTCCCGAGGGCGGGTCGGAGCGGATCCGGCGCGTCATCAACAAGATGGTGTCCGAGGAGGACCTCATCAACACCGTCGCCGCCGCCTACGGCGCCGGGTGGCGCCAGGTCAAGCTCTACTTCATGTGCGGGCTGCCGACGGAGACCGACGAGGACGTCCTGCAGATCGCCGAGCTCGCGACGAAGGTCATCGAGACCGGTCGACAGGTCTCGGGCCGTCGCGACATCCGGTGCACCGTGTCGATCGGCGGCTTCATCCCCAAGCCGCACACGCCGTTCCAGTGGGCCGCCCAGCTCGGGGCGGAGGAGACCGACGCGCGGCTGGTGCGGCTGCGCGACGCGATCCGGGCCGACAAGCGCTATGGCAGCTCCATCGGCTTCCGCTACCACGACGGCCAGCCGGGGATCGTCGAGGGCCTGCTGTCGCGTGGTGACCGGCGAGTGGGGCGGGTCATCGAGGAGGTCTGGCGCGACGGCGGGCGCTTCGACGGCTGGTCGGAGTACTTCTCCTACGAGCGCTGGATGGCCGCCGCCGAGCGGGCCCTCGCGGACCTGCCGGTGGACGTGGCCTGGTACACGACGCGCGAGCGCGAACGCAACGAGGTGCTCCCGTGGGACCACCTCGACTCCGGCCTCGACAAGGAGTGGCTGTGGGAGGACTGGCAGGACGCCCTCGACGAGCGCGAGGTCGACGACTGCCGGTGGACGCCCTGCTTCGACTGCGGGGTCTGCCCCCAGATGGGGACCGAGATCGAGATCGGGCCGACCGGCAAGACCCTCCTGCCGCTCACCGTCCTCGGGGCCGGGCGCAAGGACCTGCTCGAGCACCAGCACTGACCGGTCGTATGCCGCTGAGCGCGCTCCCGCACGCCCGCTGACTCGTGCGCCACGCACCGTCCCGAAGTCGAGTGGCCCCAAACGCCCATGAGACAGCGAGTCACCGTGACTGCTACCCGCGCGTCTGGGGCCACTCGACTTGGCCAGAGACGCGTGGGCCCGGCGACGCGAAGTCGGCCGGGCCCACGCCGTGTGGAGGTCTGGTCCGAGGTGTCTCAGACGTTGACGAAGATGCGCGAGGTGTCCGCGACGGACACACTCGTGCCGTTGGTCGTGTCGGTGAGCACGATGTTGGTGTAGGTCACCGCGGCGAGAACTCGCTTCTGGCCCTTCGGGCACTGGAACTGGGGAGCCTCGAGGGGCCCTGCCGTCAGGCTCGCGACGACGCGGCCGTTCTTCGACTCGAAGCTGCCACCGGCCGTCACCGAGCCCTCGAAGGACTCCTTGTTCGCGGCCTGGGGGTGCTTCCCTCCGCCGTTGATGCACGCGTAGAGGGCGGTGGCGTCGGCGTCGAGGGTGTAGTCGATGTTGCCATTGCCGAGACCACGCTCGTCGAAGCTGACGACGAGGGATCCGGCGTTGTTGACGCTGCCGGTCGCACTGTGGAACTTCGCCGCGACCGCAGCGGCCGGGTTGGCCATGACGACGGCCACGACGAACGCGATGGTGGCGACGAGCAGAGACTTGAGGTACTTCATGGTTGCTTCCTTCATGTGTGGAGGTGCCCGGGTTTCCCCCGCCCGGGCGGGTCCCGACGCGTTCTGGTGAATGCATCGGTGCAGAAGAGGCCGGGCTGACCGGCCAGATACGGGCGCCCCCGAACCCGTGGCATTGATGGCCAATATCCGTTTCGCGCCGGCTCGGCCGTGATGGTGCGGTACATCGATATTCGCCCGCAATGGCTATTCATGAGCCTCGAGGCGGGACTTCCACTGCCCGCCTGATCTCTTGATGGTAGGTACGAGTGAAGCGCTGGTCTCGCCGTCGTGGAAAGCCGTCCCGAATGCCCCAAGAGTCGTTGACGAAGTCATGAAAGAACCGACCTATCAGTCGAATTCGCCATATGGCGAGTTGCCCCCGGGACGCCTCTACGCTTTTGTGCAATTGGTCCTGGAATGGCTCGCGACTTTCTCTGATTTCCCCATCCTGGGCAGGGCGTTGTGCCTAACCTGACAGATGCGTCTCTCGGTCGCTCTCGCCGAGAGGCCCCCGACACAGGGGGTTGGGGTGCTGATTTGGCTGCACGCTCCGTGACCTGGCGGAGCCTGCGTTTCACAGGTGTGAACTCGGGGGGAGGCCTGCCGCCGCGCTGGGAGTGTCCTCAGCCGCGGTGAGGCACAGATCGATTCGATCAACTCATTCCCATAGGGGGAGATGTGAGCAACCTTCGAACACGTTCGCGCCGGCGCCTCGTGCCGGCCGCCGTGGCCGCGGTCGCCTTGGGGGGCGCCTTGGCCCTGGCCACGAGTCCATCGGCGTTCGCCGTCCACGACGAGGACTTCCAGCTCGACGGCGATGTCGTCGCGAGTTCCACGACGAATGTCGGCGGCACCACCCAGACCGTCGACTGGGACTCCATCTTCGACGCCGACGGCGCCGACATCGATCCGTTGCCAGACGGCTTCGATGCGGCCGTCCTGACCAAGGACTTCAGCAACAACGGCGACACGTTCATCACGAGCGATGCCTCCACCTTCACGACCGGAAGCAAGGACACGCTCCCGATCAGTACGGGTTGGGACTGCACCTTCTCGAACAACGTCAACAGCGCCATCGACGTGATGAACGCCTACGCGGCCTCGTACACCGACCCCACGAGCGGAGACGAGATCCTCTACTTCGCGCTCGAACGCAACAAGAACACCGGGAACGCCAACGTGGCCTTCTGGTTCCTCCAGGACGAGGTGGCGTGTGACTCCGCCGGAGGCACCGCCGACTTCACGGGGGACCACGAGGACGGCGACCTCCTCATCGTGTCGGCCTTCACCAACGGTGGCGTCGTCCCCAACATCGACGTCTACAGGTGGGACCGGCCCGACCCGGCGACGCCGGGCTCGCTGAACCCCACACCCATCACTGGGGGAGCCGACTGCAAGACGACGGGGGCCGGTGACACGGCCTGCGCGACGGTGAACACCGCCACGATCACCACTCCGTGGCTCACCGCCAACTTCAAGAGCGGGGTCGGTAACGAACTTCTCAGCACCGAGTTCTACGAGGGCGGCCTCAACCTGACCGACACCGGCCTGGGCGGCAAGTGCTTCAACACCTTCACCGCCGACACCCGCTCCTCGCAGTCGCTCACGGCCACCCTGTTCGACTTCTCGCTCGGCAACCTCGGCGAGTGCTCCTCCGAAACCGTGACCACGCCGAACTTCACCGAGGCGGACATTCCGGCCGACGGCACGATCGACGCCTACGACTCGGCTCAGATCACGGTGACGGGCATCACCACCTTCAGCGCGGAGCTGACGTTCAGCATCTGCGGTCCGATGGAGCTCACCTCCACCGAGACCTGCGAGACCGGTGGTGACCAGGTCGGATCCGCCCAGACCGTCACCGCAAACGGGACGTACCAGTCCGACACGGTGGAGATCACCTCTGTCGGGCGCTACTGCTGGCGCGCCGAGTTCTCCGGTGATGCGGCAGCGGGCGTGCCCGACTCGAGGGACAGCAGTAGCGGCGAGTGCTTCGTCGTCAACCCGGTCACTCCTGTGCTCGACACGGACGCCGGCGACGGTCCGGTCGACTTCGGACAGCCTGTGACGGACGAGGCCACCCTCACTGGGACGGCCAACCAGCCCGGAAGCGGTGGCATCGGCAGCGACGGCTCCATCAACCCGACAACCGCGGGTGCAGCCGCCGGCGGCACCATCACCTTCACCCTCTACAAGGACGACTGCACGACCTTGGCGACGGGCACGGGCACGAACCCGCAGGACGTCACCACGATCAGCGGTGACGGCACCTACGGTCCGGTGAGCTTCACGCCGGACGAGCCGGGCCAGTACTACTGGGTGGCTGAGTACAGCGGCGACGCGCCGAACACGCTCGCGACGGACCACAACATGGACTGCGTCTCGGATCCTGACGAGGCCGTCATCGTTCGGCAGATCCCGACAGAGATCAGCACGGACCAGAGCGTGTACCCGAACGACGAGGCCACCATCAGCTCGTCGGTGACCGGCAAGAACCTGCCGGCCGGAGGGACCGTGACGTTCCGGCTCTACGACACCGTGGCGAACTGCCAGCTGCACGGCGACACCCTGGGCAGCGGCGGTCTCCTCTACGAGGAGGTCGAGACACTCACCGGTGGAGCAGAGTCCGAGACGGTCGGCACGAGCAACACGAGCGTCGCGGTCGACGATGACGCGACTGTTGCGTGGTACGTGACGTACTCCACCGGGGACGACGCGTTCACCGGACGTCAGAGTGACTGTGTCGAGAGGACAGCGATCGACTTCACCGAGGACGCTGGTCCGGGAACGCTCTTCCCGACTCCGATCCCGTGATCGCGGTCTGATATCCACTACGCAAATGAGGGGGCCCCGGCTTCGGCCGTGGCCCCCTCGCGCCGTCTCGCGAAGAGCGACGCGGCGTTCAGACGGGGAAGCCGACGTGCGCCAGCGCCTGCCGAACGAGCACCCCGTGAGAGCCCGCCATCTCGCCACGGACGGCCATGCTCGCGGCCTCCTCCGGGGTGACCCAGGACAGGTCGAGGGCGTCCTGTTGCGGCCGGCAGTCCCCGACGACGGCGACGATGTAGGCGAGCGAGACGGCGTGCTGGCGCGAGTCGTGGTAGGCGGTCACGCCGGGCGTAGGGAAGAACTCGGCGATGGTGAAGGGCTGCGGGGACACCGGGATGCGAGGTAGGGCCATCGGCCCGAGGTCCTTCTCGATGTGGCGGGCGAGGGCATCGCGGATCTTCTCGTGGTAGAGGACGCGGCCGCCGACGACCTCCTGCCCGATGCCCCCGTCGTTGTCGGCGCGCAGGAGCAGGCCGAGGTGCGTGACGACGCCTCGATCGTCGACGCGCACGGGGACCGCGTTGACGTAGAGGATCGGCAGCCGTTCTCGGGCATTGTCGAGGTCCTCGCGGCTGAGCCAGGCACCGGTCGTCTCCACGTCAGTCATGTCGCCCATGTCGTCTTCCTATCAGTCGGGGTGGCCGGGCCGCCCGGCAGTGACGAAGACGACGTCGGGGTTCATGATCCCCGCCGGGTCGAAGACCGCCTTGATCGCGCGCTGCCGCTCCACCTCGCGAGGCCCCACCTCCTCGACGAGCCAGCGCCGTTTGACCGATCCGATGCCGTGCTCGCCGGCGACGGTCCCGCCCAGCATGAGTCCGAGCCGCATCAGCTCGTCGAAGGCTCCCCAGGCGCGCTGACGGGCGTCGTCGTCGCCGTAAGGGTAGACGATCGACGGGTGGAGGTTGCCGTCGCCGGCGTGGCCGCTCACGGGGATCGGCAGGTCCCATCGCGCTGCGGCGTGCGCGGCGCCCCGGACGTAGTCCCCGAGCCGTCCGACGGGCACGCAGACGTCCTCGGCGATCCGGGCGCCGAGCGACTCGATCGCGGTGCTGAGCACGCGCCGGCCCTGGAGGAGGAGGTCGGCCTCGAGGCGGTCCTCGGCCACCGCGACCTCCAGCGCCCCGGCCGCGGACAACAGCTCGCCGTAGCGTGCGACATCCTCCGCCGCGTGCCCGGGCCGGTCCGACTGGACGAGGAGGACCGCCTCGCAGTCGGCCGGGAAACCGTAGTCGCCGAACGACTGCACGGCCGCGACGCTCGCTCGGTCGAGGATCTCGAGGAGGGACGGTCGGTGCCGGTCCAGCCGCAGCGAGGCGACCCCGCGCACCGCCGCGTCGAGCGATCCGAACGTCGCCAACGCGGTCAACGCCGGGTCAGGCGCCGGCACGAGCCGCGTCACCACCTTCGTCACCACCCCCAGGGTCCCCTCCGACCCGACGACCAGCCCGGTCAGGTCAAGACCCGTCACCCCCTTCGCGGTCCGGTGGCCGGTCCGCATGACCTCACCGCCGGGCAGCACGACCTCGAGGGCGGTGACCCAGTCCGCGGTGACGCCGTACTTGAGGCAGCACAGGCCTCCGGCGTTCGTCGCGACGTTCCCGCCGATGGTGCACGTGTCGGTCGATGCGGGATCGGGGCCGTAGAAGAGTCCCGCCTCCGCGGCAGCCGCCTTGAGGTTTGCGTTGACGACGCCGGGCCCGACGACGGCGATCCCCTCGAGCGGGTCGATCGTCTCGATGGCGTCGAGCGCCTCGACGTTGAGGACGATGCAGCCCTCCGATGCCCTGGCCCCGCCGACGCGGGACGTCCGTGCGCCTTGGGGGACCACGGGCGTTCCGGTCGCGGCCGCGTGCTCGAGCACGGCCACGACGTCCTCGACGTCCCTGGCGCGCACGACCGTGTAGTCGGAGGCGGCGTCGTGCGCCGGGTCCCTGGGCTCGGGCCCGGCGTCAGCGGCATACGTCCGCTTGACGTCTTTGTCGGACACGACGCGCTTGATGAGCCTGGGCGGGAAGGAGGGCACGCTCACAGGCTAGACTTTGGCCCACAGGCGTCTGAGCCGTCATCAGCGGCGAGCCTCCGGAAGAACGGTCCCAGCCCGGCTGGGGCTCACTAGAACCGGACGGGTGGGCCCGTCACAGCCTTGACAAGAGTGGTCGTATGCCGCTGGGCTCGCTTCGCGTGAGTCGTGCGGCCCGCGGCAAGCGGGGTGGTACCGCGGCTCACCCGTGAAGGTGATGTCGTCCTCGTGAACGAGCAGTCCCACGAGCAGTCACGAGCCACGCAAGCAGGAGACCACGACCCATGGTGTATCCCAAGGTCACCACCGACCCGTCCGGCGCTGCCCAGAGCAGGGCCGGCGTCCCGTCGAACCCGCGCTTCCCCGAGATCGAGGAGCGCGTCCTGAAGTACTGGGACGAGGACGGCACCTTCATCGCGTCCGTCGAGAACCGCGAGGCGGGGGAGAACGGCTCCAACGAGTTCGTCTTCTACGACGGTCCGCCGTTCGCCAACGGGCTGCCCCACTACGGCCACCTGCTCACCGGCTACGTCAAGGACATCGTCCCCCGCTACCAGACGATGCGCGGGCGGCGCGTCGAGCGGCGATTCGGCTGGGACACCCACGGCCTGCCCGCCGAGCTCGAGGCGCAGCGGCAGCTCGGCCTCAAGACCAAGCAGGACATCCTCGACCTCGGCATCGACACGTTCAACGACGCCTGTCGGGCGTCCGTGCTCAAGTACACGGGGGAGTGGCGGGACTACGTGACCCGCCAGGCCCGCTGGGTCGACTTCGACAACGACTACAAGACGCTCGAGCCCGGCTACATGGAGTCGGTCATCTGGGCCTTCAAGACGCTCTACGACAAGGGCCTGGTCTACGAGGGCTTCCGGGTGCTGCCCTACTGCTGGAACGACCAGACGCCGCTGTCCAACCACGAGCTGCGGATGGACGACGACGTCTACCAGATGCGCCAGGACCCCGCGGTCACCGTCGGCCTGCGCCTCGAGACCGGGGAGCTCGCGCTCGTCTGGACGACGACCCCGTGGACGCTGCCGGCCAACCTGGCGATCATGGTCCACCCGGACATCGACTACGTCGTCGTCGAGTCGGACTTCACAGGCAGGACGGAGCGCTACGTCATCGCCGAGGCACGCCTCGGCGCCTACGCGAAGGAACTCGGAGGCTCGGACCCCGGGAGCCTGCCGGAACGGATCGTCGAGCGGCTCACCGGCGCCGACCTGCTCGGTCGGTCCTACACGCCGCCGTTCACGTACTACGCCGGCCACGAGCGCGCGCACCGGGTCGTCGAGGCCGACTTCGTCACGACGACCGACGGCACGGGCCTCGTCCACAGCGCGGGCGCCTTCGGTGAGGAGGACAAGCTCGTCACCGACCGCGAGGGGATCCCGCCGGTCATCCCCGTCAACGCGGAGGGCCGCTTCACCTACCCCGTCGTCGACTACGAAGGGATGCACGTCTTCGACGCCAACGCGCACATCATCGACCACTTCAAGGCGATGACCCGCGGCGAGGGCGACACCGGCTCCGTGACCGACGGCACCGTGCTGTTGCGGCGGGAGAGCTTCGAGCACAGCTACCCGCACTGCTGGCGCTGCCGTGAGCCGCTCATCTACATGGCGGTGTCATCGTGGTTCGTCGAGGTGACGAAGATCAAGGAGCGGATGCTCGAGCTCAACCAGCAGATCGAGTGGACGCCGTCGCACATCAAGGACGGCCAGTTCGGCAAGTGGCTCGCCAATGCACGCGACTGGTCGATCTCGCGGAACCGCTTCTGGGGCAGCCCTATTCCTGTCTGGAAGTCTGACAACCCGGAGTATCCGCGCATCGACGTCTACGGCTCCGTCGAGGAGCTCGAGCGGGACTTCGGCGTCGAGGTCACGGACCTGCACCGCCCGTTCATCGACGAGCTGACCCGGCCCAACCCCGACGACCCGACGGGGGAGTCGACCATGCGCCGCGTCGAGGACGTCCTCGACGTGTGGTTCGACTCGGGCTCGATGAGCTTCGCCCAGGTCCACTACCCCTTCGAGAACGCCGAGTGGTTCGAGCACCACTTCCCGGGCGACTTCATCGTCGAGTACATCGGCCAGACCCGCGGCTGGTTCTACACGCTCCACATCCTCGCCACCGCGCTCTTCGACCGCCCCGCCTTCTCCTCGTGCATCAGCCACGGCATCGTGCTCGGCTCCGACGGGCAGAAGATGAGCAAGTCGCTGCGCAACTACCCCGACGTCACCGAGGTCTTCAACCGCGACGGCGCCGACGCCATGCGGTGGTTCCTCATGAGCAGCCCGATCCTGCGCGGCGGCAACCTCGTCGTCACCGAGCAGGCGATCCGCGACGGCGTGCGCCAGGTGATGATCCCGCTGTGGAACGCGTGGTCGTTCT
>NZ_JAJJPG010000134.1:0-7277 GCF_032907665.1 Intrasporangium sp.
GTCAGTCGAGTGGCCCTCGAGGGGCGAGCTCACGCTGGCGCGCCTCGAGCTCCTGGACCACCTCGGAGACCTGGCCGAGCACCTCCTGGACGGACGTGAGCGAGGACTTGATCCGTCCCCGCACGCCGAGGTCGGTGAAGATGTTGTCGAACCAGATGTCCACACCGCGGGTCAGGCCGTCCGTCGACGGCAGGACGATGCCGGGCAGGCCCAGGTCGTCCAGCTCGCGACCGAAGGCCACGAGCGCGGCCTGCGCGCGCTCGATGAGCCCGCTCGCGCGGTCCATCCGGTCGTGCTTGATCGACGAGCTGATGAAACCGCCTCCCGCGAAGGTGTCCCAGTCGGACCAGCCGTCGGCACTCTGCAGGGCCGACAGCGCATCGGCAAGTCCGGACATGGCCTCGTGGCCCGCAGCGACGGCCTCGGCGACCTCGCGGCGCTCGCGGCGCCGTGCGAGCAGGTTGGTGGCTCGCACCACGGTGAGCGGGTCGATGGTCGGTCCTGGCCCGGAGGCCGCGTCGATCCC
This sequence comes from Intrasporangium sp., assembly GCF_032907665.1. Classification (GTDB taxonomy): domain Bacteria; phylum Actinomycetota; class Actinomycetes; order Actinomycetales; family Dermatophilaceae; genus Intrasporangium. The sequence goes on from NZ_JAJJPG010000134.1 coordinate 527, forward strand.
GGCCCGGCGGGACACGTCGGCAGCCGAGACGACATCGGCCAGCGCCTGCTCGTAGGCGACCTCGGCATCCTCGAGCCGCTGGAGGTCTCGCCTCAGCCCGTCCACCCGACCGCGGACGGCGTCGCGCTCCGACTCGGCCCGAGCCAGGGCAGACGCCGCGGTGTCGACCTCCGCGCGCTCTCGGTCGAGGTCCGTCTCACGCGAGCCGCGGACCGCGGTGACGACTCGGCGGAGCGACACCCCCTCGAGCCGGTCCACGTCCCGCTCCTCGTCGGCGAGCCTCCGCACGAGCCGCTCACACTGACTCTCGGCCTGCCTCAGGAGACCCTCGGCCTCGACGAGCTGTGCTGCGAGATCAACTCGCGCGACGAGATCGGCACTGGCGCGGTCGAGTCGGGCAAGGACCGGGTGGGTCGAGTCGCTCATGTCTCCTCAGATGTCGCGTCGGCCCACGCCGTTCCCTCCCGCCGCCACGACGCCGTTGAAGAGGTCGCGCACGCGCCGGGCGCCGGACTACCAGGACGTGTGCAGGGGCCGGCCCTCGGCGAAGCCGGCCGTGCTCTGGAGGCCGACGACGGCCCGCTCGTGGAACTCCTCGAGGGTGCGCGCCCCCGCGTAGGTGCACGACGACCGGAGCCCGGCGATGATCTCGTCGAGGACGTCCTCGACGGACGGACGGGCCGGGTCGATGTACATCCGCGCCGAGCTGATGCCCTCCTCGAAGAGGGACTTGCGCGCCCGGTCGTAACCGGAATCGCCGGCGGTCCGGTTGAGCACCGCGCGCGACGAGGCCATGCCGAACGACTCCTTGTACTGTCGTCCGTCGTTGTCGGTGTAGAGGTCTCCGGGCGACTCGAGTGTCCCGGCGAACCACGACCCGATCATGACGTTGGACGCGCCGGCAGCAAGGGCGAGCGCGACGTCGCGCGGGTGGCGCACGCCACCGTCGGCCCAGACATGCTTGCCGAGCTCCCTTGCCGCCGTGGCGCATTCGAGAACGGCAGAGAACTGGGGCCGGCCGACTGCGGTGCGCATGCGAGTCGTGCACATCGCGCCGGGACCGACGCCGACCTTGACGATGTCGGCGCCCGCCTCGATGAGCTCACGGGTGCCGGTGGCGGACACGACGTTGCCGGCCACGACGGGGACCTGGGGGTCGAGGGCGCGCACCTTCTGGAGCGCGTCGATCATCCGGTCCTGGTGGCCGTGCGCCGTGTCGATGACGAGGACGTCCGCTCCAGCGCCGAGGATCTGCTCCGCCTTGGCGGAGACGTCGCCGTTGATCCCGATGGCGGCTGCGATGCGCAGTCGACCGGCAGGGTCGACGGCGGGGGTGTAGAGGCCGGACCGGACGGCGCCCTCCTTGGTGAGGATGCCGACCAGGGTGCCGTCGCCGGCGACCACGGGGGCCACCCGGCGGCGCTCGGCGGTGAGCCGGTCGAAGGCATGGCGCGCGTCGACGTCCTCGGGCAGGACGACCATCTCGCGGAACATCACGTCCTGCACCTGCGTGAACCGGTCGACGCCGGTGAGGTCCTTCTCGGTGACGATGCCGACCGGACGGTTCCCCTCGACGACGATCCCGGCGCCGTGCGCGCGCTTGCCGAGCAGGACGAGCGCCTCCCCCGCCGTCATGTGCGGGTCGAGGGTGATGGCGGTGTCGTGGACGAGGTGGCGTTCCTTGACCCAGCCGATGACGTCGCTGACGACGTCGACGGGGATGTCCTGGGGGATGACGGTGAGGCCGCCGCGGCGGGCCACGGTCTCGGCCATCCGCCGGCCCGCGATGGCGGTCATGTTGGCGACGACGATGGGGATCGTCGTGCCGGTCCCGTCGACCGTCGAGAGGTCGACGTCGAGGCGGCTCGACACGGCCGAGCGGTTCGGCACCATGAAGACGTCGTCGTAGGTGAGGTCGAACTGGGGCTGGAGGCCGTTGAGGAACTTCACGAGCAGAGCGTATGCCGCTGAGCCGGCTTCCGCGTCTCCGTCCCTTCCGCTCCCTCGCCTCGCCGACCCCCACACCTCTGGGGGACAGCCCTGATTGGACCCTGAGGCGACCCTCCAATGACCCGTAATCGGCGTGACTGCGGCCACGGCGCGTCCCTACCGTCGATCAGTGGTGGCCGCACGAGGCGGCCTGATTTCAGGGGGAAAGGCACTACACCCATGACAGAAACACGCATCGGTGACGTCGGGCGGCTCGCCTGGCTCCCGGCGTCGCGCGTGACGAAATGGCTCGTCGTCGGCTTCTGGCTCGTCATCCTCGCGGTGTCGTTCGGCCCGGCGGGCAAGCTCCAGGGGGCGCTCAACAACGACGCGGCCTCCTGGCTCCCCGAGGACGCCCAGTCGACGCAGGTCGCCAAGGAGCTCGAGGCCTTCCAGAGCCGCAACGAGGCGCCGGCGGTCCTCGTCTACGAGCGGACCGACGGCGTGACGCCGGCCGACCTCGAGGCCGTCACACGTCACCTCGCCGGGTTCAACGCGATGGAGCCGGTGAAGAAGGACGCCGTCGGCCCGATCCCGGCCGAGGACGGCAAGGCCATCCAGGTCATCGTCCCCATGGACATCGGCGAGGACGGCTGGGAGAACCTCCCGGACCTCACCGACGAGCTGCGCGAGATCGCAGCCGAACGTCCGGACGGCCTGTCGATGTATGTCACCGGCCCGATCGGTTTCGGCGCCGACTCGTCCGAGGCCTTCGCCGGCATCGACGGCAAGCTCCTCTACGCCGCGATGGCCGTCGTCATCGTCATCCTGCTCATCACCTACCGGAGCCCGATCCTCTGGCTCATCCCGGTCGTCTCCGCGGGCACGGCCCTCTTCATCGCCCAGGCGGTGATCTACTACCTCGCGGACAGCGAGACCCTGACGGTCAACGCCCAGTCGTCGGCGATCCTGCTCGTCATCGTCTTCGGCGCCGGGACGGACTATGCGCTCCTGCTCGTCGCGCGCTACCGCGAGGAGCTCCGACGCCACGAGGACCGGCACGAGGCGATGGCCTTCGCCCTCCACCGTGCCGGTCCCGCCATCGTCGCCTCCGGGGCGACCGTCATCGCCGGCATGCTCTGCCTCCTCGCGGCGACGATGAGCTCGACCAAGGGCCTGGGCCCGGTCGCCGCCATCGGCATCGGCGTCGGCCTGCTCGTCATGCTGACCCTGCTGCCTGCGCTGCTCGTCGTCTTCGGCCGCTGGATCTTCTGGCCGGTGCGCCCGACGTTCGGCTCGGCCGACCACACCCGGGACGGGATCTGGGCCCGCACCGGCGCCCGCATCGCCCGTGCCCCGCGCCGCACCTGGGTCGTCACGTCGGTCATCCTCGCGGTCGCCACCCTCGGCGTGCTCCAGCTCAACGCGACGGGCCTGCAGAACAAGGACGCCTTCTACACGACGCCAGAGTCGGTCATCGGCGAAGAGGTGCTCGCGCGCCACTTCCCGGCCGGGGCAGGCTCCCCGGTGCTCGTCCTTGCAAACACGCCCCAGGCCGGGGCCGTCTCGGACCGGCTCGAGTCGGTCGAGGGCGTCAGCGCGGTGGCGGAGCCCGTGGCCCGCAACGGGCGCACGCTCATCCAGGCAACGCTCTCGGACGCGCCGGACTCCGACGCGGCCACGGACACGGTGGACCGGATCCGCAGCGCGATCGCCGAGGTCCCGGAGGCGGACGCGATCGCGGGGGGCGACACGGCGTCGCGAGCTGACACGCTGCGCGCGTCCGCGGACGACAACTGGCGGACCATCCCGCTCATCCTCGCGGTCGTCCTGCTCATCCTCATCCTGCTGCTCCGCGCTCTGACGGCCCCGCTCCTGCTCATCGGCACGGTGCTCCTGTCGTTCGGTGCAGCCATGGGGATCAGCGCCCTGGTCTTCCGGCACGTGTTCGGCTTCGCCGGAGCGGACTCGTCGCTGCCGCTGTTCGTCTTCGTGTTCCTCGTCGCCCTGGGGATCGACTACAACATCTTCCTCATGACCCGGGTGCACGAGGAGTCGAAGGAGATCGGCACGAGGCGAGGTGCCCTCGTCGGGCTGTCCGCGACCGGTGGGGTCATCACGAGCGCGGGGCTCGTCCTCGCCGGCACCTTCGCGGTGCTCGCGACGATGCCGGTGGTCTCGTTCGCGGAGGTCGGCTTCGCCGTCGCCCTCGGCGTCCTGCTCGACACGCTCATCGTCCGCTCGGTGCTCGTCACGGCGCTCAACCTCGACGTCGGGGGACGCATGTGGTGGCCGAGCCGCCTCGCCCGTCAGGACGCCGAGTTGGCGGCGCGGGCCGACGCGGCGGAGCAGGGGCACGAGGCCGCCCCCGAGCTCGTGTCGGCAGGTCGCTGACACCCAGCCAGGGGCCGGCGCCGCGGGGCGCACCCTCCCACTCAGCGCCCGAACCGCGGCACCGATCGCACACCCCGTCTCGAGATCGAGGCGGGGTGTGCGGCTGCGCCGGACGGTGCGGACCGGATTGCGCGACTGCGGCGCGGCGAGGGCCTTGCGCGAGTACCGTCCGAATCATGACCGAGAAGCAGTCCTACGAGATCGTCCGGTCGTACGACGAGTTCGAGCTGCGCCGCTACGCGCCGCACCTCGTGGCAGAGGTCGTCGTCCGCGCGCCCTTCGAGGAAGCGGGCAACCGCGCTTTCCGGACCCTCTTCGGCTACATCTCAGGCGCGAACCAGCCCAAGCAGAAGGTCTCGATGACCGCCCCGGTCACCCAGCGCCGGCCCGAGAAGATCCCCATGACCGAGCCGGTCGAGCTGCGCGAGACCGACGACGGCGAGTATGCCGTCGCCTTCGTCCTGCCCTCGTCGTTCACCCTCGACACAGCCCCTGAGCCGACGAGCCCGGACGTGCAGCTGCACGAGCGTCCCGCAAGCCTCTCCGCTGCGCGCCGCTACCGGGGGAAGTGGACCCAGGAGTCGTTCGACGAGCACCGCCAGGCCCTCCAGCGCGCGGTCACCGCGGCCGGGTTCACCCCCGTAGGGCCCACGAGGTGGGACCGCTTCGACCCGCCGTTCATGCCGTGGTTCCTGCGCCGCAACGAGGTCGTCCAGGACGTCGAGCACGATGTCGACGCGCACCCTGCCGCGCCGGACGGGTAGCGTCTGGCCCCCGGGGACCAGATCCGGACGATGCAGGAGGTCGAGCTGGAAGCCGACGATCTCGAGATGATCTGGCGTCGCGAGGCACCCTTGGCGCTCGCGGCGGTGGCCCGCCGGTGGGGTGACTTCGCCGCCGCGGAGGACGCGGTCCAGGAAGCCCTCGTCGCGGCCACGGTGCAGTGGCCCCGCGACGGGCTGCCCGACGACCCGAGAGGATGGCTCGTGCGGGTGGCCTCACGACGCATGGTCGACCAGGTGCGCAGCGACACGGCTCGCCGGGCCCGGGAGGAGCGCGACGCGAGCGCCGCCACCGACTCCCCCGAGGTCACCGACCACGACCACTCCCTCGCCCTCCTGCTCCTCTGCTGCCACCCGGCGCTCTCCGTCCCCAGCCAGGTCGCGCTCACCCTCCGGGCCGTCGGTGGCCTCACGACCGCACAGGTGGCCCGGGCGTTCCTCGTCCCCGAGGCGACCATGGGCCAGCGGATCAGCCGCGCGAAACGGGCCATCAGGGACGCCGGGGCCCGCTTCGACCTGCCTGGACCCGGCGAGCTCGAGGACCGCCTCCGGGCCGTCACTCACGTGCTCTACCTCGTCTTCACCGAGGGGCACACGAGCACGGAGGGCCGAGTGCTGACCGACCCCGGCCTCGCCGGTGAGGCGATCCGGCTCACCCGGCAGCTCCATGCGGCCCGCCCCGACGACCCTGAGGTGGCAGGCCTGCTCGCGCTCATGCTGCTCACCGAGGCGCGCCGGCCGGCCCGCACGGCGCCGGACGGACGCCTCGTGCCGCTCGAGGAACAGGAGCGCAGGCTCTGGGACCGCGCCCTCGTCGACGAGGGAACCCGGCTCGTCACCGACGCGCTCGCATCGGGTCAGGAGGTCGGACCCTTCCAGGTCCAGGCCGCGATCGCCGCCGTCCACGACGAGGCTCCCACGGCCGCGGACACCGACTGGGCCCAGATCGCGCAGCTCTACGACGTGCTGGCGAGGATCACGCCCGGGCCGATGGTGGAGCTCAACCGCGCCGTCGCAGTGGCCATGGTCGACGGACCGAGCGCAGGTCTGGCCGTCCTCGACGGGCTGGGCACGCAGCTCTCGGACCACCACCGGTGGCACGCCGTCCGCGGCCAGCTGCTCGCCCGGTCCGGTGCGCGCGAGGAGGCCACCGCCGCCCTGCGCACTGCCGCCGAGCTCAGCCCGAGCGAGGTCGAGCGAGTCCACCTGGCCGCGCTCGCGGCCGATGTCGAAGCCGGGCGACCGGCTCCGACGTCCCCGTGACACACCCGCAGACCGCCGCCCAGACGCCGTCGGTCCGAGCCGTCCGAGGAGGACACCATGAAGTACGTCATCTTGATCCACTCCAACCCGCAGCCCTGGGGCCACCCGACGAGCGACTACCTCGCCGCGCACCAGGATCTGGCCGCCGAGGAGCGGGAGCGACTCAACGCCGACTTCGAGGCGGTGATGAAGGAGATGAGCGCCTCCGGCGAGCTCCTCGGTGGGTCAGCCCTCGGCGACCCGACGGAGGCGCGGCTCTTCCGCTGGGAGAACGGCAGGTCCCTCGCGACCGACGGACCCTACGCAGAGGCGAAGGAGCACTTCGCCGGCTTCTTCCTCATCGATGTGGCCAGTCGAGAGCGCGCCGAGGCCGTGGCCGCCCG
>NZ_JAJJPG010000134.1:7377-9040 GCF_032907665.1 Intrasporangium sp.
GCACCGCACGTCTGCTTCGACCGGATCCTGCCGAGGGACCTCATGCGCCCGCACCGGCGCACCCGCAGCCTCGACGGGCGCGACCGCGCCATATCGCCCATCGGCAAGTCGTGGATGAACGGCTCGACGCTGAAGGTCCGGTTCCTCGGCGGCACGTCCTCACAGCAGGCCGTGGCGCGGGAGCAGGCCGCCTGGTGGTCGGACGCCTGCAACCTGACGTTCGACTTCGGCAACCACCCGCTGTCCGCCACGGACATCCGGATCAGCTTCGACGAGAACGACGGCGCCTGGTCCTACGTCGGCACGGACTCCACGGGAATCCCGGCGAACCAGGCGACGATGAACCTCGGCTTCCTCGACGGGGGGACGGCCGCGCACGAGTTCGGGCACGCCATCGGGCTCGCGCACGAGCACTCCAACCCGGCCGGTGGGATCCAGTGGAACGAGCCGGTCGTCATCGCGGCGCTCGCCGGCCCGCCGAACTTCTGGGACGAGGCGACGGTGCGGCACAACGTCTTCCGGAAGTACGCGCTCGACCAGATCAAGGGGACGGAGTTCGACCCGGAGTCGATCATGCTCTACGCGTTCCCGGCGTCGTGGACGCTCAACGGGGTGGGGACGAGCTCCAACGAGGTCCTGTCGACCCTCGATCGGGAGTTCGTGGCCGGGGCGAACATGTACCCCAAGGCGGGGCCGGTCGTCTCCGACGCCGTGGAGCTCCCGCTCGACGGGAAGAAGGTCAAGGCCGACATCGGCACGGGCGGCGAGGAGGACGTCTTCACCTTCGTCGTCGAGTCGGACGGCGTCCACGAGGTGCGCACGAGCGGGTCGACGGATGTCTACCTCAAGCTCTTCGGGCCCGACAGCGACACCGCGCTCATCGCGGAGGACGACGACAGCGGCTACGGCCTCAACGCCCGGATCCGGACGAGCCTCGTGCCCGGCCGCTACTGGGCGCAGGTGCGCCACTGGAACGTGGAGAGCGGCACGGGGAAGTACTCGATCAGCGTGCGACCGCGCTGACCGGAGTGCCCCGCCACGCTGGACGCAGGGGTATGCCGCTGAGCTCGCTCAGCGGCATACCTCTCCTTTCGCTCGTGGCGTAGTGCGTTGACTCGTACGGTCCGACGAGTAATCCTGATTACATGATTACTGAGCAAGCAACGGAGCGGGTGAGGGGCTGGTTCACCGGCCGCCTCCCCGAGGAGTGGCAGGTGGCGGCGCCGGAGGTGACGGTCGACCGGGAGGAGATCACGATCGTCCTCACCATCGGCGACGTCGACCTGCCCGACGGCTCGAGCGACGCCGAGCGGGCGGAGGCACGTGCCGGGCGGGCGAAGGCGTTCCGCGAGGACACCCGCGGTCGCCGGATCGAGATCGCGCGCGAGGCGGAGCACCGCTTCGACCGCAAGGTGTCGTGGGCGGTGCGCGTGGGCGACCGGACGGAGCTGTTCACCCACGTGGCCGCGCCGACGATGACGCGGCTGCGCCAGCGGGAGCGGCTCGTGCTCGACACGCTCGTCGACGCGGGGGTGGCCCGCTCGCGGGCCGACGCCCTGGCCTGGTGCGTGCGGCTGGTCGGGCAGCACGAGGAGGACTGGCTCGCCGAGCTGCGCGAGGCGATGACGCACGTCGAGGACGTGCGGAGCAAGGGTCCGGCGGC
>NZ_JAJJPG010000135.1:0-9039 GCF_032907665.1 Intrasporangium sp.
TGTACATCGTGTCGAGGATCTCGTAGGCGGTGTCGAGGCCGATGAGGTCCATGAGGGCGAGGGGCCCCATGGGGTAGCCGCAGCCGAGCCGCATCGCGGCGTCGATGTCCTCGCGGGTGGCGTACTTGCTCTCGTACATCGACACGGCGTGGTTGAGATAGCCGAAGAGCAGGGCGTTGGCGATGAAGCCGGCCTTGTCCCCCACGACGACCGGCTGCTTGCCAAGCCGCTCGGCCAGGCCCTTGACCCGCTCGAAGATCTCGTCGGACGTGATGACCGTCTTGATGACCTCGACGAACTGCATGACCGGCGCGGGGTTGAAGAAGTGCATGCCGACGACCCGCTTGGGGTTGACGGTGGCGACGGCGATCTCGGTCACGGGCAGGGAGGAGGTGTTGGTGGCGAGGATGGCGTCCTCGGCGACGATCTGGTCCAGCTTGGCGAAGATCTCCTTCTTCAGCTCGAGCTGCTCCGGGACGGCCTCGATGACGAGCTGGCACTCCTTGAGGTCGTGGAGGTTCGAGGTGAACTGCACGCGCCCCATGAGAGCGGTCTGCTCCTCCTCGGTGAGCTTGCCCCGGGTCACGGCACGTCCCGTGGAGTTCTCCAGGTGCTCCCGTCCCCGCTCCACGGCCTCGTCGTCGACCTCGACCGCGACGACATCGATGCCGTTGCGGGCGAAGACCTCGACGATGCCGGCACCCATGGTGCCGAGTCCGATCACGCCGACCTTGGTGAAATCACGAGCCATGCCGTCGAGTCTCCCAGAGCCTCCGGGCCCAACACACCCGACCCCGGGGTGACGCTCCCCACGCCGGGTGGTGAGGTCATCGGTGCCTCGAGTGCCGCGGGTTAGGGTGTCCCGGTGCGTCTCGTCATCGCCCGCTGCAGCGTCGACTATGACGGTCGGCTCACGGCCCATCTCCCCCTCGCCACCCGGCTGCTGCTCGTCAAGGCCGACGGCTCCGTCCTCGTCCACAGTGACGGCGGCTCGTACAAGCCGCTCAACTGGATGTCGCCCCCCTGCACCATGGCCGAGCTCGAGCCTGACGAGCCCCAGTCCGAGGACGGCGTCGTCGCGGTGTGGCGCGTCCAGCACGCCAAGTCCGAGGACCGCCTCACGGTGCACATCCACGAGGTCCTGCACGACTCGGCGCACGAGCTGGGCAGCGACCCGGGGCTCGTCAAGGACGGCGTCGAGGCCCACCTGCAGAAGCTCCTCGCCGAGCACATCCACACCCTCGGGCACGGGTGGTCGCTCGTCCGTCGCGAGTACATGACGGCGATCGGGCCCGTCGACATCCTCGCCCGGGACCACACCGGGGGCAGCGTCGCGATCGAGATCAAGCGGCGCGGCGAGATCGACGGGGTCGAGCAGCTGACGCGGTACCTCGAGCTGATGAACCGCGACCCCCTGCTCGCCCCGGTGAGCGGGGTCTTCGCTGCCCAGGTGATCAAGCCGCAGGCCCGGACCCTGGCGGAGGACCGTGGGATCCGGTGCGTCGTCCTCGACTACGACGCCCTCAAGGGGATCGACGACGCGGAGTCCCGCCTCTTCTGAGCGCCGACGCCCCCTCGCGCCCCCCGTCGCTCAGCGGAACTGCGCGACGACCGTGACGAGCAGGGGCGCCACCAGGAGCGCAGGCAGCAGGTCGCCGACGGGGATGTGCCGGATGTTCAGGAGCCGGAAGGCGATGCCGACGAGCAGGAGGCCCCCGGTCGCGGTCAGGGCTGCGATGTGGGCCTCGGGGACGACCGCGCCCAGCGTGACGCCGAGGAGCGTGAGCCCGCCCTGGATGACGGCGACGGACACCGCTGACAGGAGCACGCCGACGCCGAAGGTCGACGCGAAGGCGATCGCCGCGAAGAAGTCGAGGGCCGACTTGAGCGCGAGCTGGTCGATGCCGCGGCCGAGCCCGTCGGACAGCGAGCCGAGGATGGTCAGCGGTCCGACGCAGAAGAGCAGGGACGCGGTGAGCCAGCCCTCGATGAAGCGTTCCCGCTCTGCATGGTCGTGCTCTCCACGAGCGCCGCGTCGGCGTACCCAGCCCTGGATGACCCCAGCGAGGGACTCGAGGCGCTCCTCGATCCGCAGCAGGGCGCCGACGATGCCGCCGATGAGCAGCCCGCCGAGGACGATGAGGACCGGGACGCCCGAGCCCACCGCGTCCTCGAGGGCCGGCGATGTCACGTCGAGGGTGGAGAGGATCGCGACGGCGAGGGTGACCAGGCCGAGGGAGTCGGTGACGACCCGTCGGACGCGCTCGGACAACCTGTTGCCCGCGAGCATCCCGAGCGTGGCCCCGAGGAGCACCGCGACGACGTTGATCACGGTGCCGAGCCCGGGGAAGCCTCCATCCATGCGGGCCAGCGTAGGGTGCAACCCACGCCGTCGGCCGGGCGGTCCGCCCTGCGTCCGGAGCACGGGCCACACGGCAGGGTGTGCGCCCCGAGGAAGCGCGCGCGACGGGCAGGCGTACTAGACGTTCTCGTCGAGGCTGTGCACGCTCGTGCCGTCGGCATCGACGAGCATGAGCACCGGCTCGATGGCCGCTCCGCCGCGCACGACGACGACGGTCTCGCCTCGGTGGCGGTCGACGATGTCCTGGAGACCGTCCGAACCGTCCTCGAGGTCGCCACTGCCGCTGTGGCAGGGGACGCCCAGGTCCTCCGCCAGGGTCTCGACCGGGCCGGTGTCGGGAACGTCGTCAGCGGCATACACCGCCTGCACCCGCTCTCGGTAGAGCTCGGAGGCCAGCCACTTGACGTCACCCAGTCCGAGGGGGGTGACGACGATGATGCGGGCTGCGCACTGGAGGTCGCTCATGCTGTGACTGTATGCCGACGCACGGGGGCACGCCCCCGTGGACCCCCAGAACCCGCGTGGCTAACCATGTGGATATGCGGGCTCGAGCGGTGCGAGCCCACGTGACGCGCGGATGACGCCGACGATCTCGCCCATGATCTCGTTGAGGCCGAAGTCCTTGGGTGTGAAGACCATGGCCACACCAGCCTCCCGCAGGGCCGACGCGTCGCCCTCGGGGATGATCCCGCCGACGATGACGGGAACCTCACCCGCTCCGGCGTCGCGCAGCCCCTGGAGCACCTCGGGCACGAGCTCCATGTGCGACCCCGAGAGGATGGAGAGGCCGACGACGTGGACGTCCTCGGCGACCGCGGCCGCGACGATCTGGGCGGGGGTCAGGCGGATGCCTTGGTAGACGACCTCGAAGCCGGCGTCCCTGGCCCGCACGGCCACCTGCTCTGCGCCGTTGCTGTGGCCGTCGAGGCCGGGTTTGCCCACGAGCATCCGCAGCTTCTCACCGAGCTCCTCACTCGTCCGGGCGACTGCAGCCCGCACCAGGGCGAGGGCCTCGCCGGGCTCGGCCGACCCGACGCCGACGGAACCGCTGACGCCCGTTGGGGCGCGGTACTCGCCGAACTCCGCGCGCAGCGCGCCCGCCCACTCCCCTGTCGTCACGCCGGCACGGGCGCACTCGAGGGAGGCGGCCATGAGATTGGCACCGGAGGCGGCGTCGGCCTTGAGCCGGTCGATGGCGGCTGCGGCCCTCGCGCGCTGGGCGGGGTCTGCGTCGCGCCGCTCGCGCCAGGTCCGCACGGCATCGGCGGCCGCCCTCTCGACGTTGGCATCGACCGTCTGGATGGCAGTCTCGAGGTCGGCCGTGAGGGGGTTGGGCTCGGTCGTCTCGAAGCGGTTGAGGCCGACGATGATGTCCTCGCCGGACTCGATCCGGCGGCGGCGCTCCGCGTGCGAGGCGACGAGCGCGGACTTCATGTAGCCCGACTCGACGGCCACCACGGCTCCGCCCATCTCCTCGATCCGGGCCATCTCGGCCTTCGCGCCGGCGACGAGGTCGGCGACCTTGCGCTCGACGACGACCGAGCCGGTGAAGAGGTCGTCGTACTCGAGCAGGTCCGACTCGAAGGCGAGGACCTGCTGCATGCGCAGGGACCACTGCTGGTCCCACGGCCGGGGCAGGCCGAGGGCCTCGTTCCACGCGGGCAGCTGGATGGCGCGGGCGCGGGCGTCCTTGGACAGCGTCACGGCGAGCATCTCGAGAATGATCCGCTGGACGTTGTTCTCGGGCTGTGCCTCGGTCAGGCCGAGGCTGTTGACCTGCACGCCGTAGCGGAACCGGCGCGCCTTGGCATCGGTCACGCCGTAGCGCTCGCGGGTGAGCTCGTCCCACAGCTCCACGAAGGCGCGCATCTTGCACATCTCCTCGACGAAGCGCACACCCGCGTTGACGAAGAACGAGATACGGGAAACGACATCGGGGAACTCCTCCGGCGGCACCTGACCGGAGTCGCGGACGGCGTCGAGGACCGCCACGGCGGTCGACATCGAGAAGGCGATCTCCTGGACGGGTGTCGCTCCCGCCTCCTGGAGGTGGTAGCTGCAGATGTTGATCGGGTTCCACCTGGGGATCTCGCGGACCGTGTAGGTGATCATGTCGGTGATCAGCCGGAGCGAGGGACCGGGCGGGAAGACGTACGTCCCGCGGGAGAGGTACTCCTTGATGATGTCGTTCTGCGTCGTCCCGCCGAGCGCATGCACCCACTCCTCGGGCGACTCGCCTGCTGCCTCGGCCTGCCGTTCCGCCGCGACCTGGTAGAGCGCGAGCAGCCACATGGCCGTGGCGTTGATCGTCATCGACGTGTTCATCTCGCGCAACGGGATCTCGTCGAACAGCGCCGTCATGTCGCCGATGTGGCTGATGGGCACGCCGACCTTGCCGACCTCGCCACGAGCGAGCACGTGGTCGGGGTCGTATCCGGTCTGGGTCGGCAGGTCGAAGGCCACCGACAGACCCGTCTGGCCCTTCGCGAGGTTGCGTCGGTAGAGCTCGTTGCTCGCGGCCGCGCTGGAGTGACCCGCATAGGTCCGCATGACCCACGGACGGTCACGGGCGGGTCGGACGGGTCGAACACTGTCGTCGGGCATGGTCTCGAAACTACCTTCGAGACCGTGGCGACGGGGAGTCGCTCAAGCGGTGAGAGGCGCCACAGTGGCTGGTCGCGAGCTTCCCATCGTCGCTGACGACGAACTTCCCCGACGCGAGGCGAGGATGCGGTCGAGGCGGCACCCCCGCAGGAGCCGTGTCGTGCGATCGCTCGGGTCGATGAGCAACAGCTGTCGCTGGGCTCGGGTCGCCCGGCGATGCAGGTGCAGGATGATGCCGAGCCCGGTCGCGTCTCCGATCTCTGCGTCGCCCAGGTGGAGGCGCAACTCGCCGTCCCCGGTCGCGATGACGGCGTGGACCGCGTCGCGGATGTCGGGCACCGTGTGCACGTCGAGTCGTCCCTCGATGAAGACGTCATGCCCGTCGGGCGCGTCGAGAACCTGCACCGGCGTCTGCGCCGGGCGTCGCCGGTGGGCATTCAGCGTCATCGTGACCCCTCTCAACTGCTGCGTGCCGTTACCCATGATGACGCCGTGGGGCTCAGGAACGTTGCCCTCCGGAGTCAAGAAAGAGTCAAGAAAATGCTCGCGAGACCAAGAGACCTTCAAGGGCACGTCATTTCTCGCGCGCAGTCTCGGGATGTGGACTACTCGAACCACTCGTCGTCCGGCTCGCGGACGACGTCTGCCCCCAGGGAGCGCAGGGCGACCTCGAAGCTCGGGTAGCCGCGATCGATGTGGTGGATCCCACCGACGAGGGTGTAGCCGTCGGCGACGAGCCCGGCGACGACGAGGGCTGCCCCGGACCGGATGTCGCTGCTCTGCACGGGTGCACCGGACAGGAGCGGGACCCCATGGGTCATCACGTGGTGACCATCGACCTGCACGTCGGCGCCCAGGCGAGCCAGCTCCTGGGCGGTCCGGAAGCGCGCCTCGAAGAGGTTCTCGGTCACCATGGCACTCCCGTCGGCCACGGCGTTGTAGGTCAGGGCGAACGGCTGCAGGTCGGTCGGGAAGCCGGGATACGGCAGCGTCGCCACGTCGAACGCGGTTGGCCGCGCCGTCCCCTCTGGCACAGCGACTCGGAAGCCCCGCTCAGTCTGCTCCACGAGGCATCCGGCGTCGGCGAGCAGGGCGAGCGGTGACGTGAGGTGCTCCGCGACACCTCCGACGACCTCGACGTCCCCACGGGTCGTGGCGGCGGCGAAGGCCCACGTGCCGGCCGCGATGCGGTCCGGGACGACTCGATGCTCGGTCGGCGAGAGCACGTCGACGCCGTCCACGACCACGCGCGAGGTCCCCGCGCCGTGGATGCGGGCACCCATCGACGTGAGCATCCGCGCAATGTCGTGGATCTCGGGCTCGCGGGCGACGTTGTCGATGGTGGTCCGGCCGCGTGCGAGGACCGCCGCCATGAGGATGTTCTCCGTCGCGCCGACGCTGGGGAAGTCGAGCCGGATCTGCGCCCCCCGCAGCCCCCGCGGCGCCGTGGCGACGAGGTAGCCGTGGGCGACGTGGACCTCGGCACCGAGGGCCTCGAGGCCCGCCGCGTGCAGGTCCAGGCCTCGCGAACCGATCGCGTCGCCGCCCGGGATTGCCACGTCTGCCTCGCCGGCGCGGGCGACGAGCGGTCCGAGCACCGAGATCGAGGCACGCAGGGCGCGGACCAGCTCGTAGTCCGCTCGTCGTCCGATGACGCCGGGGACGTCGAGCACCGCGATGCCACCCTCGAGGTCGAGGTCGACCGTCACGCCGAGCCGGCGCAGCAGTTCCGCCATGACGCGGACGTCGGCGATGTCGGGCATGTTCGTCAAGATGGTCCTGCCCTCTGCGAGGAGCGCGACCGCCATGAGCTTGAGGGCGCTGTTCTTCGCGCCGACGACGGGAACCTCTCCCACGAGACGTGCCTCGCCGACGACCCGGAACCGCTCTCTCACCCTGCGACCCTACCCATGCAGACCTGTCCGCCGACCAGTGAGAGAGTGCTTCCATGGTCAACCTGACGAAGATCTACACGCGCACGGGTGACGACGGCACGACGAGCCTCGGCGACTTCTCCCGCACGAGCAAGAACGATGCCCGACTGCACGCCTACGCTGACAGCAACGAGGCGAACGCCGCGATCGGCATCGCCGTCGCGAGCGGCAACCTCGACGATGACGTCAAGGCCACCCTGCTGCGCATCCAGAACGAGATGTTCGACGTCGGTGCCGACCTCGCGACCCCACTGCAGGAGACCTACGAGTACCCACCCCTGCGCGTCGGCCAGCCATGGATCGACGACCTCGAGCGGGACTGCGACCACTACCTGGAGCGGCTCGAGAAGCTCCGGTCGTTCATCCTGCCCGGAGGGACACCCGGGTCTGCCCACCTGCACCTGGCGACGACCATCGTGCGGCGGGCCGAGCGCTCCGCCTGGGCGGCCATCGAGGAGCACGGGGAGCAGCCCGGCACCGAGCGTGGCGTCGGCGGCGTCAACGTCCTCACCGCGAAGTACCTCAACCGGCTCTCGGACCTGCTCTTCATCCTCGCGCGGATCGCCAACCTGCCGATCGGCGGTGACGTCCTGTGGCAGCCGGGCGGTGGCCGAGTCGAGCGCCCGGAGAAGAAGAAGCACTGAGGTTGGCGGACCCAGCAACGCGGGCCTTCGGGGGACACGGGGGCGGAGATCGAGGGCGACAAGGTCACCCTCCTTGCCACGGACCGCTGCAGGCCCGCCGGGGCCGTGAGCCCCCGTGCGTCAGGCGACGTTGACGTTGTAGCCGGGCGGCGCCGCCTCCTGCCAGGAACGCACGGCGGTGTAGTCGGGCCCCTGGAGGGCGAGCTCGAACGTGTCGATCCGATCGGTGCAGATGACCGCATAGGCATCGGGTAGCAGGGCCAACGCCTCCTCCGCCGACAGGAGCCGCGGCGCCTCGAGGAGCAGGGCCTGGCGCTGCCACCGACGCTTCGGACGCAGCGAAACGCCCCCGAGGGTGAACCACTCGAGGGCGTCGTCTCCCAGGCGCATGAGGCCGAGGTGCCAGCGGTCGGAGCCACCGGCGCGGTAGCCGCACAGCGTGAGCGGCTGGCCACCGGCGATGTAGCGGCGGCGCAGGTAGGTCGCCCCGAGCGCGAGCAGGGCAATGACCAGGAGCGTGCCGATCACGATCTCGGTGGAGACGAGAACGGACGGCACGGCGCGGGCTCAGTTCGTCGTGGTCTGCATCGACGAGGCGTCGACGTGCTCGGCGACGATCGTCACGACATCGGAGTCGACGGAGAGGAAGCCACCGTCGACGGTGACGGTGGAACGCGCCCCGTCGAGTGCCTCGATGGTGACGTCACCCTCGACGAGGACGCCGAGCAACGGGCTGTGGCCCGGCAGGATGCCGAGGTCACCGGCGATCGACCGGGCCCGCACCAGCTTGGCCTCGCCCTCCCAGACCTTGCGGTCTGCGGCAACCATCTCAACCTTGAGTGAACTCACGTGTTCCTCCGGATCGTGGGGTGTGCTCGCCAGTTTAGTGCCTCTGAGAGGATGCTCCGTACGCGGCGTCGACCCACCGCAAGGTCTTCTCCGGCCGGCTCCGCGCACGTGACAGATTCCCTCCATACCCTCCAAGGAGACCCCAGTGAGTAGTGCTGTGTCCGACGCCCTTCTCGACCAGACTCGCCGCCCGACCGCCGTGGCCGCGCTGACGGAGGTCATCGACGCCGAGGTCGCCGAGAAGTCGGGCATCGGCGGCGCCGCCGTCAAGGCCGGCTACGCCGCTGCGAAGAAGCTCGGTGGCGACTTCGTCCCCAGCGCGACCGACCGGCTGCTGCCGCAGTTCGCTGCCGCCCTCGACCCGCTGTGGGCGACCAAGGGCGACGCCCCGTTCGCAACGCACCTGCAGGCCCGCTCGGGCGAAGCCGCCGACGCTCTCCTCGCCGTCACCGACGCCAAGGCCGAGGGGACGTCGCACACGGCCGCGAAGAAGGTGTACAGCGCGTTGCGGGGCAAGGCGAGGGAGCAGGTGGTCGCCGCCCTTCCGCGCCTCGGCGCGACGGTCGAGCGGCTCGTCCAGGGCTGACGGCCTCACTCGAGTGGCCCCATCCTCCCCAGCCAGGGTGTGCACATCGGGGCCACTCGA
>NZ_JAJJPG010000136.1:0-8957 GCF_032907665.1 Intrasporangium sp.
CTCCGCGTGTCCCGGCAGGGTCTGTCGGTAAGTCGTCCTACCTTCGAGGCATGCGGTTGCTCCACACGTCGGACTGGCACCTCGGGCGCACGCTCCACGGTGTGAGCCTGCACGAGGCGCAGTCAGCCGTGCTCGACCGCATCTGCGAGCTCGTCGAGGACCCACCTGACGGGGTGCCGATCGACGCAGTCATCGTCGCGGGCGACGTCTACGACCGCGGGGTGCCGCCCGTCGAGTCGGTCCAGCTCTTCGAGTGGACCCTCTCGCGACTGTCCCAGGTGACGACCGTCGTCGTGACCTCGGGCAACCACGACTCGGCCATCCGGCTGGGCTACGGGGCGGGCCTCTTCCGGGACCGGATCCGGATGATCACCGACATCTCGATGATCGACCTGCCCGTCCTGCTCCACGGCTCCGACGGGGTCCCGGTCGCGATCTACGGCATCCCCTATCTCGACGTCGACCACGCCCGGTCGGCCCTGGCGCACGGCGGCGAGATTCTGCCCCGCTCGCACCAAGCGGTCGTCGGCGCCGCGTGCGACCGGGTCCGCGAGGACCTGGCCGGGCGCCCCGGCGTCCGCTCCGTCGTCGTGGCCCACGCCTTCGTGGCCGGCGCCGAGCCGAGCGACTCCGAGCGCTCGATCGCCGTCGGTGGGGTCGACCGCGTCGCCGGGACCGTCTTCAAGGGCATCGACTACGCCGCGCTCGGCCACCTGCACGGCCCACAGGCGCCCGAGTGCGCCGACGGGTCGGTCGTGCGCTACTGCGGCTCGCCGCTGCGCTACTCGTTCTCCGAGCAGGACCAGAGCAAGGTCGTGCTCCTCGTCGACCTGCCCGCCGAGGGACCCGCCGCCGTGACCCCCGTGGCGATCGACCAGCCGCGACCGATGGCGACCCTGCGCGGCACCCTGGACGAGCTCCTCGGCGACCCGGCCCTGGCTCGCCACGAGGAGTCGTGGGTGCGCGTCACCGTGACGGACCGAGCACGGCCCGACTCGCTCATGGACCGGCTCACGTCCCGCTTCGCCCACGTCCTGCAGGTCTTCCACCAGCCCGACGAGCGGATCGAGCGCGGGGTTCGCGGCACGACCGCGGTGACCGAGCGCGACCCGCGCGAGCTCGGCTCCGACTTCATCGCCTACGTCACCAAGGCCGAGGCAAGCGACGGCGAGATCGGGTGCTTCGTCGCCGGCTACGAGGCCGCCGTCACGGCCCAGGCGCTCGCCGAGGCGCAGGAGCGGCAGGAGCGCACCGGCACGTCCGCTCCCGGTGAGCACAGCGGCATACGGCGATCCCGGGCCGGTGCGGTGGGGGTGGCCTGACGTGCAGCTGCACCGTCTCGAGATGACGGCCATCGGGCCGTTCGCCGGCACGGAGGTCATCGACTTCGGCTCCATCGGCCGCGCCGGCCTCTTCCTGCTCGAGGGCCCGACCGGCTCCGGCAAGTCGACGATCATCGACGCGATCACCTTCGCGCTCTACGGCAAGGTCGCCCAGGCGTCGGCGGACGTCGAGCGCATCCACTCGCACCACGCGGATCCGCGTGCGATCCCGGTCGTCACGCTCGTCTTCGAGACGCAGTCGGGGCTCTACCGAGTTCGGCGGACCCCCCGCTTCGAGCGGCCCAAGTCGCGCGGGGCTGGTCTGACGGTGCAGCAGCCGTCCGTGAAGCTGTGGCGCATCTCGAGCCCCGACGACCTCAACGGTGGGGAGCTGCTCTCGACGAACATCGGCGACTGCGACGACGAGATCACGCGAGCGGTCGGTCTGACGCGCGACCAGTTCGTGCAGACGGTGATCCTGCCGCAGGGTGAGTTCGCCACCTTCCTGCGGGCCCGGTCCGAGGACAAGGGGAAGCTGCTCGAGAAGGTCTTCGGCACTGCCTTCTTCCGCCGCGTGCAGGAGGAGATCGTCGAGGTCGGGCGGGCCGCCCAGGCCCGACGGGCGGGGGCCGTGGCAGAGATCCGCGACTGCATCCATGCCTTCGCTGTCTCGGCCGGCCTCGAGCCGGAGCGTCGAGACGAGCTCGTGGCCATCGCACAGACGGCGCCCAGCGAGCTCGACGGCGAGCTGGCCCAGGTCGTCGACGAGCTGGCCACCCGCGAGCGCCACGCCGCCAAGGCCAGCCGCGAGGCCATCGAGGCCCACCAGCAGATGGCCGACATGGTCGGCGACGCCAGGCTCCGCAGGCAACGCCGGCAGCGGCTCCTCGAGCTCCAGCGCGAGGACGAGTCGCTCGGGCGGCGAGCGATCGAGTTCGAGCAGCTGCGGGCGGCGGTGGCGCGAGCGAGGCGGGCCAGGCCGGTCGCCGGCGCCGTGCGCACGCTCGCCCAGAGCGAGGCTGCACTCAAGCGGGCCGAGGCAGCGGTCGCCGCCGCCAGGTCCCGGGTCGCTCCCGAGCACCGGGAGCTGAGCGTCGCCGAGCTCCGGGTGGTCGCGTCGTCGGCGCGCGAGGTCGTCGGTGCCCTCACCGCAGCAGCCGAGCTCGAAGGCCTGCTGTCAGTGCGACGCACCCAGCTCGAGGAAATGACGGGCCAAGCCGGCAGTGCCCGCTCGGCCCTCGCGCAGGTGACGGCCGAGCTCGAGGCGCTCCCGGGGACGATCCGCACCTGCGAGGAGTCCCTGGCCGCGGCCCGTCACCTCAACGCGCTCCTCGAGGGGCGGAAGGCCACCGCCGCCAGGGCCAGGAGGCAGCTCGATGCCGCGACCCTCGAGGCTGCCGCCGCTGCGAAACTGCCCAAGGCAGAGGAACGGGCAACCCGGGCCCTCTCCGCGCTCCGTGATGGTGAGGCGGAGCTGGCGCGGCTGCGCCAGGCGCGCATCGACGACATCGCCGGCGAGCTCGGCCTGTCCCTCGTGGAGGGGCGGCCCTGCCCCGTCTGCGGGTCGCTCGAGCATCCCGCCCCCGCGCGACCCACCCCCGACGCGGTGACGCCGGAGCAGGTCATCGCCGAGGAGGAGCGCGTCGAGGCGCTGCGGTCGGCGCTGGCCGAGGCCGGCGACGCGCTCACCGCACTCCGGGTCGAGATCCGCGGGCAGGCGGCCGCCTCGGAGGGCCTCGACATCGACGCGGCCCGATCCGCGGCCGAGCACGCCGCCGAGGAGCTCGCGGCATCGCTGCGAGCCGCAGGAGACGTCACCCGCGCCGAGACCACGCTCGCGCATCTCCGCCGGCGCGCCGACGAGCTGACCGAGCGTGCCAAGCAGCTGACCGCCGACCTCGCCAGGCTCGACCACGCCACAGAGGAGCTCGACTCGCGCATCGCCGCCGACACCGCGGTCGTGGAGACCGCTCGGGACGGTCACGCCACGGTATCCGAGCGCCGCGACGTGCTGGTCGCAGCCGCGGCGCGCATCGACGAACTCGTCGATGCGATCGGCCGACGCGACTCGGCCCGGGCCAGCGTCGCCGAGGACGAGGCGGCCCGCGATGCCGACCTCGCAGCCGCAGGCTTCACCGATGTCGGCGAGTGGCTCGAGGCGGACCAGTCCGTCGAGTGGATCGCGGCGCGGGAGAAGGAGATCGCCGACTTCGAGACGGCCTGCACGCGCGTCAAGGCCGGCCTTTCCGGACCCGAGCTCGCAGACGTGCAGCTCGACGCCCTCTTCGACGACATCGAGCCGATGGTCGAGCTCGAGAAGGCCGCGAAGAAGGAGATGGAGGCCGCCACCCACGAGCACGGCAGCCTGCGCAGCCAGGTGAGGAAGACCCGGGAGCGGGTCGTCGGGATCAAGGCGGCACTGGAGCGCAACGCCGAGTGCATCGCCGAGACCGCGGACGCCGTCCGGCTCGGCCAGCTCGTCGCAGGCAACGGCGACAACCAGCTCAACCTCGATCTCGCCAAGTACGTCCTCATTCGACGCTTCGCCGAGGTGCTCGCTGCCGCGAACACCGAGCTCGCCCGGTTCTCCGGTGGCCGCTACTCCCTCGAGCACACCGACGCGAAGAAGGGCAACGCCAAGTCCGGCCTCGGCGTGCGCGTCCACGACATGCACACCAACCAGGTTCGCGACGTCGGCACCCTCTCCGGCGGCGAGACCTTCTATGTCTCGCTGTCCCTGGCCCTGGCCCTCGCCGAAGTCGTCCGCGCCGAGTCCGGCGGCGTCGACCTCGGGACCCTCTTCGTCGACGAGGGCTTCGGCACCCTGGACCCCGACGTGCTCGACGACGTCATGCACACGCTCGAGGGACTGCGAGCCGGCGGGCGCACCGTCGGCATCGTCAGCCACGTCACCGAGCTGAAGTCGCGGGTCGCTGATCGCATCGAGGTCCTCGTCAGGCCGGACCGGACCTCGACGCTGCGCGTCACCGCGTGAGCCCAGCCGGTCGATGTGATCGATCGGGCGTCGTGCCGATCGATCACATCGAATCCGGCAGGACGGCCCAGCAGGTGTAGCCGATCACCTCGACAAGGAGCCGGTTCTGCGTCGCGGTCACGCTCGTGTTGGTGTCCTCAACACCCCACTGGCGGATCGTGTGGTTGCCGGCGTCGACCCAGTCGAAGATGAAGTCGCTGACGTAGGTCTCGCGGGTCTGCCCAGCGTTCAGCACGAAGTTCTGGTTGGTGACGGTCGAGGTGAGAGGGCTCCCAGCGTTGTCGAGCGACCGCGCGGTGGTCGCACCACCAGCGGTGACCGATCCGGACGTGACGTAGTAGCCGTTGGCCGTGGCACGGATCTTCCAGCTGTCCGCACCGGGGCAGACGTCGGGGAGCATGACGGCCGTCGACGCGACGGCACCCAGCGTCGTTGGGAGCACCGGGCTTCCGGTGACGACCTTGACCTGGTTGTCCGGCAGCTTGGAGGCGGCTGCGGGCACGAGCCGGGAGATCTCGGCAGCCGTGGCATACCGGTCCAGCCCGGAGATCCGGGTGACCTCGTTGGCCGTGTTGGCGGTGGCGTAGCCCTTGAGCAGGTTCAGCACCGCGTCGCTGACGGTGTTCGGGCCGCCGAGGATGCGGATGTACCGCGGGTCGAGACGGCCGAGCTCCATGGCCGTCGCCGTCGGGATCGAGTCCCTTGTGACGAGCAGGATCGGCGCGCCGTCGAGCGCGGCGAGAACACTTCCCGCGAGCGCGTCGGGGAAGTTGGCGCCGGTGGCGACGTAGACGATGTCCACGCCCGGGTCGGCCGCGTTGGCGCCCTGGACTCCACCCAGGGCCAGCAGGGTGAGGGCGGCCGCGCCCGCAACGAACTTCTTGGGACGGCTCAGTCGGCGGGAAGGCGTGCTTCTCTTGGTCACGCGTTACTCCAGACGTCCGATGGATGACGCACCGGGGAATGGACTGCGTCCCCCGACATCGGCCAGGTCGGCGACGCCGACCTGGCCGATGGTCCGCTCCGGTTGGCCCTTGTCCGGAGAATCGCGAAACAGCTTGCGGCTGTGCGCAGCTCAGAGACGGCGCACGGAGGCCTCCCGGGGCTGGATCTGCGCCGCGATGGCGAGGATGACGAGCCCGACCAGGGCCGAGGCTCCCGCGAGCCAGGCGTAGCCGAGGGACTCGACCACCACCCCCCGCGGCGGGCGCCGCCATCTCCATCACGCCTCAGTTCTCCGGGGTCGGGCGCAACTCCATCGAAAAGGTGGGCGGGTCCTCACAGCCCCGCGCTCAGATCCTTCGGCACAATGGTGCCCATGCCCCGGAGCCCTTGGGCCAACCCGCCGCGAGTCCTGAGGGCAGCGGCACGCCGCGTCCGCCACGTCGGGCGTGAGATCACGTCCAGAACGGCAGTGGCGTGGTCCCACACGGCCGACGATGTTCCTCCGGCCTTCTTCGGGTGGACGAGATACAGCCAGTACTACCGGGGGACGTCCGCCTTCAAGACCTCTCGCGCATTTCCCGACGAGGACGCCTACAAAGCGCGGCTGTGGTCAGCGGAACGAATGGGCCCGCGCGCCACCATGTTTCTCGAGCTGTCCGTGCCGTTGCTCCAGCAGATGCGCAAGGAGCATGTCTACAGGCACGTGGTGAGCTACTCGCCCGAGATGCCCGAACCGTGGTTGGGGCAGCTGCTCGCGGCGGCGGAGCGCTACGACGTTCTCGAGCTGCTCCCAGCCGGATCGGGGGGCGTTCCGAGCCATTTCGAGCGCGTCCTCGAGAGGGTCGAGTCGCCATCGCGCACGGTCGTGTGGTTCCGCGTCGATGACGACGATCTGCTCAGCATCGACTACCTCGACCGTCTGGCCGTCTACTCGACCAGATCCGAGCGGGGACGGGGGGTCTCGATGGCTCGTGGTTACAGCGCCTTGTGGCACGACGGTGTCATGATCCACCCGCGCGAGGCACGCCGACCGTTGGGGTCACAGGGGCAGGCCTACGTCGGCGCCTACGACCACACGAGTCAGCGGCTCACCATGCCCCGTCCGGGGGACCACTCCACTGTCGACCGGCGAATGCCCACGATCCTCGACTCGCGCTTCCACACCTTTCTCCAACTGCGTCACGCGGGCCAGGACACCCAGTCGGGGGAGGCTGAGCCCTTCGAGCTCCTGCACCGCCGCCACACGAGCATCGCGGCCGTGTCCGGCCATAGCCGCCTCCTGGAGCTCTTCCCCACGGTCGCCGGTGTCCTGCGCGAGACCCTTGGACCGGGAACCCCCGCCAGCACCTGACAGCAGGACGTGTCAGACGGCCCGCGGGCGCGTGCGCTGCAGCGCAGCGGCGATGGCGAGGATGACGAGCCCGACCAGGGCCGAGGCTCCCGCGAGCCAGGCGTAGCCGAGGGACCCGACCACCACCCCCGCGACGGCGCCGCCGCCCGCCCCGGCAAGCCCCATGAAGACGTCCGCGAGGCCTTGGGACGCCGGCCTCTCCTCTGTCTCGACGGCGCCGGTGAGCAGGGTCGATCCCGAGACGAGCGTGCACGACCACCCGACGCCGAGCAGGAAGAGCGCCACGAGCAACAGGGCTGACCACCCCGCGTCCGAGAGCGCGGCAAGGACCGCGGACAGGGTGAGGATCACGCCGCCGAGCATGGCGACGGGCCGCCCACCCCACCGGTCGACGGCCGTGCCGACCACAGGCGACAGGACGTACATACCGAGGATGTGGATGGAGATGACGAAGCCGATGACCTCGAGTCCCGCGTGGCCGTGCTTCATGTGGATCGGGGTCATCACCATGACGGCCACCATGACGAGGTGACCGAGGCCCATGACGAGCACTGCCCGCAGCGCATGGGTGTTGGCACGGATCACCGAGAAGCCACGCCGCATCGACCCATCGTGGTTGGGTGCCGTCGGCGCGGGTCCCGACGTGGTGCCCTCCGCGAGCCCGGCCGTATGCCGCTGGGCTCGCTCCTCGTGCGCCGTCGCCTCGAGCGCACGGGCCGTGAGCAACGGGTCGGGGCGCAGCAGGCGGTTGACGACGAACCAGGCGAGGAAGAAGCCGGCGAGCGAGAAGATGAAGGAACCGGCGAGGTCGGGGATTCCGACGAGACGAGCAGCCGAGACGCCCGGTCCGATGAGGTTGGGGCCGGCGACGGACCCGATCGTCGTCGCCCAGACGACGATGGAGAGGTCACGCCCCCGGTGCGCGGGCAGGGCGAGGTCCGCTGCGGCGTAACGCGCCTGGTTGTTCGCCGTCGTGCCACCGCCGAAGAGGAACATCCCGACGAGGAAGAGGGGGAACGACCCGGCGACTGCCGCGGTGATGACGAGGGCCGCACCGACGAAGGCGACGCCCAGCCCGAGCGACTGTCCCATCCGACGACCCCGGCTCGCGATGACCCTCGCGACGGGGATCGTGATGAGGGCGCTCCCGAGGACCTGTGACGTGGTCCCGACACCCGCGAGCGCCTCGGTCCCGCTGATCTCCTCGGCGAGGAGCGCCCCGACTGCGATGCCGCTCGCCATACCGACGCCACCCAGGACCTGGGTGGCGACGAGCGTGCGGATGACCTTGCGCTGCAGTGAGGCCCGGTCGATGTGGGATTGGGTGAGCGTCACTGCAGAGTCACACGTGGCGGCGGGAGGTGATGACCCGGAAGCGATTGGCGACGAAGGCGGCGTCTGTGTAGGCGGCGTTGGCAGCGGGGTTGGCCCCGGTGCCGTGGTAGTCGGAGAAGGCCGCGGTCTGGTTGACGAAGATCTGGCCGGTGAGGTTCTCCGACAGGGCAACACCGCCGGCGACCGCTGCCTCGCGGGCCCGCTCGAGGACCTCCTCGCTCGTCGAGTACACCGAGGCCGTCATCCCTCCGTGCCGGTGCACGGTGTCGGAGAGCTGGGCGAGCGACTGGTCAGTCGACGCGGTCTGGATGAGGAAGCCCACGGGCCCGAAGCACTCCTGCGTGTAGACGTCCTCGCGCTGCACGTCGACAGAGACCAGCCCGGGTGCCCGGACCACGGCCTCCGCATAGGTGGGGTGCGCGATCCGGCGCGACTCGAGCACGACCCGGCCCTCGGCCTCCGCCGCCATCGACTCGAGGGAGTCGGCGTTGGAGCGAACCTGGTCGTTGACGGTTGCCCCGAGCAGCTCGACGGCCTTGGCGTCGTCACCCGTGAGGCGCGCCACCGCCCCGGCCAGACGATCGGCGAACTCGTCGAAGGACAGGTGGCCCTCGTCGGTGTCGACCCCGCCGGTCGGCACGTAGATGTTCTGTGGGGCCGTGCACATCTGTCCGGAGTAGAGCGTCAGCGAGAAGGCAAGGTTGCCGAGCATGCCCTTGAGGTTGTCGGTCGAGTCGACGACGACGGTGTTGAGGCCGGCCTTCTCGGTGAAGACGAGCTTGCCGAGCGCGGCCCCACGCTCCTCGAGCCAGGCGCCGAAGGCCGGCCCACCCGTGTAGTCGATGATGGCGACCTCGTCACGCTCGGCGAGGGTCTTCGCCAGGCCCTGCCCGTCTGCCTCGGCGGCAAGCTGCACCAGGGCGGGGTCGAAACCGGCGTCGGCGAGCACCTTCCGCGCGGCCTCCACCGAGATGGCGAGGGGGAGCGCGGCCCGCGGATGCGGCTTGAT
>NZ_JAJJPG010000137.1:0-8891 GCF_032907665.1 Intrasporangium sp.
CCGTTGAGCGCGAGCGAGCCCAGCGGCATCCGGCGAGGGTCGCCCTGTGTGCTCGATAAGAAGGGACCCGAATGGCCTTGGCCCGGTTGGCCGACCTCGTGGAATGACTCGGCTCAGTCCGTCCCGCGCATGAGCGCGTTGAGGTCGCCGACGTTGCCGAGGTGGCGCAGCTTGTCAGGGTTGATCTGGTTGCGCAGGCCGACGATCCGGCCGTCCGCGACCTCGAGGGCGAGCACGCCGAGCAGCTCCCCTGACGGGCCGATGGTGAGCAGACCGGGCTCGCCGTTGACTCGGGCGGGCTCGAGGCGGAAGCCCAGCGGACCGCCGCGACGGGCCAGGCCGAGGACGAACCGTGCCACCGCCACGGCTCCCTGCATCGGCTTGCCGATGGCCGGGGCCTTCCCTCCGCCGTCGCCCCAGAACACGACGTCGTCGGCGAGGATCCGCTCGAGGTCCGCGAGCGCACCACGCTGGACGGCGTCGAGGAACGCTGCCGCGAGCTCGTCCCGACGCTTCGACGACGCCGAGAAGCGTTGGCGCCCCGCCTCGAGGTGCTTGCGGGCACGCGAGAAGTGCTGTCGGCAGGTCGCTTCGGACTGCTCGACGATCGCCGCGATGTCCGCGTAGTCGTAGCCGAACGCCTCACGGAGGATGAACACCGCGCGCTCGTGCGGGCTCAGCGTCTCCATGAGCACGAGCATCGCCACCGACACCGACTCGTCGAGCTCGATGCGATGGGCCGGGTCGGGTGCATGGTCGGTGACGAGGGGCTCGGGCAGCCATGACCCGACATAGGCCTCGCGCCGCACCCGAGCGGACCGCAGCGTGTCGATGGCGAGCCGCGTCGTCACCGTCGTCGCCCACGCATCGAGGTTGCGAGGCTCCTCACCCTCGGCGGTGGCGCGGGCCATCCGCAGGAGCGCTTCCTGGACGACGTCCTCCGCCTCGACGACGCTGCCGAGCATCCGGTAGGCGATGGAGAACATCAGCGGCCGGAGCTCGTCGTGGGACTCGGCGATGAGAGTCACGCCCCAAGGATTCCACGCCGGCTGTCACACCGCGCCGGGGTGGGGCGTCGGAGGGGACATCACCACGCATCTCCACACGAAGGAGCGATCATGCGAGTCCTTCTGGCGGGCGCCAGCGGCGCCCTCGGCCACACCCTCACCCCTGCCCTCGTCGCTGCGGGACACCACGTCTTCGGCACGACGCGCTCCGGCAACACGGCATCGATCGCGGCAGCCGGTGCGACGCCGCTGCGCATGGACGGCCTCGACCGCAGTTCGGTCTTCGCGGCCGTCGAGGAAGCCAAGCCCGACGTCATCATCCACCAGCTCACCGCGTTGCGAGCCGGTATGGATCCCAAGCACTTCGACCGGACCTTCGGGCTGACGAACCGGCTGCGCACCGAGGGGACGGACCACCTGCTCGAGGCCGCGCGGACGTTCGGCGTGGGCCGGTTCCTCGCGCAGAGCTTCACCGGCTGGACCAACCCGCGCACCGGCAGCGGGCTCGCCGACGAGACCACGGGTCTCGACCCGGACCCGGCTCCCCAGTCGCGGGAGACCCTCGCCGCGATCCGCCACGTCGAGGAAGCCGTCGGCGGGGCGACCGACCTCGAGGGCGTCGTCCTTCGCTACGGCGGCTTCTACGGTCCCGGCACGGGCATCGCGAAGGGCGAGGACGGCGCGATCCTCCAGATGGTCCGCCAGCGCAAGATGCCCCTCGTCGGCGACGGCGCCGGCGTCTGGTGTTTCGTCCACAGTGTCGACGCGGCCAACGCGACCGTGGCGGCCGTCGAGCGGGGGTCCGCCGGCCTCTACAACATCGTCGACGACGAGCCGGCCCGGATGTCGGAGTGGCTGCCGGCCATGGCCGAGGCCATCGGTGCACCGGGGCCGCGGCGGGTCCCGGTGTGGCTCGCGCGCATCCTCATCGGCGAGCACGGCGTCAACCTCATGACGAAGATCCGCGGGTCGTCCAACGCGAAGGCCAAGCGCGAGCTCGGCTGGACGCTGCGATACCCGTCGTGGCGGGTCGGCTTCCCGCAGAGCCTCTGAGGGCTGCGGACGCGAAGCGTCCGCAACCGGTCCTACGATGATCCGATCCTTTGCGCGGAACTGGGACGGGAGCGGACGTGAAGATCATCAGACGCGTCGTCGTGTTCGACGCGAGCGACATCGAGGCCGAGAGCGCGTTCTGGGCCGGGCTCCTCGGCGGCACGGTCCACCGGGACGACGACTGGCACAGCATCGTGGTCGACGGCGAGTGGGTCATGGGGGTGCAACGATCCCCGAACCACGTGCCCCCGGACTGGCCGAACGGCAGGCAGCAGCAACAGGTGCACGTCGACCTGCACGTGGACGACCTGGACGAGGCCGGCCGGCTGGCGGTCGAGCTCGGCGGCCGTCAGCTCCAGGCGCCGAGGCGACCGCCCGACAACCCCGACGGCGACGAGGTGTCCGCCGTCTATGCCAGCCCCGCCGGCCACCCCTTCTGCTTCGGGGTCCACTGACCTTCGGGCCCCGCAGCAGAAGGAGGGAGTGCCCAGCGGGGCCGGGGCCCAGCGGCGTACGACTCAGGTGTCGTGCGGGTGCTCGTGGTGGTGGATCGGCCCCTCGAGCTCAGCCAGTCGCTCGCCCTGGCCACCCCAGCGGAGCGCGATGATCTCGGCGGCGATCGAGATGGCCGTCTCCTCCGGCGTGCGCGCCCCGAGGTCGAGGCCGATGGGGGACGACATCCGTGCCAGCTCGGCCTCGGTCAAACCGGCCTCGCGCAGGCGCTCGAGGCGGTCCTCGTGGGTGCGCCGCGACCCCATGGCCCCGATGTAGGCGACGTCGGGCAGGCGCAACGCGACCTCGAGGAGGGGCACGTCGAACTTTGGGTCGTGGGTGAGCACGGCGAGCACGGTGCGACCGTCGATGTGCCCTGCTTCGACCTCTTCCCGGAGGTAGTCGTGCGGCCACCGGACGACGACCTCGTCGGCGGCTGGGAAGCGGGTCTTCGTCGCGAAGACGGGCCGGGCGTCGCACACCGTCACGTGGTATCCGAGGAAGCTGCCCACCCTGGCAACCGCCGCGGCGAAGTCGATCGCCCCGAAGACGAGCATCCGCGGCTTCGGCGCGTGGCTCTGGACGAAGACCCGCATCCCCTCGCCACGGCGCTCCCCGTCGGGTCCGTAGGTGAGCGTCGCCGTGCGGCCCTGCGCGAGGAGGCCGCGGGCGTCGTCGCGCACGGCGTCATCCGCGCGCGGGCTGCCGAGGGACATGCGCAGCCCGTATGCCGCTGGGCTCGCGTCCGCGCCGCCGCCCGCTCGAGTGGGCCCGTCCTCCACAGCCCCAGTCCCGGTGGGGTCGGCTTCCGCGTCCCCGGCCACTCGAGTGGCTCCGTCCTCCACAGCTGCTTCGTCCACCGCTGCCTCGTCCACAGCCTCGGGGTGCACGACGAGCCGCCGGCCGAGCCATGCCGGGTCCGGGTGCTCGATGACCGTGGCGACCGCGACCGGACGGCCGGCCTCGATGTCGGCGGCGACGAGGCCCAGCTCGGGGAAGGACTCCCTGGAGACCTTCTCGACGAAGACGTCGAGGATTCCGCCGCAGGTCAGACCGACGGCGAACGCGTCGTCGTCGCTGATCCCATAGCGCTGGAGCACGGGCGTCCCGGACTCGAGGACCTGCTGGCCGAGCTCGTAGACGGCTCCCTCCACGCAGCCTCCGGACACTGATCCGACGGCCTCGCCGCCCGGCCCGACAAGCATCGACGCACCCGGCTGGCGAGGGGCCGAGCGCCAGGTCCCGACGACGGTGCCGACGCCGACCACCTCGCCGGCGTCCCACCACTCCATGAGCTCCGCGAGCACCTCACGCACGAGCCACCACCTCGATCAGCTCCTCGAACGTCGCGAACGAATGACCGGCGACGAAGTCGTCGATGTGCGGGAGCGCCGCCGCGATCCCCTGCTGCACCGGCTGGTAACCGGCCTTGCCGCGGTGCGGGTTCGACCAGACCACCCGGTGGGCGAGGGCGGCGAGCCGGCGCATCTGCTCGCCGAGCAGCTGCGGACCTTCACGCTCCCAACCGTCGGAGAAGACAACAACGACGGCGCCGCGGGCCATCCCCCGCCGTCCCCAACGGTCGAGGAACGCCCCGATCGACTCGCCCAGCCGCGTGCCCCCTGACCAGTCCGGCACGGCCTCGCCGGCCGCGACCAGCGCCCGGTCCGGGTCTCGCTCGCGCAGGGCCCGGGTGACGTGCGTCAGCCGCGTGCCCATCGTGAAGACCTCGACCGAGCCCCTCGGGCCGGCAGCCTGGACGAAGGCGTGGGCGAGCCGGAGCAGGCTGTCGGCGTAGGCGCTCATCGAACCCGAGACGTCGATGAGCAGCACCACCCGGCGGGGGCGGCTGCCGCGGGACCTGTGGTGGATGCGACCGGGCTCGCCCATGCGACGCAGCTGCTCGCGCAGGGTCGCGGGCCCGTCGATCTGCCCGAGCCGCGAGCGGACGTGCCGGCGCGCCCGGCGCCGCGGGGCGCGAGGGTGCAACCGCCCGAAGAGCTGCGCGAGCGCCCGCCGCTCCTCGACACCGAGGGTGGCCACGTCGCGGTGCCGGAGGACCTCCCGCCCGCTCGCCCGGGCGTGGACCGACTCCTCACCGGCATCCTCGCCCGCGCCCCCCGCGCCCTCCTCGAGGGCGGCCTGCGTGGCGGGCGGCACCTCGCGTTCCGGCCGCCGCAGCTGGGTCGGCTGCTCGGCGCTGAACCACGAGGTGAACACCTGGTCGTAGCGCTCGATGTCGGCCGGGGACGACGTCAGCGTCGCGCGACCGGTCCAGTAGACGTCGCGCCGCTCGGCGAGCCCCACCTCGGCGAGCGCGAGCAGGAAGGTCCGCTCACGGTCGGCGGTGACGAGCAGACCGGCTGCGCGCAGCGCCCGGGCGAATCCGAGCAGCCAGGCCTCGGCCGCCCACCGGGCCGGTGACGCGTCGACGACCGTCATCGCGTCAGCAGACGGTCGAGCATGGCGCGCACGCGCTCTGCGTCCTCGCGGTACTTGACGGCCGACCCGAGCGACGCGGCCGCGACCTCGGGGTCGAGCGCGGCGGCGCCGAGCGCGACGAGCGCGCGGGCCCAGTCGAGCGTCTCGGCGACACCGGGCGGCTTGATGAGGCCACCCTCGGAGCGCAGCCGTTGGATGACCCCGACGACCTCGCCGGCCAGCACGGGAGGCACGTCGGGCAGCCGGGTGCGGACGATCTCCAGCTCGCGGGCCAGGCCCGGGTGGTCGATCCAGTGGTAGAGGCACCGGCGCTTCAGGGCGTCGTGGAGCTCGCGGGTGCGGTTGGACGTGAGCACGACGATCGGGGGCGTGCCCGCCGTGATCGTCCCCACCTCGGGAACGGTCACCTGCCACGTCGACAGCACCTCGAGGAGGAACGCCTCGAACTCGTCGTCGGCGCGGTCGATCTCGTCGATGAGGAGCACGCACGGCGACTCGCGCAGGGCGCGCAGAACCGGTCGAGCGAGGAGGAACCGCTCGTCGAAGAGCTCTGTCTCGAGCTCGAGCGGGTCGCGACGCTCCTGACGCGACAGTGCCTCGACGGCCCGCAGGTGCAGGATCTGGCGGGGGAAGTCCCAGTCGTAGAGCGCCTGCGTGGCGTCGATGCCCTCGTAGCACTGCAGTCGGATGAGCTCGAGGTCGAGCGCCTGAGCGAGGGCCTCGGCGAGCGCCGTCTTGCCGGTCCCCGGCTCGCCCTCGAGCAGGATCGGCCGGCCGAGGCGGATGGCGAGGAACGTCACCGTCGCGAGGGCGTCGTCGGCGAGGTAGCCGGTCCGTCCGAGCGCGGCAGCGACGTCCTCGGGACTCGCGAACGTGGCGGGCAGCTGCCCCGAGGCGGCGGGCACGGTCACGGCGTCCATGTCCTGAGCATTGCCGAGAATCGCGGAACGGGGAAGCACACCGCGGCGACAAGCGCCAGCCGTTCACCTGTCGAGATCTGCCGGTGAGTCGACATCGCGACCGGAGGCGAGGTCGCCGCACTCGACGAGGGCGTGGGTGTGGGTCCGGAAGTAGTCGCGTGCCCCGCGATCGCCCCGGGCCACCGTGAGTACCCCCTGCCAGTGGTTGCGCCCGATGAGCGTGGGGTGGCCGGGGACGCCGCCGTATGCCGCTCGGCTGAGTTCCGTGCTCCAGCCGCGTGCCGTGCTGGTCATCGCCGGGGTCGTCGTGGTGGTCACCGCCGGGTCGGCTCCGAGCAGCCGGCGCACGACCTCCGGCCCCACGTCGGGCAGGTCGACGAGGGTGATGACGACCGCCTCGACGTCGTGGCGGGGGAGCAGGGCAGCCAGGCCGGCCCGGAGCGAGGCCCCCATGCCCTCGGACCAGTCAGGGCACTCGACGACGTCCAGGTCCGTCACATCGTCGCCATCGTTCGGTTCGGGTTCGGTGCGTGGACCCGTGGATGACGGGGCCACTCGAGTGAGGGCGGTGAGAACCGCCGCGACCTCGTCGGCCGCCGCACCGACGACGACGGTCACCCCGTCGCACCCACCCTCGACGAGGACGCGCACCGCGCGCTCCACGAGGGTCGGTCCGTCACCACCCGGACGAAGCAGGGCCTTGGGTCCGCCCATCCTGCTGCCCGACCCCGCCGCGAGCACGAGGCCACGCAGGTGCGGGAGCGGGCTCAGCGGCATACGACCATCACGGGGGTGACGTTACCCGCGCGCGGCGCGGTCCTCAGCGCACCCGGGCGAGGTCGATGGCCACGAGCGGGCTGCGCGGCAGCTCCGTCACGCGCTCCCCGTGGGCGTGGTGGGCGGCGGGCTGGAAGAGCGGGACGAACGGGCCGAACAGGTTCATCTGGACCTGCCAGCGCGCGAAGGCCCCGGGTCGCTCCTCCCCGAAGGAGCTCCGGGTCGCCTCGGTGAGCGCGCTCATGTCGCCGTCCACGCCGAGGATCCAGCCGGCCCGGCGGCCGAGGTGTCCGCCGGGGCCGAAGGCGAGTGCTGCCTCGGCCTCGGCGAACTCCGGTGCCCAGCTCCAGAGCGCGAACGGCGTCTTGCCCGTGTCGAGTGCGGCACGAGCCTTGGCCAGGGGCGTCGGCGCGAGGGTGACCCGGATGCCGACCTGGGCCAGCTGGCCGCGGACCACCTTCGCGACGCCGGCGAGGTCGATGCCGTTGAGCGGTCGGTCGCTGGCGTAGGTGAGCCGGATCGGCGCCCCGCGGTAGCCGGACCGCGCGAGCGCCGCCTTGGCCGCGGCGACGTCGCGGACGGGTGGGGCGGTGGGGGTGACGGTGGGGATGGGAGCGTCGGTGCCCGTCGGTTCCGCGGTGCGCGGGGCGGAGGGATCCTCCATCGTGGCAGTCGTGGAAGTCGGGACGGAGGTGGCAGGGGAGCCCGGCGCGGGCGCGCGCATCGGAGGCGGCGTCGTCGGGGTGGCCGGGGTCGGCGTGCCGGAGGGTGTCGCGGGGGCCGGCAGGGTCGACGGTGTGGTCGCCGCAGTCGACGGAGTGGCGGGAGGCTCCGGCACCTCGAATGCTCCCGGCAGGCCCGACGGGACGAGCCCCAGCGCCGGCTGGGCACCCGGGCCGGCAGCGGCGACGATCGCCTCGATGTCGAGTCCGAGCCGGACCGCCGTGGCGAAGTGCGGATCAGCCGTCCACGTGTTCACGGTCTTGTCGCGGTTGAGCATGAGGAAGGCGATCGTCGAGGACGTCTGCGACGTGATGGCGACGGTGGACACCTCGGGTTGCAGCTTCATCGCGTCGGCCCGGCCCGGTGGCAGGTCGAGGACGACGTCGGCCGCGCCGGTCTCGATGTCGCGTACCTGTCGCGCCGGGGTGGCGTTGCGGATGATGACGTCGCCGAACGCCGGGCGTGCGCCGGACCATCTCGGGTTCGGCTCGAGGGTCACCGACCGGCCGGGGTCGACGTCTGCGATGACGTAGGGCCCCGAGCCGGCCGAGTTCTCCGCGAGCCAGCCGCCTGCGGAGTCGCCGGGGCCGATCGCGGCGCCCTGCGTCTTGACGACGTCGGCGTTGAGGATCCCGAAGGCCGGGTTGGCGAGGACCGCTGGCAGCACGAAGTTCGGGCCGGGAGAGGTCACCGTGAGGGTGCGGTCATCGACCTTGGTGAGGCTGATCGGACCGAGCAACTGCCCCGGCACGCCGCCGAGACCCCGGGCCCGCGCCAGCGTGAAGATGACGTCGTCGGACGTGACGCGGCTGCCGTCCGAGAACGTCGCGTCGGGGCGCAGCCGAAGCGTGAGCCAGTTGCGCTCGGGCGACAGGGTGTATTCGGCGAGGCCCGGCAGGACGGTGGTCGGATCGGCCGGGTCGAGCGTGGTCAGCGTCTCGTAGAGCGCACCTGCGACGAAGAGCCCGCTCCGGTCGACGAGCGCCACGGGATCGAGCGTGGTGAAGTCGAAGTGCGTCTCGACGACGAGCGGTCGGAGCTGGACCGGTGGCGTCGTCGTCGGCGTGCCCGTGCCGGTGGCTGTCGCGGTCGTCGCCGTGGGAGTCGCAGGGCCGCTCGGCGGTGCCGGCGCGGTGCAGGCCCCGAGGACCAGTGCGGCAAGGACGGGAACGCCGACGCCCACCAACGAGGTGGTGGGTCGGCGGCGCATGGACACGGTCCTCAGGGTCGAGGCGCCACCAGTCTGGTCCGGGGCGCGAGGGGCGACGGCAGGCAGCGGCTCGGCCCCCGTCCGAACGGCAAGTCTAGCGGCGGGGGACGAGCGACCACTGCGCGTCCCATACCCACAACGCCGTATGCCGCTGTGCTCGCTTCACGGGATGACGACGTCGCTGCCCTGCCGCGCTCGCTGAGAGTGCGGACGCACCACAAACGCCGGGCCCACCCCGCGCATTCGGGGCCACTCGACGCCCCCCTC